>JAJTGL010000129.1 GCA_021297795.1 Planctomycetaceae bacterium
AAGCCCATCGCGCCGCAGTAGAAGCCTCGGGGGAAGGCCTCGAGGTCGTCGATGATCTGCATCGCGCGCACCTTCGGAGCACCCGTCACCGAGCCAGGCGGGAAGGTCGCCGCGAGGAGGTCGAGCCAGGACACGTCGCTCCGCAGCGTTGCCGCGACTTCCGCCACGCCGTGATGGACGGTCGAGTGGGTCTCGAGCACTCGCGCGTCGCGCACGGCGACCGATCCGATCTCGGCGACGCGACCGAGGTCGTTGCGCATCAGGTCGACGATCATCGCAAGTTCGGCCGCGTCCTTGCCGCTCTCCATCAGTTCGCGGGCGTCGGTGGTCGCCGGTCGGGTGCCCTTGATCGGCCGGGTGACGACCGATCCATCGGGCCCCACGCGCAGGAAGAGCTCGGGACTCATCGAGACGAGCGTGCCGCCTTCGGGGAGATCGATCGCCGCGCCGAACCACGCGCCGTTGGAGGTGATCGCGGCGTGCGCGAAGGCGCGCGGCGAGCCCTCGAGCCGGGCGGTGAAGCGCCGCGCGATGTTCGCCTGGAACGCGTCGCCCGCGCGGATGTACTCGACCGTGCGTGCCACGTTCGCCGCGTACTGCGCGTCTCCCTCGCTGCAGGCGAGGCCGGAGATGCGCCAGGCGCCCTCGTCGGGCTCGCGCCGCGCGGACAGCGTCGGCGGCTCGCCGAGCGCGGCGAGCTCGCCGGTCGCATGATCGACGATCCACGCGTCCTCGCACCAGTGGAGGACGGCGAGCGGTTCGCGCGCATCGCCGCGCGGCTCGAGCGCATCCTCGAATGCGGCACCGAGCCCGTAGCCCAGCGCGACGATCCAGCCGCCGTCGAACGGGCAACGACGATCCGAGGTCTCGGCGCCGGCGCGCCCGCGTGGCGTCCGAGCGAGCGCGGCATCGAGGATCGTCCGGACATCCGCCGGTTTCGCGTCCGCGGGAATGACGATCGTCGCGCGCGGCCGCGCGAAGATGCTCCAGCCGTTGTGCGCACGGTCGGCGCCTCCCGACACGAGCGCGGCCAACGGCTCGCCTTCCGGCCAGCGCAGCAGGATGTCGGCCGCGGTGACGGCGTCGGGGATGGTTGCGGCGATGGCCGACACGGGGCGCGATGGTAGGGGGTCGGCGCGAGGGGGCGCATCGCGCGGCTTCGAAAGGCGCGGAAATCCGCGCGATTCCGGCCTTCCGCCCTCTCTGTACACTCCTCGATTCACCGCGGCGGGAAGACGCCGCGCACGCAACTCTCTGGAATCACACACCAATGGCGAGCAAGAAGAAGTCGAAGCCCTCGAAGCAGGGCAAGGGTGCGAAGTCGGGCAAGGGCAAGAAGTCGGCGAAGGCCGCGAAGACCGGCAAGGTCAAGACCGGCAAGATGGTCTTCTACTTCGGCGAGACGAAGTGCGAGGGCCACGCCGGTCAGAAGATGCTCCTCGGCGGCAAGGGAGCCAACCTCGCCGACATGGTCTCGATCGGCCTGCCCGTTCCGCCCGGCTTCACCATCACCACCGACACCTGCGCGGCGTACTACGACTGCGGCGGGAAGCTCCCGAAGGGCCTCATGGACGACGTTCGCGCGAACATCAGGATGCTCGAGAAGGAGCTCGGCAAGAAGTTCGGCTCCGACACGAACCCGCTGCTCGTCTCGGTCCGTTCGGGTGCAGCCGTCTCGATGCCGGGCATGATGGACACCGTCCTCAATCTCGGCCTCACCGACAAGGCGGTCGAGGGTCTTGCGAAGGGCACCGGCAACCGCCGCTTCGCGTTCGACGCGTACCGCCGCCTCATCAACATGTTCGGCGACGTCGTGATGGGCGTCGACCACCACAAGTTCGAGCACGCGTTCAGCGCGATCAAGACGAAGTACGGCGTGAAGGAGGACACCCAGGTCCCGACCGAGGGACTCGAGGAGCTCGTCGCCGCGTACAAGAAGGTCTACAAGGACCAGGTCGGCGCCGACTTCCCGCAGGATCCGCTGCTGCAGCTCGAGCACGCGATCAAGGCCGTGTTCAGCTCGTGGAACGGCGACCGCGCGATCGAGTACCGCCGCATCCAGGAGATCAAGGGCCTCAACGGCACCGCGGTCAACGTGCAGGCGATGGCCTACGGCAACATGGGCGACACTTCGGGCACCGGCGTCGCCTTCACGCGCGACAACACGACCGGCGAGAACGTCTTCTACGGCGAGTTCCTCGTGAACGCGCAGGGCGAGGACGTCGTGGCGGGCATCCGCACGCCCGAGCCGATCGCCATGATGGAGAAGCGCTTCCCGAAGGCGTACGCCCACCTCATGAAGGTGCGTGCGAAGCTCGAGAAGCACTACAAGGACATGCAGGACATCGAGTTCACCGTTGAGAACGGCAAGCTCTTCATGCTGCAGACCCGCACCGGCAAGCGCACCGCGCAGGCCGCCGTGCGCATCGCCGTCGAGATGGTGAAGGAGAAGCTGATCGACGAGAAGACCGCGATCAAGCGCATTCCCGCGGGCGATCTCACGCAGCTCCTCCTGCCGTACTTCGCGGCCGCCGACAAGAAGGGCGCCGTGACCGTGACGCGCGGCATCGGCGCGTCGCCCGGCGCCGCGACCGGCAAGCTCGCGTTCACCGCGGCCGAGGCCGTCGAGCGCGCCCACAAGGGCGAGAAGGTGCTCCTCGTCCGCAAGGAGACGAGCCCCGAGGACGTCGCCGGCATGCACAGCGCGGTCGGCATCCTCACCTCGACCGGCGGCAAGACGAGCCACGCGGCCGTCGTCGCCGTCGGATGGGGCAAGTGCTGCGTCGTCGGCGCGGGTGAACTCTCGATCGACGAGAAGGCCGGCAAGCTGCACGTGAACGGCCGTACCTTCGGTCGTGACGACGTGCTGTCGATCGACGGCGCGACCGGCGAGGTGATGGTCGGCGCGGTGAAGGCGACGATCCCCGAGAAGATCTCGGGCGACTTCGCGAAGGTGATGGACTGGTCGACGAAGCACGCCGAGATGAAGGTGCGCACGAACGCCGACAGCCCCGAGGACGCGCGGCGCGCCCGCGAGTTCGGCGCGGTCGGCATCGGCCTCTGCCGCACCGAGCACATGTTCTTCGGCGGCGACCGCATGGACGGTCTGCCGGTCACGGTGCGCCTGCTCGACCCGCCGCTCCACGAGTTCGTTCCGCACGAGGAGAAGCAGCAGGCCGAGCTCGCGCGCGAGATGGGCCTGTCGCTCGAGCAGGTGAAGCGTCGCGTGTCGCAGCTCCACGAGGCGAACCCCATGCTCGGACACCGCGGATGCCGTCTCGCGATCACGTATCCCGAGATCCTCCGGATGCAGATCCGCGCGATCGTCGAGGCCGCGATCGAGTGCCGCGCGAAGAAGGTCGACGCGCGGCCCGAGATCATGCACCCGCTCGTCGGCACGAAGAAGGAGCTCGCGCTCCTCCGCAAGTGGACCGAGGAGACGATCCAGCAGGTGTGCGCCGAGAAGGGCGTGAAGGTCGGTGGCAAGAACGGCCTCGACATCCCGATCGGCACGATGATCGAGATCCCGCGCGCGGCCGTGACCGCCGACGAGATCGCCGAGTGCGCCGACTTCTTCAGCTACGGCACCAATGACCTCACGCAGATGACGTTCGGCTACAGCCGAGACGACATCGGGTCGTTCCTCCCGGCGTATCTCGAGAAGGGCATGCTCGAGAAGGATCCGTTCCAGTCGATCGACACGGTCGGCGTGGGCGGCCTCGTGAAGATGGCCTGCGAGAAGGGCCGCGCGGTCGCGAAGGCCGAGAAGAAGGCGTTCAAGCTCGGCGTCTGCGGCGAGCACGGCGGCGACCCCGCCTCGATCGCGTTCTTCCAGAAGTGCGGCCTCGACTACGTGAGCTGCTCGCCGTTCCGCGTGCCGGTGGCGCGCCTCGCGGCGGCGCAGGCGGCGTTGAAGTCCTGAGCGGTCGCGGCTGCGGCCGCGACCTTTGGTGGTAGGACATGAACAGCGCCCGCGGCATTTGCCGCGGGCGCTGTGCTTCGGAAATCTCGCGCCGCGTGCGGGCGGGGGACTCGCCGACTCAACCCCAGTTCGCAAGCAGTGCAGAGAGGTCCGCGGCATCCGTCGTGCCGTCGCCGTTCACATCGCCAGCGGCTCCACCCCAACTCGCGAGGAGCATCGAGAGATCGGCTGCATCGACATCCCCATCGCGATCGAGATCGCCCGGGCGGAAGCAGAGGTCGACGGCCTCGCCTGCGCAAACGATGTCCCAACTCGTATCGCAGCAGTAGGGGTCGATGTTGCACACGGTCGCGCAGCATTCGGCGACCGCGCATCCCTTGCTCCCGAAGGGCTGCGCCGAGGTGCACGAACCGCCGGTACCGCAGACCGCGTTGCAGCTGATCTCCAGCGAGCCGGCCGCCGTCGCGCCGCCGACGGTCGCGATGCGGAGGTAGTAGTACTGGCCTGTGCCGAGAAGGACGTCGAGGTGCACATTGCCGCTGCCGCAGCCCGAGAAGTTGGTCGTCGAGCACGCGATCTCCTCGCCGCCGCACGACGAGAACACCGTCAGCACTATCTGCGCTTCCGCGAAGTCGGTGCAGACGCGGATGCGGGTGACGCCCCCGCAGACGGGGATGATCTTCCGCCAGACGGCGCGGGTATCGCCCGTGCCGCAGCTCGAGATGTCGGCGGCGGGAGCAGCCTCGCCGGTGTTGAACTGGAGGCTTGAGGCGGTGAAGATCAGCCTCGCATCCGCGCAGGACATGCCAGAGCGGCAGAGCGACTCCGCCTCGGAAACGCAGTAGCCGTCCCAGGTCGTGTTGCAGCAGTACGGATCCTCCGAGCAGACCTTCGCACAGCAGGTGAGGTCGTTGCAGCCCGGGTTTTCATGCGCGATGTACGGGCTTCCCGCGCCGGGCGTGCCGCAGTCGATGCAGGTCGAGAGCGCGCGGTTCGCGCAAATCGAGTCCCACTCGATGCCGCAGCAGAAGGCATCGAGCGCGCACACGATGGCGCAGCAGTTGGCGTTGCTCGAGTACGGGCTCGCATGGGCGCTCCACGCGCTGCCTGCCCGCTCGTCGCCGCAGCCGTCGCTCTGCGACGCCGCGCAGTCGAAGCACGAGGAGTGGCCCGCGCGCCAGCCCGTGATCTCGCCGATCGACGGCGCGTTCGTGAAGGTGTTTGCGCCGGTGAGCCACGGGTTCATGGTCGATGCAGGCGATGAGCACGTGCAGTGTCCGGCACCCCAGTTGTGGCCCGCTTCGTGTGCGAAGAGATCGGTGCTGAGCGCCGTATTGACGACGTAGTCGATCGCGCTCACGCCGTGTGCGACGTAGTCGGTCGTGTTTCCACAGACGTCGCCGACCCAGGCGCATCCGATGGTGCCGCCGCTGATGCGTCCGGTGAACATGTGCACCATGTCGCGATCGAGCGTGGGGTACGGCGACCCCTGCACGTTCGTCCAGTACACGGTCGTCTGCGTGAGCAGGTCGCCGTCGCCGCCGGTACAGAGGGAAGCGCCGGTGTACGGGTCGGATCCAGCGGTGTTGCGCACGACGAGACCGGAGATGAGGTGTCGGATTCCGACCTGGTTGATGTACTGCTGGTTCGAGATCGCGACGATCGTCTCCGAGCGGTCTGCCGTCGCAAGGACGGTGCCGCCCGCGCGGTTGTAGAAGGGGAAGTCGCAGTCGATCAGCATCTGGACGTCGCACGCGACGCCGGCCGTTCCGCCGTCGCCGGCGATGCCGCCGTCGCCGCCGCCGAAGATGCCGCCGTTCCCGCCATCGCCCCCGCCCTGCTCGTGGTCATGGTCCACGCCGCAGTGACCGTCGTGCGGAGCGATGTCCTCGGACATGTACGCGATATGGTCGCCGGGCAGTGCATCCGGCAGCGCGAGCGTCATCGGATCGATGTTGATGCGCGCGCCGTCGGGGAGGAAGATCGCAAGCGTGAGGCGGCCGTCTCGGTACGAACCGGCGACGCGAGAGCCCTCGACGCCCGAGACAACGCCGCCGACCGTTGCTGGTGCCGGCGCGGGCATCTCGATCGGCTGGTTCGCCGCGTTGTGGGCGATCAGCTTGAAGCCCGGGGCGCGGACCGACGTCGGTCGAAGCTCAAGGTCGAGCGGCGCGCCGGTGCGCGGATCCACAACGGTGAAGTAGATGAGCCCGAAGTCGCCGATCGCGGCCGGCGCGAGATTGAACGCCGTGCCACGGAGCAGGTTGAACGCCGAAGCGACTTCCGGGGGAGCCTCGATCGGGCCATGCGGGGCGATCGACGCGCCGAGGTTCCGGAGGGCGGCCTTCACCGACGGCTCGAGGACCGGCTTGTTCGAGACCTTCGGAAGGTTGCTCGAAAGCGTGGTGGGCATGCCGGGCTCGGCGATGGTCGCTGCCGCCGAGAGGTTCGCAGTTCCGGCAACAAGACAGCCGAGCGTGAGGCCAAGCGCAAGGGCGGGACGGACGGGAATACGACAGTGTTCCAATGACATGACGGCATCTCCTTGTGTTGGGGGATCACCGGGAGAAACCGAAATGGTCTCGGTGTGCCTTGACCGAAATCGGGGCCGGATGCGATTTCGCTCTTTGCTATCTTCAGCCGCGCCATGCATGCCACCCGACCCCACGTCCACGGCCCCGAGAGCGACCGGCTGCGAGCCCCACTTCCACTGGGTCGGCCACGGGGTGCCGCCCGATCCGGTGCCCGGCGGCAGGCACTTCTGGCCCTGCTCGGTCGCGTCGTCGCCCCCATGCTGGGCCTCATCCTCGCGATGCTGGCGGCGCCGGCGCACGCCGGCACTTGCACCGCCATCGGTCATTCCGTCGGTGTTCCCGTCGGTGTTCCCGTCGACGCTCCCGTCGCGCGGGCGGACGACGGCGCCGCGGCGGATGGAGGATCCCCCGCGAGCGCTTCCACGGATTCCGAGTCGAGCCCGCCCGAGCAGAACCAGAGCACCGCGCGCAACGCGGTGTACGGCTTCATCACCCACGCGCGCGCGGGCGAGTGGGACGAGGCGGCGATGTACCTCGCCCGGCCGATGGGCGGATGGCCGGAGGGCGCCGATCCGGTGCTCCTCGCACGGGCGCTCAAGCTGATTCTCGATGAGCGGCTGTGGATCGACTTCAGCGAGATCCCTGATCTGCGCGAGGCGGTCGACGGCGATGACGAGGGCACCGTGCCCGACGACGTGCGCATCGGCGAGATCCAGGTGGGCGACGAGTTGATGGCGGTCGACGTCTTCGAGAAGGACGGTCGATGGTCGTTCGCGCCGGAGACGGTGGCGAAGATCCCGCAGTTCAGCCGCGCGCTCGGTTCGTGGTGGATCGCGCAGCTGCCGGCGTTTCTCGTCGACTTCCGCTTCGCCGAGATCGATCTCTGGCAGTGGATCGGATTGACCGCGATCGCGCTCATCGGTGCGCTGCTCGGTTGGCTTGGTTCGCGCATCCTTGGCCGCGTGGCCAAGGCGGGCACCGATCGCGGATTCGGTGCGCTCGCGCTGTCGCTCGCGGCGGTGTCGGCGCCGATCGGCGTGCTGCTGTCGCTGGTCGCCATGCAGTTCGCGGAGAAGCTGCTCGGGCTGAACGCGCTCGCGCGCGAGAACCTGTCGCTTGGTTCGCGCGCGGCGACGGCGCTGATCGTGGCGTGGGCGGTCGTGCGGTGGATCCGCGCGATGTCGACGGTGCTCGAGGAGAAGATGACCGCGCGCGGGATCGGCGAGGCGGTCGCGATCGTGAAGATCGCGCGCATGATCGCGGTGCTGCTCGTGTGGCTCCTCGGCGTGTCGGCGGCGCTCCAGATCTTCGGACTCGACCTCTCGGCGGTGATCGCGGGCCTCGGAATCGGCACGGCGGCGCTCGCGCTTGCGTCGCAGCAGACGCTTGCGAACCTCTTCGGAGGCGCGTCGGTGCTTGCCGACCGCGTGCTCCGGCCCGGCGACACGGTCAACATCGGCGGCACGATCGCGACGGTCGAGAAGATCGGCATCCGCTCGACGCAGCTGCGGACGCCCGACCGAACGCTGCTCGTGGTCGCGAACAGCGATCTCGCGCAGAGCCGCGTCGAGAAGATGAGCGCGCGCGACGGCTTCCGCCTGAGCGCGGTGCTCGGGCTCCGGTACGAGACGACGCCGGCGCAGATGCGCGCGATCGTGGCGGCGCTGCGCGACGTGCTCGCGAAGGACGCGCTCGTCGACCCCGCGAGCGTGCGCGTCCACTTCCTCGCGTTCGGCGCGAGCAGCCTCGATGTCGACATCAAGGCGACGATCCGCACGAGCGACGCGGCGGTCTACCGCGAGTCGGTCGAGCGCCTCAACCTCGCGTTCATGGACACCGTCGCCTCGCACGGCACCGGCTTCGCGTTCCCCTCGCAGACCGTCTACCTCGCGCGCGATTCCGCGCCGAGGGGGTAGGGGGCTGAAGTCCCGTGCAACGGCTGGGCGGCCTGAGAGCGGGACCGACCGCGAGTCGCGTTCGGATCATCCCGCACGAAGCCCATACAGCCACCGACTGATCGTCCGTGCGACTTCGGAATCGTCGGCGCGCGCTCCGAATCCCTCGGGGCCCGGAGCGATCAGGACGGCATGGGCTTCGGTGTTCCGCTCGAGCCACCGATCGCGCCAGTCGATCGGCTTCAGTTGATCGCGCATCGCATTGTTGAGTTTGCGACTCGCCAGCACGAGATTGAAGGGCGAATCAAACGGATAGCGCGACCATGGAATGAAGTGATCGACCTCTCCGGCCCGCGGGCCTTGCAGCTTGTCGCCCGAGTAAAAGCAGCGGCCTGACTGCAGCTCGTAGAACCGCTCCGCGTGGATGGCAACATTCGTTCGTGCCGATCCGAACAGGAAGTCCTCGAGTTCGCGATCAGCCGCAAGCCTGCGATCGTTCTCGCGAATCCATCGGGCCCATCGCGCCTGTACGAGCGAGACGATGACGCCACGCATGCGGCGCAGGCACGGTGATACACCGGGCTTCA
>JAJTGL010000130.1 GCA_021297795.1 Planctomycetaceae bacterium
CGTCGTTCACCTTGTGCGAGAGCTCGGCCTCGGTCCACGCCGGTTCGCAGCGGTGGTTGTAGTGTTCGCGGAGGATCGCGAGCGCCCTCGGCGGGGCGATGCGGTCCTCTTCGTCGTCGTCCTCGGCGGCGTCGCGGCAGAGGCTGAAGTTCGACAGGTCGACCCCGAGGTCGGCCGCCTTGCGCTCGTCGCGGAGCCAGCCGTAGGGACGCGAGTGCGGCTTGCGCTCGGCGTCGTTGACCTTGTGCGCAAGCTCCGCCTCCGACCACGGCGGCTGGCAGCGGGGGTTGTAGTGCGCCACGAGGAGCGCGAGCGCCCTCGGCGGCGCGATGCCGAAGCCATGGACGAGCGCGGTCGCCGCGGCGTAGGTCGCTGCATGGCCGCCCGAGCCGGAGATGGCCGGTGGCATGCGGTCGAGGTAGGCGATCGCGCGCCGCTCGACATGCTCGTCGTCCGCCGCCCCGCCCTGGCCCACCGGCTCCGCGATCCGGTGACGGCGCGCGACCACGTGGTCGGCAAGGCGCTGGACGCAGGCCTCGAGCTCCTCGGCGTCGACGGTCGCGGGGATGCCCTCGAGCATGTCGTAGCGCTCGCCGCTCGGATGGACGCTCGGCCCGACGATCGTCTGCGCGCCGGTGCTGCGGAGCTCGACGACCATCGAGCGGTCGACGGGATCGCGGAACTGCCTCGTGCGGGCGCCGTGGGCCACGTACCAGCGGTGGCTCGCCTTGCTCGACGCCCGGCCCGTCACGCAGGCGGTTGGCGGCAAGAAGCGGTCCGCGGCCTCGCGAGCCTCCTCGCAGTCGAGGTCGACGTCGACGAGCCAGCCGGAGGGCTCGCCGAGGAGGACGCCGATGTTGGCGTCGCCCGCGAAGTGGCGATCGGCGTCGTCGCCCGCGATGCGGAGCTTCTGCCAGCCGGGAATGAGCGGTCCCTTGGATCCGTGGGGCACGGGCACCGGGCACCAGCCGCGCGCGATGCACGCGAGGGCCGCGTCGATGGTGGTTGGCTGCTGCATCAGAAGGGAATCCCGTCGTCGGGGACCTCGGGAAGCGTGTAGGGCTTGCGCTCGGGCTCCGTCCATGCGGGGATCGGGCCGAGGTCGTGGGACTTGATGCGGTCGTACTGCTCGCCCGGCTTGCGCGTGACCACGATGCCCTTGCAGTCCGCGAGCGCGCCGTCCTCGGCGAGCCACACCGCCTCCTCGACGCTCTCCGGCACCGGCGCATCCGAGCGGAGCCGCCACCATTCCTCGGCCTTGCGGCGCGCGTAGCTGCCCGCGGGGTGGTCGAAGCAGACCCACTCGCGCTGGTAGGTGCCGAGCCCCGTGCGGTACTCGACGCGCATCGTCGGCGGCGCATCGGGATCGGTCCGCTTCCAGTGCACGAAGTAGCGCACCTCGAAGACGGGCTGGACCTTCGGCGGCTTGCGCCCGCTGAGCACCTCCTCCGTGGTCGCGGTCGGGTCGTGCCGCTCGCGCTCGGGCTCGGGGAACGCATGGCCGCACTCGGCGCACTCGCACGTCGCGATCGGCACGAGTGCGTTGCACCCGGGGCATTCCTTCATCGGGGCGTCGCGGCCGCCCTGGCTTCGCTCGCGCAGCTGCAGGTCGTCGACCGGCCCGTGCCGCATGACGTTGCCGCCGAAGTCGAGGACGAGGCAGTCGGCCTTCCCCGGCGCGAGGCGGAATCCGCGGCCGACCATCTGGTAGTAGAGCCCGGGCGACGCCGTCGGCCGCAGCAGCGCCACGCAGTCGACGTTGGGCGCATCGAAGCCGGTGGTCAGCACGTTCACGTTGGCGAGGTACCGCAGCGCCCCGGAGCGGAAGCGCTCGATGGTGCTCTCGCGCTCCCTCGCCGGGGTCGTGCCGTCGATCCAGCCGCATTCGATGCCGTGCCGCTCGCCGAGCACGCGGACGACGTGCAGTCCGTGGACGATCCCGGCGGCGAAGATCAGCGTGCTGCGGCGCGACCTGGTCTCGGCCGCGATCTCCGCGCATGCGCTCTCGACCACCTCGTCGGTGTCGAAGGCCTGCTCGACCTCGCTCGCGACGAACTCGCCGCAGCGGATCTTGAGGTCGCTCATGTCGACCTTCACCTTGCCCGCCTTCGAACGCAGCGCCGAGAGGAAGCCGCGCTCGATGAGCTGGCCCACCGACACCTCGTAGCAGACGTGGTTGAGGATCCCCTCGGGCGAGCAGATCATCCCCGTGCGCATGCGGAACGGCGTCGCGGTCAGTCCGATCACGCGCATGAGCGGATTCACGAGCTTCGCGTCCGCGAGGAACTGCCGATACATGCCCTCGCCGTCGTCCGGCGGGATGAGGTGCGCCTCGTCGACGATCACGAGATCGACCGGGCCGAGCTCGCCAGCGCGCTGCCAGATCGACTGGATGCCTGCGACGGTGACCGGGTGCTCGAGTTCGCGCCTGCCGAGCCCAGCGGAGTAGACGCCCACGCCGAGGCCGGGCGCCATCGCGTCGAGCTTGCCGACGGCCTGCTCGAGCAGCTCCTTCACGTGGGCCAGGACGAGGACGCGCCCTTGCCAGCGCGCGACGGCGTCGCGGCAGATCGATGCGATGACGGGCGTCTTGCCGCCGCCCGTCGGGATCACCACGAGCGGATTGTCGTCGCGCTCGCGGAGGTGCCCGTACACCGCCTCGACGGCGGTCTGCTGGTAGTCACGAAGTTCCATGTGTGCCGATCTCCCGAATCTCGATGCGTGCCGAACCGCCATCCACCACCTCGCCCCGCACCACGCGCAGGTCGTCGATCTGCGAGTCGTCGAGGTACGCGCCTCCCTTGCCCACCGAATCGAGCATCGCCTTGAGCGCGTTGTCGACGTCCCTCCGCCTGCGGTCCGGCGGGAAGAGCGTGACCTCGACGGCGAGCCGTCCGGTGAGCGGCCTCGTGCCCGCGAGGAGCGAGCGCACCTTGCTGCGGTAGCGCCGCCCCTCGCGGCTCACGAGGGTCTTGCCGCCGACATGCCGCCAGTAGTGGTTCACCGACGGCGGGTACGGCAGCATGAAGGTGCGCGTCAGCGCTTCCAGGGCGCGCCTCCCGCAGCGCTGCGCGGCGTCGACGCCGGTGCCTCGCGCTTGGCGAAGCCCTTCACGACGTTGGCCATCTCGCCGTTGTCGTCGCGCTTCCGGAGCGCCACGGTGATCGAGAGCGGCAGGTCGTGCAGCTCCGACGAGTCGGCGGGCGTCATCACTCCGACGGCCCTGCAGATGGCCGACAGGTTCCCGCGGGCGATGCGCACGGTTGTGTCGTTCACGTGCTTGAGCGTGAGGCGCTCCCACACGCGGCGGCCCTTGTAGGGTCCTTCGAGCACCTCGAAGACGAGCTCCAGGTACTCGCCTGCGCCGTTCTTGGTGGGCTTGGTCGTGCTGTCGACGATCGCGGCCACGTACTTGCCCGCCGGAACGGGCTCGAAGCTCGAGTTCGGATTGACGTCAGCCGCGTTGAAGTTGATGAATGCCATGTTTGGTTTGCTCCTTGCTGGTTCAGTTCTGGTCTGCGGCCGTCTGGATGGGGTTCTCGCCACGCGCGTAGGCCGCGAAGACACGGTGGTCGAGTGGGATCTCGTCAGGGAGCGCGAGGCGGTTCTTCGCCACGTGCGCGGGACGTTCGGTGGTGCGGAGGATTCGCTCGCCGGTGCCGATCGCCTGGACACGCTTGCGGTCGAAGCCCTCGGTCGCCGTGCGGGTGTGCACGCGGTAGGTCGCGAAGAGCACCTCGTCGCACCATTCCTGCACGAGCGCGCTGGCAAGCTTCTGCAGGCGGGGCGCGTAGCGGTCGTAGGTCTCGGTCTCGGGATTCGCGAACTTCTCGATCTGCGCGTGCGCGACGAGGATCACCTCCATGCCGCGCTCGTTGCGCAGCGCGTCGAGCCCTGCGAGCACCTCGCGCCAGAGGGGGAGCGCAAAGACGTAGCCCTTGCCGTAGCCGATGTCCTCGATGCTCTCGACGCTGCGCTTCTGACAGACCTCCGCATGGATCAGGCGCTCGAGCCAGTCGAGGCTGTCGACGACCACGGTGCCGAATTCGTGCTCCTCGGTGTAGAGCTCGCCCAGCGCGTTGAGCACGTCGCCCAAGCGCGCTGCCAGCGGAAAGCGGTCTGCTTCGACGCCCGCGAGGCCGTCCTCAGTCTGGATGAACACGGGCCGTTCGGCCATCGCGCCGAAGGTGGTCTTGCCGATGCCGTGTGTGCCGTAGACGAGCACGCGGCGTGGTGGTGCGGACTTGCCTCGCTGGATCTGCTTGATGAGCTTCATTGATTTCCCCTTTGGGTTGGTGATGGATGGAAGAAGTGGTTCATGAACGGTCGAACTGCCGCATGGACTCGAAGCCGGTGGGCCATGTGTCGCTCGCGCGGCAGCGGATGAGCTCTGCCATCGCGGCCTCGTTCTCGCGGCGCGCGGCGTCGAGCACGGCGGGTGCGACGTGCCAGCAGCCGGTGCGGTAGGGCTCGCGCTTCTCGACCGCGACGATGTGCACGGGAAGCTCGACGCCGGTCGCCGCCTCGAGCACGGCGCGGTAGAAGGCGAGCTGGTGCAGGTAGCCGAAGGCGCGTGCATCGAACTCGAAGCTGTCCATGCGATCGCAGGTCTTCAGGTCGACGATGCCCGCGCCGCCGGTGGGGTTGATCCAGTCGATCCGCGCCTGGCACGCGTGTCCCGCGTACTCGGCTCGTACGACGCCCTCGGCGACTCCGTCGGCCAGGAGCGACAACGCGATCTCGTGGCCGCGCACGCTGGCCGACATCTCCTCGATGAGCGCTGCGTCAGTATCGGAGAGCGCTGGCTTTCCGAGGCGCTCGGCCCACTCGGAGAACGCCTTCGTGGCGCTGCCGTAGGGGAGGCCCGTCTTCGGGTTCACCGGTCCGCCGACGGCGAACTCGGCCTCGAAGCGCTCGCGGCCCTCGAGGATCAGGACGTGCGCGGCGCGGCCGACGACGAAGGCATCGCTGTCCTTGCGAGGGATGAGGCCGAGCTGCTTCTTGCGGAAGAGCGCCGGGCAGCGGCGGAAGTCGCCGAGTGCGTGCGAGGAGAGGTGCTCCTTCGCCTTGGCGTGGTAAGTGTCCGAGGGCTCTCGGAGGATCTTGCGGAGGTCGACGTCGGTCGTGAGGTTCATGGGTCGTGGTTCTTCGAGGTCGTGTGGCCACAGGTCGCGCGTGAACGCGCCCTGCCCGGTTCGAACGAGCGGGAGGTGGTGTGATGGGTTGTGGGGAAACAGCGATTTGAGGAAAGACAGGATGCGGTTCAGGAGGCACGCCCCCCGACTTCCTGCAGATTGAACGCGTCGATCGTCACGTTCTCCTCGGACCAGATGTCGCTCCTCAGCTGCTTGGCGAGGACGTGCCGAAGGATGCGGGCCATCGCCTGACCCTCGGGGGTTTCGATCGAGATTCCGATGCTGAGTGGCTCAGTGCTGATGTGGCATGTGCAGGCGGAGCGGAACTGCTCGGCGCCAAAGAGCCCCTCGCAGCACTCCTTGACCATGGCGATGATCTGGCTGCCGGTGATGAAGTGGGCGGCGTTCGGGAAGCTGAAGGTGGTGATCGTGATGGTCTTGCGCATGCAATCCTCCACACCTCTATCTCCGCAGCCGAAATCAAAGTCCTCCGCATTCTTGCGATCACGGTTGAATTTCCTTCGCTTCGCAGATGGCGCGCAGCCTTGTGACAGCGTTGCAGCACTGCCGGTACGACATGCCGAGACGGACGCACGCGGCGTTTGGTGACGAGATGGTGAGCGCGACGGCGACCTCCGCGAGCTTCGGCGGGAGCGTGCGCATCAGCGTTCGGACCGAGTCCTCGCGCTCGATTGCCGCCACGAAGTCTCGCTGCGTTCGGCCGCTCGTCCTGGCGAATGCCTCGGAGAAGACTGCGTCGGCGGAGGCGTGGCCGGACACGACGCATTCGATGCTCACTGTGGTCCACTCAGCACGGCGTGACTCGGCGGCCCGTGCGCGCAACATCGAGACGGCAGGAAGAGCCTCATCTTCGAGAGGCGGCGCGCGTTCTGCTTAATCGCGTGGACGACGGTGGGGTGCGTGAGGAGTTCGGACGGGTTCGCTGGCTTGCTCTGCTTGCTCAATGGCTTGCTCCGCTTGCGCGCGCCGCGGAATGCGGCGTCGGCGAGCAGAGGTTCACCGAGGGCAATTGCAGTTCATGCGTTACTTCGCAAGCGGTTCACAGTCGCTTGCGGTTGGCTGTCCGACAGTCAATCGACAGCAGAACCGGCAGGCGGCCAATTGAACCGGACCTGCGGATCACCCTTGACGCGGCGGGTTTTGATCGCCAGAGCGAGGCCGTCCATTCCCTTGGATCGAAGCGCCTGGCGCACCTTCGTCGCGCAGGAGCCGAGGGCATCGATGGTGCACTCTCCGGAACTCCATGGCCCGTCTGCGCCCTCCAGGCTCGATGTCTCAAGCCATTTGTTCGGTCGCTTGGACAGCAAGGCCAGAAGCATGAACTGCTGCGTCGTCTTGCCCTCGAAGTCGAGCACAGTGCGACCGAGCTTCACGCGTCCACCGGCGTCATCGAGCGAGAGCTGGCTGCAGACGACTCGCCACTCGCTTCCAGGAGATGCCGCCTTTGTCTTCTCATGCTTAGCGGCGCTGCCAGACGACCCGGCCGACGGGGAAGAAACAGTGGCGGCAGGAGCGCTTCGCGTGGGGCTGTCCGCGGCTGTCGGTGGCTGAGCAGGTCGCGCAGGAGGCGGCGCG
>JAJTGL010000131.1 GCA_021297795.1 Planctomycetaceae bacterium
ACCTCGCCGTGGATTTCGTGTATGCTCCCCGCCCCCTGCCACCCTAGCTCAGCGGTAGAGCAGCGCTTTCGTAAAGCGCAGGTCGTGGGTTCAAATCCCATGGGTGGCTTTGCTGGGTCGCTTTGCTAGGTCGTTCGTGCGGAATGCCATGCGGCATGCCGCCGCAACCAGGCGAACCGATGCGGCCAGTGCCGGGTGACGATGCGATGCCCCCCCGGGACCATCCGGTGGCTCGTGGATATCAGGCACAGCATCGGTATCAGGCACAGCATCGGTATCAGGCACAGCATCCACGCCCCAGCCCGGTTGCGTTTCCCGCACGCCCATCCGCGCGGCTCCGTCTCGATACACAAGCGCCCTTCCACCCGGCGGTGGCGCTGGTAAGAAACGCGCCCCGCCAGAGGCGGGGCGCGATGAGGTGTTGAGGATCAGGTCCCGTCGATCGCCTTGCGGCGAACGGGTCCGCATGGGCAGCAGTCGCGATGTCACTCGCTTGTGATGAGCTGGACCGCCTGGGCGCTTCCCGCATCGAGGGCGCCGTGGAGGCGACCCGCCGCGTCGGCGGCCTCGCCCTCGCTCGACGCGATGAGGTCGCGGAGCGCGGAGAGCTGACGATCGTCGGCCTTTCCACCGGAGGCGCGTGCGGCAGCCGCCGCCAGGTCGCACAGCGCGATCTGCTCCTCACCCGAGGCGGTGAGCGCCGCATCGACGAGGTTCGAGAGCGCTGCCGGCGTGGCCATGACCGCGAGCACCTCGGCGACCGCGATGCGCATGCCACCCTGCTTCGACCCGAGCGCGCGCAGCAGCGCGGGCTCCGCGTCGAGCACGTTGAAGGTCCTGGTTCCGCCGTAGGCGAGACCGCGGAGCGCCTCGACCGCGCGCAGCGCGTACTCGGCGCTCTCGGACTCGTCCATCACGCTGCCCGACATGCTGGTCATGGCGAGCTTGGCCGCATTCTGGAAGCTGTCGGAGGTCGACCCTTCGGTCCACACCACCACCGAGCGATCCTCGCGGAACGCGCCACGGACGCTCGCCTCCTCGAGTGCGTTCGCGATCACGAGCACCGGGCTCGCGCCGGTCAGGCCGCTCGCACGGACGCGCGAGACGCCCTCGCGCAGCTGGTCGATCGCGCCACGGACGACGACGAGGTCGACACCGTTCGCCTTCACCACATCGACCTCGAGCGCGTCGAATCCGTCACCGCTCGCAACGGACGCGAAGCCCGCGGAGGTGAGCTGCTGACCGATCGCCTGACGCTCGTCGATCGAGCCACCGAGCACCGCGGCGCGAACCGTGCCGGTGTCGGAGATCGCCGACGCGAGCGTCGGAACGATCGAGAAGTCGCCCGGGAAGCTCTGCTTGGGATTGCTGCCCGCGATCGCAAGGGCCGCATCGAGGCGCACGCGGCGATCCGAGTAGCCCAGCGCCTCGACCATCGGCGCGCGACCCGACGGCGTCGTCAGCATCGCGCCACTGCCCGTCTGGGCGAGCACCGCGATCGCGTCGCGGACGAGCGCGGTGTCGCGCGCGTCGAGCGCCATCGAGAGCACCTCGGAGCAGATCGAGGGGCCCGATGCGGTCGCGAAGAACTGCGGCGAGTAGCGGCCGGGCTGCGCGTCGGAGCCGAGCGTGTTCTCGCGGCGAAGATCGGCGGCGACGAAGATCGCGAGCGCCGAGGCGTTGCTCGCGTCGGCGGCAAGCGCGCGACGCGCCATGCCCATCGCCATCATGTCGCAGAAGACCGCCGTCGCGACGGGGCTGGCCTCGAGCGAACCGAAGCCACCCGCGGCCGACGCGTGCGACCAGATGTTGTTGGTGTCCTCGCCCGGCTGGGTGACGAGCGTCTCCTCGAGATCGAAGAAGCGCTTGGCGAGCGCCGTGAACTGGGCGCTCACGTCGCGGGAGGTTCCGCCGAGACGCTCGAAGGCGATCTCGCAGGCCGCCTTCACGTCGGCAGAGGTCGCGGGGTCGTTGGCGACCTCGAGGATGAACGGAAGCGCGGTCTTGCGGCCCGAATCGGCGAGGATCGCGACCACCTCGCGCTGCGTGGCCGGCGGAAGGTCGCGCAGCGCCATCGCGAGCGGAAGGACCGCATGGTTGGTGAGCGCGCGGAGGCTGGTGGCCGCCGCAAGGGCCGCCTTCGGGTCGTTCGAATCGACGAGCACCTTCAGGAGCTGCGGCACGGCGTGCTCGCGCGCGGCGAGGAGGCGCTCCTCACCCATGCGGCGCTCGCGGAGGGTCGCGCCGAGCATGGTGATCGCCTCGGCGATGCGCTTCGGGTCGCGCGACATCGACTGACGTCCGTCCTCGACGCGATCCTCGATCTTGGTCGCGAGGTCGGAAACGCCGCCCATCGCACGGCTTCGGCCGATCGCCTTCGCGAGGCGCTCCTGCAGCTCGCCCTCGTCGACCGCAGCGGCGAGCTCGGCGTCGGTGGCGTTCATCGCCAGCAGCTTCTCGCCGGCGGCCTGCGCGAGATCGGCCTTGCCGATCAACACGTAGTGGATGAAGTCGTCGACGGCCTTCCGGACCTCGGAGAGGTTGGCGGAGGTGGTGGCCGCCTCGTCCTGACGGACACCCACCGCATGGACACCCACGGCAAGCGCCGTCGGAGCGAGGCCCACGAGCGCGGTCGCGAGCAGCGCCGCGATCGGAAGATGCTTGCGGGCCACGAGCAGGGTCGAGAGGGACGCGTTCGACGACATCGAGATCTCCTGAAAGTGGACGGCGTGATGCCGTCCGGGCGAAGAGCCTCCGACCAAGCGGTCGGGTCCCGTGCGAGCGCCGTCTTTGGCGCCTCGGGGGAACCGTGGAATGTATCGGCCCATCGTGGAACCCGTCAACCGCGCCCCGGAGCGCTTTGCCGCGCGGCCGGGCGGTTCGTCCGGCCTCGCTGCCCGTATACTCCGCGCCGCCTGGGCGCCCGAGATTTCTCGGCGTCGAGTGCGCGGCCCGGAGCGTTGCCGTTCCGAAGCCACGGACTCGATGAGGGAAGGCGGTGAGAATCCGCCGCGGTCGCGCCGCCGTGACAGGTCGAGCCTCGTCGAGTGCATGCATCCGACGACGCTCCGATCGCAACCGCCGTCCTCGACGGCAGCCACTGGCCCCTCCGGGCCGGGAAGGCGTTGCGAGCGCCGCTCCGTGCGGGCCTGAAGTCGGAAGACCTACCCAGGCGACGGGTATCCACGCGGATGCCTCCGATGCGCTCCAGGATGGAGCGCGTTCCGAACCGGGCGCGAACTCCCGGAGGAGCGGTCGATGGATCTCTCGCCAGTTGATGCGTTGCCTCTTTCGTGCGTTCCACGCCGCCGTTGGCACGGCGATGCGCGATGGGCGATCGCCTGTCTCGCCCTGTCGGCCACACCCGCCGCGCTCGCCGGCGAATCCCCCTTCGCAAGCAGCGTCACCAGCTACACCGCCGGCACGGGTGCCGCGGCGGGCTTCACCAATCCCTCCGTTGCGCTTGGAAGCCCCGAGCGCTTCACGGGCGAGGGATTCCAACCGCAGTGCGTGACGCCGTTCCAGCCGGCGTTCCGTCCGAACGAGATCGTCTCGCTCGGCGTCGGCGGCAGTCTCGTGCTCGCGTTCGATCACGACGTGACCGACGACCCGCGCAATCCGTTCGGCGTCGACCTGATCGTCTTCGGAAACTCGTTCTTCACCGACCTCTCCGGCGGCTCCGGTGTCGTGGGCGGCCTCGCGTCCGACGGCGGGCGCGTCCTTGTGAGCGCGGATGGCGTCTCGTGGACCGAGGTTCCCGGCGTGGTGGGCGACGGACTCTTCCCGACGCTCGGCTACCTCGACGTGGCTCCGTTCGCGACCTCGCCCGGCGTCGTCGAGAGCGACTTCCTCCGACCGGTCGATCCCGCGATGTCGATGGGCGACATCGTCGGGCTCGACTACGTCACGCTCCTCGAGCGCTACGACGGCTCGGGTGGCGGCGCCGGCATCGACCTCGCGCCACTCGGACTCGCTTCCATCCGCTACGTGCGGATCGAGGGCCCGACCGCGCCGGGCTTCTCACCCGAGATCGACGCGATCGCGGACGTCGCAGCGGTCGAGGCCTCCGACGATCTCGATGGAAGCGGCACCGTGGACGCGTCCGATCTGGCGCTCCTCCTCGCGGCATGGGGCACGGGCGATCCGGCGATCGACCTCGACCTCGACGGATCCGTCGGCGCGGGCGATCTCTCGATGTTGCTCGGTGCGTGGGGCAAGGGCGGAACGCCATGAGCCGGCGGGCGCGCCGCAACACGCGTTCCGCGCGCGTACCACGCGCCGTGACGCGCGCCGTCACACTTGTCGAGATGCTCGTCGTGATCGGCGTGCTCGCGGTGCTGCTTGCGATCGTGGTTCCGGCCACGTCGAGCGTGCGCGCCTCGTCGCGCTCGGCGGCGTGCCAATCGAACCTGCGCCAGCTCGGGATCGCCGCATCGATGTACGCGACGCAGAACCGCGACGCGTATCCCGCCGCGATCCTCTACGGGATGGATGGCGCCGGACTGGTCACGTCGGCCTGGGACTTCGAGCACCGGCCCGGTGGCGAAGTGCGCCCGAGCGTGCTCTGGGACTTCGTGAAGGGACCCAACGAGGTGCAGCAGTGCCCCGACTTCCTCGGGGCGTCGACCTTCGGCGACGATCCCTCGACGGGCTACAACTACAACACGAGCTACATCGGCGCCGAGGGAAGATTTCCCGAGCAGGATTCCTCGGGCGCGTGGATCGACGGCTGGCGCCTCGCGCGGCGCGGGGTCGCGAGCGCGCAGTTCCGCAAGACGTCCACGACCGCGCTCTTCGGCGAGGGCGGATGGCGCGGCGGCGCGAACAAGTTCATGCGCGCCCCGAGTGCGACCGTCGAGGGCGATCTGCCCACCGTCTACGGCGGCGGACAGGCGTTCCGTCACGGCGGATGCACGCACGTCTGCTACCTCGACGGGCACGTCGGCGGCGCGTGCGACTGCAACGATGGGGTGCATTCCCCACCTGCGCTTCTCGAAGGCGTGCTCGGTTTTCCGCGCAACGGATTTCTTTCCGACGACGACTTCCCGTACGATCCGCGCTGACGACATCGCGCGCTGCGCGATGACACCGCACGGACTTCCACGGGGCTCCGACCGACGCATGGGTTCACGCATCGAGATCGACCGCTGCGTCTGCTACGACGTCCGCTTCTCCGATCTGAAGCGGGCGCTCGACGAGCGTCCACGCACCAACGAGGAGATCCGCGCCGAGTTCGGCTGCATGGATTGCTGCGGCATGTGCCGTCCGTACATCGAGCGCATGCGCGAGACCGGCGAGACCGTGTTCCACCAGATCCTCATTCCGCAGGACGCGTAAGCGCTGTCTGACGGGCGCTGGCCGACGCGCGTTCAACTGCGGCCGAATCGTCGCTCAAGCTCGCCCCGCGCGATGCGGATCGACGTGGGCCGGCCATGCGGACACGCGGCGGCGCGCTCGACCTCGACGCGCATGCGGAGAAGCGCGCGGATCTCCTCGCGCGTGAGCGAGTCCCCCGCCTTCACCGCGGCCTTGCACGCCATCATGTCGACGACCTCGTGGAGCGCCGCCTCGAGCGAGAGGAGCGAACCGTGCTCGAGCGCCTTCGCGAGGAGATCGCGCAGGAAGCCGCCCGCGTCGACGCCGCGCGAGTGGAGCAGGGTCGGCACCGCCTCGACCGCGACCGCGCGCGGACCGAACGCCCGCGCCGAGATCCCGAGGCGCTGGAAGAGCGGCGCGATCTCGTCGAGGAGCTCGACCTCGCGCGCCGAGCACTCGACCGGCACCGGTACGAGCAGGCGCTGCGATTCGAGAGGACCCTCGGCGATGCGTGCAAGGAGCGTCGCGAACATGGCGCGCTCGTGGAGCGCGTGCTGGTCGACGATGACGATGCCGTCGGCGTCCTCCGTCACCACGAAGCCGCCGAGCAGCTGGATGAAGGCGAACTCGTCGGTGTGCGGCGCCGGGATGTGCGCGGACAT
>JAJTGL010000132.1 GCA_021297795.1 Planctomycetaceae bacterium
GTCGCCATGTCCGGCCGATCTCAATGGAGACGGTCAGGTGGATGCTGCGGATCTCGCGGCGCTGCTCGGTGCGTGGGGTACCGCGGCTGGCGATGCGAACGGCGACGGACAGACCGACGCCGCCGACCTGGCGGCGTTGCTTGGTGCGTGGGGCAGCTGCGACTGACGGTCTCACGCGGTCACGTCGATGAACGCTCGAAGGATCGCGCGATCAGGAAGCGGATCGCGCCCATGAGTTCACGGCCGCGCGCGCGCACGTTGCGGAGGTCGCGCCGCGGCGCGCGGATCGTCTCGCGGATATCGCGACGAAGCCAGCGGAGATTGCCCGCATAGTCGCCTCCGGCGAGGAACGCCTTCATGTAGATCGCCCCGCGCCCGAAGGCGTAGCGTCGCTCGAGCGCCCGCACCTGCGCAAGCGTCCGACGCCCGTGGTGATGACGCACCGTCGGCCCCGGGTCGTAGCGACCCGCGAATCCGTTCGCGAGCGCGCGGCACATGATGTCCCAGTCGCCGCAGGACCGGCACGACGCGCCGGGCCCCAGGCGCTCGTCGAAGCCCCCGAGCTGCTCGAGCGCATCCCTCCGGAACGCGAGATTCGCCCCGTGGATGAACCCTGCGTCGATCGGTGTGCCCGGTGGCAGATCCATCGGCGTCTCGCGCGTCTGGATCGTGATCGGCAGTTCCGTCGGATCATGCAGTAGCACCCGCCCTCCGACGAACGCGACACGTGGATCGATGAATGCTTCGAGCAGGCGGTCGACGAAGTCGTGCTGCGGGTAGCAGTCGTCGTCGGTAAAGGCGACGATCGGAGCGCGCGCGTAGGCCAGCGCCGCGTTCTGCGCGCGGCAAAGTCCGGCTGTGTCGATCCGCAGCGGGATGCACGGTGCGCTGGCGCGGGTAGCCGCGACGACTGCAGGCGTGCTGTCGGTCGAGGCGTTGTCGACGACGAGGAGTTCCCACGTGCGCGCGGTGCGGATCTCGCGGAACGACTCAAGCGTCTTCGCGAGTTGCGAGGCACGGTTGCGCGTCGCGATCACGATCGAGAGATCGGGGGCGGCACCCTCCGGCGCAACCCCGTGCCCCGTTGGATGGCGACCTGGCGCGGGCGCGCTCATCCGAGGCTGGTGCCCCAACGAAGAAGGAGCAGCGAGAGGTCGGAGGCCCCGACGGTGCCGTCGCGATCGAGATCGCCGATCGGTGGTTCGACGTCGTTCCAGTTGTCGAGGAGGAGCGAGAGGTCGCCCGCGCCGATCGTTCCATCGAGGTCGAGGTCGCCGAAGCGGCGCGCGGCGCAATCGGGGATGCCGTCGAAGTTCGAGTCGAACTGAAACGGCCCGCAGCCGCATTCGTCGGGCTCGCTCGGACCGGTCGCGCAAGGAGCGATCGTGGTTGTCGCGGCAAACGCGCCGGAGTCGATGTCGGAGGCAAGCCCAACGGTGATCACCTGCGTCGGCATGCCAAACTCGTTGCCTCCCCAGGCGCTCACCATGCCAAGTTCGTCGAGCGCCAGCGTGTGGAGGTAGCCCGCGGCGACCTTCCTTGCGCGCTGCAGGCCCTCCGGAACGTTGCACTGGCCGTAGGCGTTCCAGCCCCAGCAGTAGACGCTGCCGTCGGCGCGCACCGCGGCACCGTGGCGGATACCGGCTGCGATCGAGATCGCGGGTAGCTTCGAATAGGGGGGCGACGACTGGCCGTACGTATCCGAGCCCCAGGTCACGAGCACGCCCTCGCCGTCGATCGCGAGCGAGTTGTTCTCACCGGCCGAAACCTGCGCGGCGTGCGTGAGGTAGCGCGGCACGTCGCACTGGCCGTGGACATTCCAACCCCAAGCGGCCACGGTGCCGTTCGGCAGGATCGCGAGGTTGTGGAAGTTGCCGCAGTCGATCGCCGTGGCGACGAGCCCCTTCGGAACCGCGCACTGCCCTTGCGCGTTGCTGCCCCAGCAGATGACGCTGCCCCCGGGCATCAGCGCGGCCGAGTGGTTTGCGCCGGCACCGACCGTCAGGGGATGCGAGATGTCGGGGATGTCGCACTGTCCGGCGTTGTTGGCGCCGACGCCGTGGATCTCGCCGAGTTCATCAACGAGGATGAAGTGGGCGAAGCCGGCGGCGGCCATCGTGGGCGCGGCCATCGTGGCTCCGGTCCAGGTTTGTCCCATCTCGCCGCGCCCCCACGCGACGATGCGGCCATCGGAGAGGAGCGCGCACGAGTGCTGGATGCCCGCGACCACGCGCACCGCGGCAAGCGGGAGCGCCGGAACCGAGCACTGGCCGAGTCCGTTGTAGCCCCAGCACACGACGGTGCCGTTCGCGCGCAGTGCGATCGTGTGATCCACACCACCATCGATGTCGGTCAGTGCGCCGATGCCGGAGGGCGTCGCGCACTGGCCGTACGCGTTGCTTCCCCAGCAGGATGCGCGGCCGTCGACCCGGACCGCGACCGTGTGAAACATGCCGCCGGAGACATCGATCAGTCCGCTTGTTCCGGTGGGAGGAGTGCACTGTCCGTTGAGGTTGCTGCCCCAGCAGCTGACCCTCGCTGTCCCAGCCCCAGCAGATCACGGTGCCATCGGTGCGCGCGACGACGTTGTGCCGGAGCCCGCAGGCCATGTCGGCAACGGAGCCGACGTTGTAGGGAATCTGGAGTTGTCCGTAGCCCGACTCGCCCCATGCCTGAAGCGTGCCGTTGGCCTTGAGCGCAAGCGTGTGCCGGTAGCCCGCCTCGACGCGCTGGCAGGCACCGAGTCCGTACGGCACGAGGCTCTGTCCGTAGGTGTTGTCGCCCCAGCAGGCGACGGTGCCGTTCGGAAGCACCACCGCCGTGTGGTTCTCTCCGACCGAGAGTTGCGACGCGTGCGTCGACTGCTCGATGTTGGTGAAGCCGACGCTGCCGAGGGTGCGCACGCCCGGATGGGAAATCTCGCTGGCGAAGGCGCTCGATGCGATCGTGCATGAGGCGATCGACGCGGCGATCACGCCGGCGTAGTGCGCGACCGTGGCGCAGGAGATGCGCGGGGTGGTCGCGTGCGTTCCGAAGGGGGCAACCCGGCGCGATGGACGCATGACGGGAGTCTGCGCCGGGAAGGGGGGTAAGTCAAGGCTGAAAGCGCCGCGGAGGTCCGGAAGCCTGGCGCTTCGCGGCGCGCCTGGTGCGCCATCGAGGGGCACCATGGCACACGAGGCCCGGATGGGGCCTCGTGTGCACTTGAAAAGGCTGGGACGCGCGCTGCGCGCGCCGTTGTCGCGTTGGGTTCGGGATGCAGGATCCCGTTCGTACCGTGGATTACTCCCCGCAAGTCCCCCACGTCGCAAGCATCAACGAGAGGTCGCCGGCGTCGATGATGCCGTCGAGATTAATGTCGATACCGCTTGCGTCCTCGTCGGTCAGTCCCCAAGAGGTGAGGAGGAGCGAGAGATCCGCCGCACCGATCTCGAAGTCGCCGTCGAGATCGCTCGCGCAGGCATTACCTGGTCCGAGGAAGCCGTAGGCGCTGCCTGCGCTGCCGATGTCGCCATTCGCGTCCGTCGCGCAACCGATGATGACCGGGCCGTTGGTCGCGGTACCGAGCGCGACGGCGAATCCGTAGTCGTCGAATCGACGGCTGTCGGTTGAGGTGAATGTCTGCGAGACGACGAGGTTGCTGCCGCTGACGGTGAGAAGCCGGGCTGCGCCGACGGAATCACTCGGACTGCCGTTCGGGCGCCCGGGAATTCCCACGAGGACGTTGGTCCCGTCGGTTGAAACTCCGGATCCCACGCGCTCGTTCGATTCGCTTCCGCCGATACCGCCCGCGACTTGGCTCCACGTACCGGTGCCTGAGCGGGTCCAGGCGAACACCGCGCCAGCAGAGGAGAGTGGCGCGTTTGCCCGTCCAGGGCAGCCGACGACGAGGCGCGACTTCTTGAGTGCGAGTCGCGAGCCATAGTCTCCGAGGTCGACCGGTGTGCCGTGGCGCGCGGTGAGATGGAACGAGAAGGTCGTCGCGAGCGGTGCCTTCCGGTAGATGTGGATGGATCCGCAGTCGATCGCGGTCGTTCCTCCCACTTGCGAGACCTGCCCGAGGATCGCCTGATGCATGACCTCGTTGCGCCAGATCAGGATGCGTCCGCGATCTGCGACGCCACCTGAATCAAACCCCGGTGCACCCGCGACGATCCAGCGCGTGGAACCTTGATTCGTCATCGCCACGCTCGCTCCGAGCGACTCGCCCGCCTGCGCCGTCGCGATCGCCGAGGCGAAGGCGAGTTTCGAGAAGCTGAAGGTGGTGCCCGAGGAGTTGACGCCGCGGTACACGGCGCCCGTACTCGAAGCGGCGCCCGGCGCGCCGAAGGCGAAGCGGAGTCCGTCATCGGTGATGGCGACGCTGCGACCGGCGAAGGCGGACGCGCTCGGATCGGTGGCGGTCTGCGAGAAGATGCGGAACCAGCCGCCGTTCGAGCGCTCGAAGATCTCGATGCGCCCTTGGTTGGTAGCCGTGCCGTCGAAGTTGGGTGCGCCGATGATTGCGCGCTGGTTGCCCACGGCGACAGCCTGTCCGAAGTTCTCGCTGGCCGAAGGGTCATCGCTCATGAACTTGCCGGGGAAGGCATCGAAGAGACTGACGGCGCCGACATTGTTGACGCCCCCGATGTCCCGGCCCGTCAAGCCCGCGGCCACGGTGCCCGTTCCGATCGCGACATTGCGGCCGAAGCCATCCGATGCGTTTGGCACGAGCGAAGTCGGATGGGTGAGCGACTCGGTCGACGTCAGCGTGACGGCTCCTGGGACGGAGCGGTAGAGGAACGCATGGCTGCCGGCGGTGCCAACGACGATCATGTCACCTTGCACACCGACCGAACGGCCGAAGAACGAGTTCGCCGTGGTGAAGGTGGGGGCGGGCAGCAGCAGGTTGGCCTGAAGGCTCCAAGAGTTGTTCGTCGGGCTCTTGATGAGCGTCAGCGCGCGGCCGACGGCGCTCAATCCACCGACATCGGTGAAGGGCGCTCCGACGATCGCCAAGCTGCCGCTGACCTGGATGCAGTCGCCGAATCCACCCATGGGAACGCCTGCGATTGTTCCGCCCGACACGGTGTTCTGCAGGGTCCATGTGTTTGCGGTCAGTTCGCGCACCACGAAGACCCGGCCGGCAAAGTTCACGCCGTTGTCGGTCGCGCCCGACGCGCCGATGAGGAGCTGCGGAGGTTCGCTGATCGTGTTGCCGTACGCGAGGCCGGATCCGATCTGTTCGAACGCCGTCGCACGGATGGGCGCGGACGCGGCGGCGCTGAGAGTCCAGTTGCTGCCGGACTTTTTGTAGACGTTCACCACACCGCGGCCAAACCCGGGATTCGTGCCGCACTCCTGCATGCCTCCGCAGCCTGTCGGATTGTCGAAGGCGGCCGCGATCGCGACCTGGGAGAGGTCAGGGGCGATGGCGATCGTTCCGCCGAAGTAGTCGCCAAACGTGCCATCCGAGCGGGTCAGTGTCGCTTCGAGATTCCAACTGAACAAGCTGCCCGATACGGTGCGGCGGAAAAGGAACGCCGTGCCAGTCGAGATGTTGTCGCCGGGCGCACCGACCGCAACGAGGAGGCTGCCATCGGCGCCCGCGCGCATGGCGATCGCCTCGCCGAACCGGTCGGACGACGAGATTCCCGTTCCCACGAGTTCCGTCTCGAGGGTCCACGTGTTGGAGAGCGCGTTGCGTCGGTAGATGAACACCGAGCCGGGGGTAAACTCGCCCGAGCTTCCGATCGCAAGGTAGTTCGCCGTCCCGAGGTCGGCGAACGCCATGCTCCGGCCGAACTGGCGGTTGAACAGGGCCGATGGCGCGGTGATGTCGGCGTGCGCCGTTGTTGCAGAGATCGGCGCCACGGCGGCCGCGACGACGAGGGCGAACTTCTTGAGGATGGTCAGTGATGTGGGCATGGTGGGACTCCGTGACGACGAGCGCCTTCGGAAATGGAATAGACCGAAGTCGTGCGGATTTGGACGGCGTTCTCTCGGAAAGTCCCGGAAGCAGCGGCGCTCGTCTCGAGGCCCGACGAGTATCGGGCCTCATGCAGGGGCTGCAACGGTGGTCGGGAGCGGGCTTGGACGGTCGGCCGCGGCTATCCCTCGTCCGTCGCGCCTCCACGCGTGCGGGTGTCCCCAGTGGGTCGCTGCCGCAACACCTCAGCTGCGTCGACGTCGAGGGCGGCCAAATGGCGCGGCGAGGATGAGGACGGCGCCGGCGGGCGCGGGGACGACCTCGACGACGTAGGCAAACTCGGCGTAGCCGCTCCCCGCCTCAGGAACGTCGTTCCACAGTCCGATCGTGTACATCTCAAGGTAGGACTCGTTCGGGTTTCCCTGATCGTTCGGCTCGCCGCCTGCCCACGCGGTGAAATCCCAACTCTCGCCCGTCACCCAAGTCCAGGTCTCGTTTGCGGGGGCGGAGGGATTCGCCTGGTATCCCCCGAGGAAGGCGTTGCGACCGCCCGCGGTCACCAGCGCGGCCACGAACGCATGCTCATCCCAACTGGTCAGGGTCGCGAGATGCCCACCGCGTGCCTCCGCCGCAGTACGCGCGGCATTCCAGCCGATCGGACTCGACAGCTGGACGACCTCGTAGAAGTGCCCGTTTCCGCCGCTCGCAACCGACCATTCGACAAGCGCGGCCTCGCAGTGGGCCGTGCAGGTGATCGCGAACGAGATGAAAGCGAAGGGACGAATCAAAGTTGACGTTGGCCGCATTGCCCGAGAAGAGACGCGGCTGCAATGGTTCTGCGCGGAAACCTCGAAGCCGAACCCGAAAGCCGGCGGTGGCGGACCGTGAGGCCCGCCCCGCCGCCAGTTGCGAGCGCTCGAAGAGAGCGAACAAAAACGCGAACCGGAAGGCGAAGGCCTTCCGGTTCGTGACTTTTGAGAGCGGGTGAAGGGATTCGCTCTTCGGCGCGAGCCGAAGCGTAAAGACCGCGGCCGCGTCGCCCGGCACGCCGGACTTCGATCCGCGTGGCATCCCGGCTGCCGTCGTCGACTTCGGCTCACCGTATCGCTGCGGATACGGCTTCGCCTCGCCTCCTTGTCATCCGGGCGCCGCCGCGGATCTCTGGTCTTCGGCGTGCCGGTCGCCGCAGCCTCCCGGCGCCTTGCGCCGGACGGTCCTCCGGAGCGAAGCGAGGGAGGACGCACACGCTTCAAAAGGAGAAAAACCGAAGGCGTAGCCTTCGGTTTTTGCTCCTGAGAAGCGGGTGAAGGGATTCGAACCCTCGACATTCACCTTGGCAAGGTGACACTCTACCACTGAGCTACACCCGCATTTGCCTGCTCCGCGGTTGCCCGCGGGTCGGGAAAGATAGCAGGTTCCGTTGGATCGGCAAGTGGGGTGGGCTTCTCCGGCCGAAGCGAACGGTTGGTCGCCCCTACAACCCGCAAAACCCGCGCGATCCGGGGTTTCCGGGCGCGGACGGCCCTCCCGCCGAGCACCGGGTCGTGCTGCTACCAGTTCCGGACCACCGCGGCGCCGGCGATCACGCCCCCGACGATCTTCGCGCCCGCAAAGAGGTCGCCGAGTCCGAGGGGATACAGGGGGTTCAGCACCACGGCCATCGCCGCACAGAGGCCGCACCAGATGGCGCTGCCGTCCTTGCCGAAGACCACCGCCGCCGCGAGGAAGGTGGCGCAGCTCGCCCAACGGACGATGTCGTCGTTCACCGACGTCGGCAGCATGCCGAAGGTCTGGAAGAACAGGAACGCGCTGAGGAGCGCGAGGGGAATCAGGATGGTCTTGCCGGCGCCACCGCCGCCTTTGCTGGCCATGGCGGGTGTATCGGACGAGGGGCGCGGCCGGGGTCAAAACGGGTTCGGGCGCCAAGAGGCCGGGGGCAAAACGGCCGGAGGCGCGGTCGTCGCCGCGCCTCCGGGTCGATGCAGGTCGTGGTGAGCCGCTTAGTCGCAGGGGCCCCAGGCGCCGAGGAGCGCCGAGAGATCGGACGCGCTGGTCGTGCCGTCGCCGTCGATGTCGCCGCCCGGTCCGCCCCACGCTCCGAGAAGCGCGGAGAGGTCCGACGCGCTGACCAGACCGTCGCCGTCGAGGTCCGGCGGGCAGGGATTGCCCTCGTCGATGATCTGGAAGCCGTTGAAGCCGACGTTCGGTCCGTTCTCCTTCAGCGTGATCGTGCAGCTCGGTCCGGTCACGCCGCTGATCACGGCGTAGCTCGATCGCACCGCCGACACCGCATCGGTCGCGGTCGCCTGCACCAGCGGGTTGAAGATGCTGCCCGGGAGCGCATCGGTCTTGAAGAAGACCTCGGGCGAACCGTTCGCGAGCACGCTTCCCACCCGATCCGCGCCGTCGGCGCCGAAGTAGACGACCACCGTGTAGCGTTGGTAGGGAATGTCGTTCACGGTCACGTCGATCTGCGTGAGCGTGTTCGAGTCGAGGTAGCCACGACGCATGCGATCGGTGTCGCTCGCGGGGAACGAGAAGATGCGCCAGGTGTTGTTGACGGCGAAGCTGACCGAGGCGCCCGTCCCGAGTCCGTAGCCGTCCTTGAGGTTGGTGGAGGCGTTGCCGTTTCCGCCTGCGGAGTATCCGTCGGAGGCGCCGTTGTTCGCGCCCACGAGGTTCGACCAGTGGAGCGTGCCCCATTCGCCGGCGCCGGCGGGATTGGTCGCCGTGTCGTTGCAGCGTCCGCCATCGGCGCCGTCGAGGTACGTGCCGCCGACGAAGTTCACGCTGATCGCGTCGAGCGTGACGATCTCGGGCGTCGGCGTGAAGATCACCGTCGGTGCCCCCGCCCGATCCGCCTCGGTGGAGCCGATGCGGACGGTGTACGTGGTGCCGCCGGTGAGGATGAACGACGACGTGCACTCGCCGCCCGAGCAGCCCACGAGCTCACCCGTCGAGGTGAGGATCTCGACCGCCGCGGTGAAGCCGCTCGAGCAGGCGCTCAGGTCGTAGGAGCCCGTCGAGGGCGGGGTGAGGGTGTACCAGCGGTCGTAGTGCATCGCGTCCTTGCACGCGAGCGGCTGCGCGGAGGTTGTCGCTCCGACGAACGACACGGTCGTTGCGCCACCGATCGCGATGGGCGAGGCGCCTGCGGGTTCGTCGTTGGCCGGCGGGATGAACTCGGGACGCGCCTTCGGGAACTCGAGGATCACGTGCGTCCACGCGGATTCGCCGGGAAGATCGTTCCAGAACTCGCCGAAGTAGTACGCGAGGAACTGCGCCGAGTGCTCGTTGCCGCCGCCATCGTCGGGCTGGTTGGCGGCCCAGCTGCCGTAGGTGAGCGCGCCTCCGTCGACCCACTTCCAGCCGCCGGCCGGCTCGGCGTAGTTCTTGTCGGCGAGATCCTGGTAGAGGCCGAATGCGACGCGCGCGCCGGAGCCGGTCGCGATGTGGATCGAGCCCATCATGCGGTTCTCGCTGGGCGAGTTGGCGCAGGCGAGTGTGCCGCCGAGTTCCACGGCCTTCGCTTGCAACTGCGTCCACGACGCACCGGCGCCCACCGTGTACTTCGCGTACCAGTGGTCGTTGCCGCCTGCGGCGACGGTGTACTTGTGCGCGCCCTGCAGCGCGAGCTCCACCTCGAACGGCTCGAGCGTCAGCGTGCCGGTGCCGATGTCGGCCTCCGAGTAGCCGCCCACGATGATGTAGTAGGTCGAACCCGCCTCGGCGGCGAACGAAAGTCGGCTCGAGAAGTTTGCGCAGGTTCCGAGCACGTCGTCGTTGCAGGCGATCGTGGTCGCCGGATCGCAGCCGATCATGACGGCGAGGCGCGAGTCGAAGTTGACGTTGTTGCAGGTCGAGAGGATGTAGGTTTCAGTGGTCGGGGCGGTCCAGCGGTAGATCACCGTGTTGTAGAGCACGTCGTTTCCGTACGGTCCCGGATCGCAGACTCCCGCGAGGTTGATGTCGCGCGTTGCGGCG
>JAJTGL010000133.1 GCA_021297795.1 Planctomycetaceae bacterium
CCGCGGCGGCCGAACCCGCCTCGCCGCGCAGACGGTCGCGCTCCACGCGCATCGGCTCGAGTTCGGCGCGCGCCGCATCGAGCGCCGCCTGCGTCGCCGCTCCGGACGCCGCCGAACGCGCGCGGGCGAGCGCCGTCGCCACGGCGAATGCGGCACCTCCGCCCACGACAAGGCCCGTCCCGATTCCCACCAGGAGTGTCGTCAGATCCATGGTCGCATCGTACCGATCCCCTCCACCGGCGCAACGGAATCGGGGACACTGCCGGGATGCGCTACCTCGTCGACATCTCCGGCATCCTCGTCCTCGACAAGGACCTCGGGATGAGTTCGATGCGCGCGGTCGACGTGGCGCGGCGCCGCGCGGGCCGCGCGAAGGCGGGCCATGCCGGCACGCTCGACCCGCTCGCGACGGGCGTGCTCGTCATCGCCTTCGGCCGCGCGACCAAGGCGATCGAACTCCTCATGGCCACCGAGAAGCGCTACGAGACCGACGTCGATCTCTCGGCGTTCACCGCGACCGACGACCGCGAAGGCGAGCGGCGCGAGGTGCCGGTCGCCACGCCGCCCACGCGCGAGGCGATCGAGGCGGTACTCGCAGGCTTCCGCGGCACGATCCTGCAGAAGCCACCGGCGTTCAGCGCGGTGCACGTCGCCGGCAAGCGTGCCTATCAGCTGGCGCGCAACGATGCGCCTCCCGAGCTGCCGCCGCGCGCAGTCACGGTGCACGAGATCGGCCTCGTCGAATACGCGTGGCCGATCGCGCGCGTCGCGATCCGATCGGGCAAGGGCTTCTACGTGCGCAGCCTCGCGCGCGACCTCGGACTCGCGCTCGGTACGGGAGGACATTGCGCCACGCTGCGGCGCACGGCCGTCGGCCCGTTCACGCTCGCGATGGCACGGCGCTTCGACGCGCTCCCCGAGCGGATCGACGAGTCGCACCTGATCCCGCTCGAAACCGCGCTGGCGATGACCGGCGCGCTTGGGCCCGACCATGCGCGTCAGGCGGCGACGGATTCGCAGTGATCACGTCGGGGTCTTCGCGCCGTCGGCACTCGGCCCGGACGCACTCGCGGCGGACGCCAGCCGTCGCGCGCGCCGGTCCTCGAGCCAGCTGGTCAGGACGAAGAGCGACATCCCCGCGAGGAGCAGGACGTCGGCCACGTTGAAGACCCAGGGGAAGACCTCGGCGTTCGCATTGCCCGGCCAGCGCCACCCGAAGGGCAGCTCCCACTCGGGCAGCATGTGGAGGAAGTCGCGCACCGCGCCGTAGAAGATGCGGTCGTAGAGGTTGCCGATGCCGCCGGCGAGGATCATGCCGATCGCGACATGCGATGCGTGCATGCGCACGCGCGTGCCGCGCGCGAAGAGCGCCACCGCCGCCACGGTCGCGATGATCGTGAACACGATGAAGAGCTCGCGCCGATGCTGGCCGATGCCGAACACGGCGCCATGGTTGAGGACGAGGCGGAAGTCGAGCAGGTCGCCCGGGATCGCGATCCAGCGCGCGTGGTGCGGCACGAAGAACGACGCGTCGTTGAGCACACGCTCGCGCTCGAGTTCGACCGGATACCCGGCGATCGTTCGGAAGGCCCAGTACTTCGACCAGAGATCGAGCGCGAGACCACCCGCGAACACTCCCGCAAGCGTCGCCCAGGCAGCGGGCGAGCGCCACGCCGGCCGCTCACCCGGATCCTCCGGACGAGCGGCGTCGGCCTGCGTTGCCTGCGTGGACGTCGACATGAGGGCGAGACTGTAGGCGACTTAGCGCGCGCCGCCCGATTCGGCGATGCGCTCGGCCTCGATCGTGTACTTGGCCCACGGCTTTGCGTCGAGACGAGCCTTCGAGATCGGCTTGCCGGTCATCTGGCAGACGCCAAAGGTCTTGTTCTCGATGCGCAGGAGCGCGGCGTCGATCTCGTCGAGGATCGCACGCTCGGTTTCGGCCATGCCGAGGGTGAAGTCCTGCTCGTACACGTCGGAGCCCATGTCGGCCATGTGCACCGGCATGTTCGAGAGGTTGCCGCCCGAACTGCGCAGCGCCTCGTCCTCCATGCCGTTGAGCATGCCGACGAGCTGGCGGCGCTTCGCGAGGAGGAGCGTGCGGTACTCGTCGAGATCCTTCTTCGAGAGCTTGGTCTTGATCTCGGCGATCTGCTGCTCGGTCGGCGCGACGGGCGCCTCGACGGCGGCCGACTTCGTCTTCTTCGCGATCGTCAAGCCCTTGGTCGAGATGGCGCGCACGCGACGGCCGTTGATGATGATGAACTCGCTGCTGTCGGCGGGTCGCGACTGCGCGACGGCGGCGGCGGCGGCGGCGACGGACTTGTGCTGCGCGAGGTCGATCGGGCCCTTCTTCGGAACGAGCGGCGTATCGCCAGGGGCCTTGCCGGTGTCACCCTTACTGGGAACCTTACTGGGAACCTTGCTGGGAACCTTGCTGGGAGCCTTCGCGGGGGTAGCGCCCTTCGCGGGAGCGGCCGGAGCAGCGGCCTTCGCGGGAGCGGCAGCCTTCGCCGGAGCGGCAGCCTTCGCCGGAGCGGCAGCCTTCGCCGGAGCAGCGGCCTTCGCGGGAGCGGCAGCCTTCGCCGGAGCAGCGGCCTTCGCCGGAGCAGCGGCCTTCGCCGGAGCAGCGGCCTTCGCCGGAGCAGCGGCCTTCGCCGGAGCGGCGGCCTTCGCGGGTGCAGCGGCCTTCGCGGGAGCGGCGGCCTTCGCCGGAGCAGCGGCCTTCGCCGGAGCAGGCTTCGCGCTCGGCTTGGCTGCAGGCTTGGCTGCCGCAGCAGGCTTCTTGCTCCCGGCCTTGCTCATCGCGCCAGCAGGCGCCTTCGCAGGTGCCTTTTTCGTGGAAGCAGATTTGGCCGGGGACTTCCCAGGGGCCGGGGACTTCCCAGGGGCCGGGGACTTCCCAGCGGCCGCGGCCTTCGCCGCAACCTTGGCAGCGACCTTCGCCGGTTCTTTCTTCGTCGCCAAGTAGGGTCTCGCTCTCCCCGGCCGTGGGCGGGAGAAGTCCCGCGGACAAGCCGAAGGTCCGGAGGGTAGCAACGACCCGAGAATTCGTCAAAGGCGATTGGACGCGATCGGCCGGGGAAAACCCCTGCAAACGCGCGAATCAGGCGCTGACGCCCGCCATCTCGTCCTGGAAGGCGCCCATCCTGCGGAACTTCTCGAAGCGTTGCCGGACGAGCGTCTCCGGATTGACCCGCGAGAGGTCGCGAAGTCGATCGACGATCCAGGTCTGCAGGTGGTCCGCGGCCTTGCGCGGATCGCGGTGGGCGCCGCCGAGGGGCTCGGGGATCACCTCGTCGATCAGGCCGTTCTCGAGGTTGCGGCGCGCGGTGAGCGCCAGGCACTGGGCGGCGCGGTTGTTGGTGTCCTCGTTGGCTTCCTTCCAGAGGATCGCGGCGCAACCCTCGGGCGAGATCACCGAGTACCACGCGTGCTCGAGCATGGCCACGCGATCGGCGACCGCGATGCCAAGCGCGCCGCCCGATCCGCCCTCGCCGATCACGACCGACACGATCGGGGTGCGGAGGCGGCTCATCTCGAGCAAGTTGAGCGCGATCGCCTGCGCCTGCCCGCGCTGCTCGCTGCCGACGCCCGGATACGCGCCCGGCGTGTCCACGAGGGTCACGATCGGCAGCTTCATCTTCTCGGCGAGCTTCATCTTGAGGAGCGCCTTCCGGTAGCCCTCGGGGTGGGCGCATCCGAAGTTCGCAGCCACCTTCTCGGCGACCGTCTTGCCCTTGTTGTGCCCGATGAACATGCACTTGACCGAGCCGATCCGGGCGAAGCCGGTGACGATGGCCGGGTCGTCGCCGAAGGCGCGGTCGCCGTGCAGCTCGCAGAAGTCGCGGCAGATCATCGACATGTAGTCGGCCGTCTGCGGGCGCAGCGGATGGCGCGCCACCCGAACGGTCTGCCACGGCGTCAGCCCCTGGTAGACCTTCTGGAGCAGGCTCTCGCGCGTGGCGTTGAGCTGCGCGAGTTCCGACGAGTAGCGCTCGGCGTCCGGGCGCTCCTCGATCGCGTCGATCTGACGCTCGATCTCGAGGACAGGGTTCTCGAAGTCGAGCTGGTACAGCGGGCTGTAGCCGGGTCGTGGCATGTCGCGGAGTGTATCGGATGACGGCCGTCGGGCAGCCGACGCTCCCGGAGCGCCCTGCGGACGCACGGCGACCCCTTGGACACAGGTCGGCCCCGTGGCGCGGGTCGCTACCTTGCCCGCATGCAGCCCCGCCTCGTCATCGTCGGTTTCGGAAACGTCGGGCACGCGATCGTCCGCGGGGCGATCGAGTCGGGCATCGCCGCCCCGAGCGAGATCGGCGTGATCGACCCCGAACGGGCGCGCGTCGAAGAGGCGCGCGAACTCGGGATGCGCGCGGTCACGCGCGACGCGATCGCGGAGGCCGAGCTGCTCGTGCTCGCGGTCAAGCCGCAGCACTTCCCGACGGCCGCCGAGGCGGTGGGTCGGGTCGCCGCCGAGGGGCCGCTCGTCGTTTCGGTCATGGCCGGTGTCCGCAGCAACGCGATCCGCGATGCGCTCGGCGGTGTCGCGCGCGTCGTGCGCACGATGCCGAACACCCCTGCGGCCGTCCGCCGTGCGATCACCGCGGTCGCGTCCGATGCCGATGTGGTCGAGGCCGACTTCCAGAAGGTGGAGCAGCTGTTCGCGTCGGTCGGTCGCACCGTGCGCGTGCCCGAGTCGCTGTTCGACGCCGTCACCGCGGTGAGCGGGTCGGGACCGGCGTTCGTCTTCCGCTTCCTCGAGGCGTGGGCCTACGCGGCGGAGCAGGTCGGATTGCCGCAGGACACCGCCCGCGCGCTCGCGCGGGAGACGCTCATCGGCGCGGCAACGCTTCTCGATGCGACGCGCGAGGAGCCGGAGGTGCTGCGTGCGAAAGTGACGAGCAAGGGCGGAACGACCGCGGCAGGACTTGCGCGCATGGACGACGCTTCACCGCGCGCGGGCGGACTCGACGCGCTCATGATCGAGACGATGCAGGCTGCGCGCGATCGCGGCACAGAGCTCGGACGCGGGTGAGGCGAAATGCCGTGTAGCAGCCACAACACCGCCGTCAAGTGCGCTTGATGCGGCTCACGGTGCTGTGAGTGCAGGCGGCGTTGTCGGCGCCGGCGTTGTTGATGGCGCGGGCCGCGGCGCAACATCTCCCTGGTTCTCAAGTTCCTTCAGAATGCGCTGACGGATCTTGGGGATCTGCTCCATGATGTAATCCTCCGCTGCCTCTCTCGACTCGCGCACGAGACGCTCGACTGCGCGATTGAGAATCGCCTCTGCTTCCTTCGCCGCTTCGATCTTCGCTTCCCGCAAGATTGCTTCTCGCTCGAGCTTCAGATCCTCTGCGAGCGATGCCTTCGACTGTGAAACAGCTTCTTGAATGATCCGCGTCCGCGCCTCAGACTTGAGGTCATCAGCGGTTGACGCCGCGATGGAATACCCAGCTGTTGCTGAACCTGCAGCACATCCACAGAAACTGGCGGGCACAAAGATAATGGCGCAGCCGAGGACCACTTGGCGGATCATGTTCATTGTTGATTTCCTTCCTTGAATTTCAGCGAGTCAAAATGTACCAAAGGCATGATCGTGAACGCTAGAGGCACAGCAAATGACCGTCGACGAGATTCACGCCAAAGCGAGCAAAGTCCTGCGGACGCGGCGAAGCCGCCCCGCAGGCCAGTTGCGAGCGCTCTTTAGAAGTCGCGTCGCCGGAACCACCACGCACCGAAGGTGAGCAGCACGACTTCAAACGCAAAGCTCGTTCCGACCACCCACCAGACGGGCCGCTTCGCCATCTCCTCTTCGATCGCGCCGCGCAACTTGCGTTCCGTGACGAACTGCGACCGGAAGAAGCCGCGCTGGCGCCGCGCGTTGTCGTCGTCGGCCTCCGCGTCCTCCTCCTCACCGATGTCGGCCGCGACCGCAAG
>JAJTGL010000037.1 GCA_021297795.1 Planctomycetaceae bacterium
GCCAGGCGAGCGTGTCGAAGATCGAGAGCGCCGCCGACATGTACCTCAGCACTCTTCGCCGCTACATCGAGGCCCTCGGCGGCGAACTGGTCGTCTCCGCGAAGTTCCCCGAGGGCACCGTCGTCCCGATCGACAGCCTGTCGAGCGCGCCACGAAAGACACGCCGGAAAGCCACCACGCGCACGCCAGGCAAGAAGAAATCGACGGCGGTCAAGTCGGCGGCGATCAAGAAGGGGAAGTCGAAGGCAACCGCAGAGCCGAAGCGCTCTTCGCGGGCCCGGGAACGCTCGCAAGCCTCCTCGTAAGCATCCTCGCAGGCGCCGTCACCGACATCACGCAAGCGGTGAGTGCGCGCGTCGGGCCTCCGTGGAACGGGAGCCGAGCCGCGTGCGCGAAGACCTCACCCGCACAGCGCCCGCGCGCCCGCGAGGTAGAGCGGGATGCCCACGATCACGTTGAACGGGAACGTGACCGCGAGCGCGAGGCCGATGTACACCGACGGATCGGCCTTCGGAATCGCGATGCGCGCCGCCGCCGGCACCGCGATGTAGCTCGCGCTCGACGCAAGCGTCGCAAGCAGCGTCGCGTCGCCCACGCCAAGTCCGCCGAGCTTCGCAAGCACCAGAGCGAGCGCTCCCGCGACCGGCGGGAACACGAGCCCGAACGCGACGAGCTGCCACCCGCGCGCAAGGAACGCGCGCAGCCTCTTCGCCGCAAGCAACCCGAGGTCGAGCAGGAAGAACACCAGCACCCCGTTGAAGAGATCCTTGCAGAGCGGCTTGAACGCCTCGAACCCGCGCTCGCGCGTGATGAGGCCGATCACGAGGCTGCCGAGAAGAAGCAGCACCGGCCCATTGAGAAATGCCTCGTGGAGCAGCGTTCCCCAGCCGGTGCTCCGGCCCTCGGCACCGGGCTCGAGCCGCTGCGCGCGCCTCAGCAGGATGATGCTCACGACGATCGCCGGCGACTCCATCAACGCCATCACCGCCACCATGTGGCCGCCGTAGCCGATCCCGAGCGCATCGAGCACGCTCGCCGCCGTCAGGAACGTCACCGCGCTGACCGATCCGTACGCCGCCGCGCTCGCCGCCGCGTCGTGGATCCCCACGCGCCTCCGCAGGATCGCAAACACCGCCAGCGGCAGGAGCGCCGACAGCACCATGCCGATCGCGATCGCGACCAACGCATCGCGCCCGAAGCCGCTCTGCGCGATCTTCACACCTCCCGTGAAGCCGATCGCCCACAGGAGGTAGAGCGACATCAGCTTCGTGACCGCGTGCGGAACGCGCAGGTTCGACCGCACCAGCGTCGCGATCATCCCCAGCACGAAGAAGAGGACCGGCGGGCTGATCGAGAAGGCTGGGAGTTCCATTGGGGGCGGGAAGGTAGCGAGCCGCACACGATTTGCATCTCGCGCACGCACAACAACGCGCCGCACGAAACGCCCCGCGGCGCACTGCTGCGCCGCGGGGCGGGAAAGGTGGGAGAGAGAAGCTCGAAATCTTGCCGTTTCAGCGACGTCGGCGACCGACGAGGCCCGCGAGGCCGAGCAGCGCCACCGCACCCGGTGCGGGGACGGTTCCGTCGGTCAGCACGCGCAGCTGGGCCATCTTGTTTGGCCACGCGGCGATGCTGTTCGCCCACAGCGAGAAGTTGATCGTGTTACCCGCCACCGTGTACGAACTCGCGCCGAGCGCGCTCGCGTGGCTGCGGAACGGGTCGCCGGTCGCGTAGGTGGTGCCCGGCGCGCCGAGCAGACCGTCGCTGATGTCGAGCAGGTTGTTCTCGTAGATCACCGCGACGATGTTGCCCGAGAAGGTGACCGAGCCCTGGACGACCGCGACGCCCGTGCTTGCGTCGAAGTGGATCATGTGCGAGTCGAACACGCCGGCCGCGAGCGTCGGTCCCCACGAGCCGCCGGTGAAGACGCCGTTGCCGATGGTGTTGACGAGCAGCGCCGTCGAGCTGACGCCGCTCTGCTCGTTCCAGCAGAAGGCCGGCGGGCCGGGAAGCGCGGTGTAGACCGCGCTTGCGGGCGGCGCGATCTGCACGGCCTGGCCGCCGACCGAGACGATGGCGCCGTGCGCGGACGCGACGAGCGCGAGGGATGCGAGCGAGACGAGCGAGACGATGTGCGATGCACTCTGCTTCATGGAGAACCCCGGTTTCTGGATGAGATGTGACGTGGACTGTTGCGAATCACGGACGCGACGCGTCCGACACGACGTTCAGCGTTGATTGCGACGGCGCTTGCCGACGAGTCCTGCGATGCCGAGCAGCGCCAGTGCACCCGGCGCCGGTACCGCGGCCGTGAGCACGCGCATCTCGGTCATGCGGTTCGGAAGGTTGAGGACCGACGCCCAGAGCGAGAAGTCGAGCACGTTGTTGTTGACCTGATAGGCCGATTGGAACAGCGCGCTCGTGTGGCTGCGAAGCGGATTGCCCGTCTCGTAGGTGGTGCCGATCGCGCCCAGCGAGAGATCGGTGGCGCTGAGCAGGATGTTCTCGTAGATCACGGCGACGATGTTTCCCGAGAAGGTGACCTGACCACCGACATTCGAGACTCCCTGCGACGCATCGAAGTGGATCATGTGCGAGTCGACCGGGCCACCGAAGTAGACGTTCGTGTTGGCGCCTGGTCCGGTCCAGAAGCCGTTGCCGAGCGTGTTCACGAGGAGTCCGCTTGCCGGGATCGCGACGTTCTGCTGCTCGTTCCAGCAGAAGGCCGGCGGGCCGGGAAGCGCAAGCTGCAGCGCAGAGGCGGGAGCCGCGATCTGCACGGCGCTGCCGGTGACCGAGATGATCGCGGCGCTGGCGGTGCCGGCCGACGCGGCGAGAGCGGCGAGCGAGGCGAGCGTGGCGTTGCGGACAGACGATGAGCGCATGGAAAGCATGGGTGATTCCAGTTGGACCCGGTTCTTGTTGTTCTGAGGCCGCGCACGTCGCGCTGGCGGAAGGACTCCGCGGAGCACCCGGTCGATCTCGCAGTGCGTTGTCGATTTTTCGATCGGGAGTGCAGGGGTGTTCGCCGTACCTGTCGGACGTCGTGTGTTCGACGTCGTGTGTTCAACGTCGTGGGATCGTGTGCCCGGGGATGTACCCCGAACGGATGACGCGAGCCGTCGACGTCGTCATCCGTCGCCGGATCGCCTCCCACGTCCGGCATTCCGCAGACTCCGTCCGCGGGCACACGGGTCGGGCGCACTCTGCGAGCGCCCCGGAAAAGAACAACCGCGCGCATCGTCGGAGTGGATGCGCGCGGTCGCGGAGGGAGAAGCTGGTGTCGCCAATCGAGGGCGGTCGATTCTGCTCGTCGCGGCATGCGCAGGCGGGCGGGCCCGCGCGCCGCGGTCACTCTTCTTCCTGTTCCTCCATGCCTGGCTTCGGGTCGCCGAAGATCGCGCTACCCACGCGCACGAGGTTCGCGCCGCATTCGATCGCAACCTCGTAGTCGCCGCTCATCCCCATCGAGAGGATGTCGAAGCGCTCGCCGCCCGACTGGATCGCGCGGATCTCGTCGAACAGCTCCTTGCACCGGATGAAGGTGCGGCGCGCATCGTCGATGCTGCCCGTGTTCGGGGCCATGCACATCAGGCCGCGCGGCCGGAGCGCCACCATCGTGTCGATCATGTCGACGAGGTGCCGTGCCGCCGCCGGCGCAACGCCGTGCTTCGACCGCTCGCCCGCCACGTTGACCTCGACCAGCACGTCGACCGGCGGCATGTGCTCGCCACCCGGTCCTCGGCTGCGGTCCTCGGCGTGCTCCTGCAGTTCCTCGGCGAGGCGCAGCGAGTCGACCGAGTGGATCAGCTTCGACACCTCGATCGCCGCGCGAACCTTGTTGCGCTGGAGCGACCCGATCATGTGCCAGCGCACCGGCGGCACGTCGCCCGCCGAGGCACCGCGCTCGCGCCGACGCATGTTGAACTCGTCGATCATCGCGGCGCGCTGCACCATCTGCTGCACGCGGTTCTCACCGAGATCGACGTGGCCGAACGACACCAGCTCGCGGATCTCCTCGATCGACGCGTACTTCGTCACCGCCACCAGCATGATGTCGCTGGCGCGCCGTCCACTGCGCTCGGCCGCCGCCGCAACGCGCGCGCGCACATCGTCGTAACGCTCGCGCAGCGTGCGCGTGTCCTTCGCGGCATGCATCGTGTTGTTGGTCATGGCTGCGCCCGAGGCGAGCGCGGCGGCGCCGACGCCACTCGCCTTCGCGGTTTCCTTCATGGTCGATGCTCTCGAGGTTCCGGCCATCGGCGCCGGGAGCGTAGCCAACATCACCACCGCGCACAAGCGGATCGATCCCGGTCGGTCGGCCTTCCGCATGAAGCAAGACGGCCCGACAGAACCTACGCTGCCTGCATGACCGCAGCGACTTCACATGTGAAGCCTCTCGTGCATCAACTTCCGAACACTCCGTGCGTGCTCATCGTGCGCGATGGATGGGGGCAGTCACCCCATGCCGATCGCGACGCCACCAACGCGGTGAAGATCGCGCGCACACCCGTCGACGATGCACTCGCGCGCGCGTGGCCGCGCACCCTGATCGCAACGTCGGGCGAGGATGTCGGCCTCCCCATCGGCCCCGACGGCCCCGTGATGGGCAACTCCGAGGTCGGTCACCAGAACATCGGCGCCGGTCGCATCGTCGACCAGGAGCTCATGCGGATCACCAACGCGATCCGCCGCGGCGAGCTGGCCACCCATCCAACCCTCCTGGCGATGGTCGCGCACGTCGAGCGCACCGGCGGTCGCCTCCACTACCTCGGCCTCGTGTCGGACGGCCAGGTGCACAGCGATCTCGCACACCTCCTCGCGCTCGTCGACTTCGCGCGCAACGCGGGCATCACCGGCGACCGCCTCGCGATCCACGCCATCACCGACGGCCGCGACACCGCGCCCGCGTCGGCCGCGGGCTATCTGCGCACGCTTGAGGCCCACGTGGCGCGCGCGGGGGCCGGCCGCGTGGCCACCGTGATGGGTCGTTTCTACGCAATGGACCGCGACCACCGCTGGGAGCGGGTCCAGGCCGCCTACGACGCGCTCACCCGGCCGATCGAGCGGCGCGCGGCGGGTTCGGTCGTCGCGGTGGAGGCCTACCACGCCTCCCCGAGCGACGCCTCGCGCGCGAGCGACGAGTTCGTCCTGCCCACCCAGATCGGCGACGAAGCCGCCATCCTGCGTTCGCGAATCCACCCGGGCGACGCCGTCCTCTTCTTCAACTTCCGCGGCGACCGACCGCGCGAACTGACGAAGGCGTTCGTCCTCGACGACGCGGCGTGGAAGGGGGTCGAGCAAGGTGGATTCGACCGCGGCGCGCGGCTCGGCGACCTCTTCTTCGCCACCCTCGCCGAGTACGAGAAGGGCCTCCCGGTCGAGCTCGTCTTCCGGCGCCCCGCCAAGATGGCGAACATCCTCGGCGCGTGGCTCGCCGCGCACGGCATACGGCAGTTCCGCTGCGCCGAGACTGAGAAGTTCCCGCACGTCACCTTCTTCTTCAACGACTACCGCGAGGAGCCGTTCGAGGGCGAGACGCGCACGATCGTGCCGAGCCCGAAGGAGGTCGCGACCTACGACCTCAAGCCCGAGATGAGCGCCGCAGGCGTGCGCGACGCGGTGCTTGCGCGCCTGGCCGCGCCCGACTGCGAGCCGGTGATCGTGGTCAACTTCGCGAACGGCGACATGGTCGGCCACACCGGCAGCCTCGCCGCCACGGTGAAGGCGATCGAGATGGTCGACGCGTGCGTCGGCGCGATCGTCGACGCGGCGCTCGCGCGGGGCGGAAGCGCGATCGTGACCGCCGACCACGGGAACGCCGAGGAGATGTGGGACGTGCGCGCGAACTGCCCCCACACCGCGCACACGAACTACCCCGTGCCCTGCACGGTGGCCGGAAACGCGTTCAAGGGCCGGAAACTGCGCGCGGATGGCCGTCTCGGCGACCTCGCGCCCACGCTTCTCGACATGATCGGCCTTGAAAAACCCGCGGAAATGACGGGAAAGTCGCTCCTCGCGTAGGATGCGCCCCCTATGCCACTTCCGGAGATCGCGATCGTGGGACGCCCCAACGTGGGCAAGTCGAGCCTGTTCAACCGGCTCGTCGGACGCCGCGTGTCGATCGTCGATCCGACGCCGGGCACCACGCGCGACCGCGTGACGCAACTCATCGAGCTCCTGCCGCCGACCGACCTCCCGTACGAGCGCGCCCGCGACGGCGCGCCGAAGCTGGCGGAATTGGTCGATACCGGCGGCTACGGCGTGTACACGGCCGAGGGCGGCCGCTTCGACGACGCGGGCGAGGACCTGCAGAAGCTCACCCCCGAGATCGAGCGCCAGATCAAGGCGGGCGTCGAGCGCGCCACGCTGATCCTGTTCGTCGTCGACGCGCAGACGGGCGTGACGGGCCTCGACGAACGCATCGCGCGCCTGATCCGCGAGACCGGCCGCGCCGACCGGGTGCTCCTCGTCGCGAACAAGGTCGACGACGACAGCTGGATCCCCGCCGCGCAGGACGCCTGCCGCCTCGGCTTCGGCGAGCCGGCCATGACGAGCGCGTCGAGCGCGTTCGGAAAGCGTGCCTTCCTCGAGCAGATCTGGGAGCGCGTGCCCGAGTGGACCGAGCCCGTCGCGAAGCCCGAGATGAAGATCGCGATCGTCGGCCGCCGCAATGCGGGCAAGTCGACGCTCGTGAACGCCCTCGCGGGCGAGCCGCGCGTGATCGCCAGCGAGATCGCCGGAACGACGCGCGACTCGATCGACGTGCGCTTCGAGGTCGACGGCCACTCGTTCGTCGCGATCGACACCGCGGGCGTGCGCAAGCGCAAGAGCTGGGTCGACGACATCGAGTACTACTCCCACCAGCGCGCGAAGGAGTCGATCACGCGTTCGGACGTGGCGGTGCTGCTCCTCGACGCGCGCGAGCCCGTGTCGCAGGTCGAGAAGCGCCTTGCCCTCGAGCTGTGCGAGCAGCACAAGCCCACGGTGATCGCGATCAACAAGTGGGATCTCGTCGCGTCGAAGCTGAAGACGAGCGACTACATCGACTACATCACGCAGGAGCTCTTCTCGCTGGATTTCGCGCCGATGGTGTTCCTGTCGGCGGCGAGCGGCGACGGCGTCGGCGGACTGGTGAAGGTCTGCCGCAACCTCTTCGCGCAGGCGAATCACCGCGAGACGACCGGCCGCCTGAACGCGGCGATGCAGGAGATCCTCACGGCGCGCGGCCCGAGCTCGCGGCTCGGTTCGCGCGCGAAGATCTTCTACGTCAGCCAGATCGCCACCATGCCGCCGACGATCGCGGTGGTGGTGAACAAGCCCGAGCTCTTCGAGGGCGCGTACGAGCGCTACCTCGTGAACCAGCTGCGCGAGCAGATGCCGTTCTCCGAGGTGCCGATCAAGCTCGTCTTCAGCGCGCGCAAGCGCATGAGCCCCGAGGAACTGGCCTCGCGTTCGAAGGGCGCGCGCGCCGCGAAGAGCGGTGGCCGTGGCGGTGAAGACGTGGGCGAAAGCGTGGGCGAGGACGCCGGCTACGGCGACTGAGCAGCGCAGAGCGGTGGCGTGACGTCGCGGCGTCGCTTGTCATGTGTGCCCGTAGACGGAGGCGCAGCCGGAGTCTGCGGAACGGATGACGTGAGTCGTCGGGTTCATCAGCCGTCGATTTCCTCATCCTTCGGGTGCGTCACCCGTCGCCCGATCGACTCCCACGTCCCGTGTTCCGCAGACTTCGTCTGCGGGCAGACATGTCCGGGGCAAGTTCGGTGTACCTCCGGAACTCCGTCTTCGGAGTCTGCGGAACGGACGACGTGAGCCGTCGATTTCCACACCCGTCCCGGATCGACCGCCCCCGGAATTCCCAGCCGTCCCCGCTACACTCTCGGCCCATGTCGATCTTCCCGCTTCCACAGTTCGAGCGCGACGGGACCCGAAGTTCCGCGACGGTCTCACGGACGAGGAGATCTACGCCCGTCTCAAGCCGCCGACCTCGATCGTGGTCAAGTTCGGGCGGATGAAGCTGATCGGCGAGTACCCGTACCGTGGCGACGCGAAGCCGGGCTGCGGCTCGAAGCTCGTCGTGCGCACCTTCCGCGCGATCGAGATCGCCGAGATGCTCACGACCACCTGCTCGAACTCGGGCTGCGGCAAGAGCGTGTCGCGCTCGGAGATGCTCAACTACATCGACAACTCGGGCGGGCGCGACTACCCGTTCCAGACCAACGGCGAGATCCTCCGCGTCGCCACCGTCGAGGACATCAACCGCGCGTCCGCCTGCGCCGACAAGGCGCGCGCCGAACTCGCCCGCGTGCGCGAGATCGCGGCCGGCCGCAAGTTCCCCGCCAAGATCGTCGACCTCGAGCTCACGCTCGACGAGTCGCTCCTCCTCGTCTACTACCTGTCCGACGAGCGCATCGACTTCCGCGACCTCGCGCAGGAACTCGCGCGCGCGTACCAGTGCCGCATCGAGATGCGCCAGGTGGGCGCCCGCGACGAGGCGCGCCTCGTGGCCGACTACGAGCGCTGCGGCCAGCACTGCTGCTGCAAGAACTTCCTCAAGGTGCTGAAGCCGATCTCGATGCGATCGGCCAAGATCCAGAAGGCGACGCTCGATCCCCTCAAGATCTCGGGCCGCTGCGGGCGCCTCATGTGCTGCCTCCGCTACGAGGACGCGACCTACGAAGAACTGCGCAAGCGTCTGCCCAAGAACAAGACGCGCGTGGGCACCGCCGAGGGCCCGGGCATCGTCGTCGACTCGAAGATCCTCGTGCAGCTCGTGCTCGTGCGGCTCGATCCGCCGCCGGGCGCGTTCCCAGGCGAGTTCGGCCGCGAGATCGCGGTGCCGGTCGAGGAACTCATGGATCCGGACGCGTGCCCCGCGCCCGGCGAGGTGAAGGCGCCCGATCCGATGCGCGGCATGAGTCAGCGCAGCGTGCGCGAGAAGCTCGCCGCGGAACGGAACGCGAAGCTGGCGAAGCAGGACCGCTACCGCGAGAAGGCCGGTGGCCCCGCGGCTCCGGCGACCGATGGCGCCTCGCCCACGGCGGCCGAGGGCGCGGACGATGCCGAACCCGGCGGCGACGGCGGCGGGGATGGTGCAGGCAAGAAGCGCAAGCGACGCCGCAAGCGGAAGAAGCGCGGCGGCGAGCCGGGCGAGGCCTCCGCGGAGCGTGCGAGCGGCACCGCATCGAGCGGCGAAGACGCCCGCGACGGCGCGGCACCGCGTGCGATGCGCCCCGAGATCGCGGCGGGCGGCGACGACGATGTCGGGGACTCCGACGAAGGGGACTCCGACGAAGGGGACTCCGACGATAGGGGCTCCGACGAGGGGGATGGCAGCGCCGATCCTGCGGGCGAAGGTTCCGAGGGTGGCTCGGGTGGTGGTGACGGTGCGCCGCGCAAGCGTCGTCGGCGGCGCCGCAGGCGTGGCGGGAGTCGCGGCGGTGGGCCTGAAGGTGGATCGGGCGGTGGTTCCGGTGGCGGTTCGCAGCCGCCGTCCGCGTGAGCAATGGAGTTGATGCGCGCAGAGACGCGCGTTGGATCAAGCATGACGACCACCAAGACCGAATCCAAGCAGGAAGAGACCAACGTCGTCGAGACCGTCCAGTCGATCATCGTGGCGTTCGGTATCGCGATGGCCGGCCGCGCGTTCGTCACCGAAGGCTTCTTCATCCCGACTGGTTCGATGGCGCCGACCTTGATGGGTCAGCACGCGCGGCTCGTCGGTCCGTTCACGGGCTACGAGTATCCGGTTGACGCGCAGCTCTACGAGCAGATCCGCGCGATGCTGGGGCCCAACTGGAGCAACGAACTGCGCGGCATGCAGAATTTCGTCGTGCAGGAGCAGATGCTTGCCGAGAAGGATGCCGCGTTCCGCGCGATGAGCCGCGAGCAGCGCAACGAGTTTCTCGCGCAGAAGATGAACATCCCCGCGCAAGTGGTCGCGCAGGCGCGCGAACTCGCGGCGCCGTGGCCGATTCTTGATCCGATGATCTCGACCACGCGTCGCGCAGCCGACGAACCGATCTCAGATCTCATCCCTGAATCGGCAGCAGGCGACCGCGTGCTCGTCCTCAAGTACCTCTACAACTTCATGGCGCCGCAACGCTGGGACGTCGTCGTCTTCAAGAACCCGACGAACCCGACCGGCGACGACTCGAGCTACATCAAGCGGCTCGTCGGACTTCCAGAAGAGCAGCTGCTGATCCTCGACGGCGACGTGTTCACTGCGCCACTCGGTGCGGCGCGTTCCGAGTTCCGCGTGGCGCGCAAACCCGAATATGTGCAGCGCGCCGTGTGGCAGACCGTGCATGACTCCGACTACGTTCCGCCGGATCCGGCGCGCATCGCGACGAGCACCGGCACGATCTGGCAGGGTCCGCCGTGGGAGGCGACCGGCATCAGCCAGGGTGTGAAGCGGAATGATCGCGCGTGGCGCGCCGACAGCGCGGCACGCTCGACGCTGGTTTGGCGCAACGACATCCTGCCGATCAACGATTTCACGATCTACAACCAGCCGCGTGTTGCGCGCGAGCGTGATTCGCGCGCGCCGTACAGCCGGCCAGTGGCCGTGTCCGACATCCGGGTGTCTGCCGCCATCGAGGCCGATGACCCGTCGAAGTTGAAGTTGGAGTACACGCTTGTCGCGCGGCAGCGTGCAATGCGCTTCACGCTGGCGGGAGGCAAGGCGACGATCGAGATCGAGCGCGTGGCCGATTCCGGTGGCGATCGCGCCGGTCAGACACCGGAAAGGCTTGGCATGGCCTCGGCGTCATTCGACGTGCCTGCGACGGGCGCGCCGTTCGACATCGAGTTCTGGCACGTCGACGAGCACCTCTCCGCGTGGGTGAATGGCGAGGAAGTGGTTGGGCTCGACGCGTCCTTCGCCTCGCTGGAGGATCGGCTGCAGTCGACGTTCTTCGGTCACACGGTCGAGAGCTACACGCAGATGTGGGGTGACGTCTCGGCACCGCCTGCGAAACTCGCGTGGAGCTTCGAGGGATCACCGCTCACGCTGCGCCGCGTCCGCGTCGACCGCGATCTCTACTACCGAGCGGGATCGCACAACATCGGTGGACAGGTGGCGGAGAACGGCCCGTTGATCTCGGGCGTCGCATTCGGCGCCGACTTCAACGCGCCAGCCGAGCTGCAGGCCGACCAGTTCATGATGTGCGGCGACAACAGCTGCGCCAGCAAGGACTCGCGGCTCTGGGGCCGACCGAGTCCGCTCGTCACGGAGACGTTCGGCGAGGATGCGCCGTTCATCGTGCCGCGCGCACTGCTCCTTGGCAAGGCGTGGTGCGTCTACTTCCCTGCGCCGGTGCGCCCGGTCGAGAGCGCGTGGCGCGTGATGCCCGACTTCGGGCACCTGCGGTTCATTCGGTAGTTGAGCGCGTAGTTTGAGCGCTCGCGACTCGCTTCGCTTTCGCTCGCTTTCTTCGGCGCCCCTCGGAGTGAATCCTCGGAGTGAATCCTCGGAGTGAAACTTCGGGGGCCGAGATGGCGTTGTAGTTTGAGCGCTCGCGACTCGCTTCGCTTTCGCTCGCTTTCTTCGGCGCCCCTCGGAGTGCATCCCCTGGTTGAAACTTCGGGGGCCGAGATGGCGTTGACTGGCTGCCCGGGGATGCCATCCCCGGAAAGCATGCCGCGCGTCGTCGCTGCGATCTCGTTGCGGTCTACCGCAGGTCCTTCGCCTGCGGAAGATCGCTGAGATTCGAGATGCCGAACACGCGGAGGAACTCGGGCGTCGTTCCGTAGAGCATCGGTCGACCGACCTCCTCGGCGCGTCCGACGATCTTCACGAGGCGACGCTCCATCAGGCTCTTCAGCACCTCGCCGCAGGCGACGCCACGGATCGCCTCGAGCTGCGCACGCAGGATCGGCTGGCGGTACGCGATGATGGCGAGCGTCTCGAGCGCGGCCTGCGACAGCCGCGTCTGCGCGCGCTGGCCCTTGAGCCGCGTGACGATCTGGCCGAAGGCGGCGATCGTGAGCATCTGCCTTCCGCCCGACACGCTTTCGATGCGGAAAGCGCGATTCGTGGCCGCGTACTGCTGGTTGAGCGTGTCGCAGGCCTCGCGCACGAGGCGGATCGCCTCGCGCCGACGCCCGGCGATCGCCGCCGAATCCTCGTTCGGGGTCCCACCGGAGGTGTCGTTCGCCTCGCCGGCGGCGTCCTTCGCGCCACGAACCGACGGGGGAACAAGCCCAAGCACCTCTGCGAGGCGGGCATCGGAGATCGGACGGTCCGCGAGGAGGATCGCCGCCTCGACGCGCAGTTCGAACGGCATCTGCGCCGCCGGAAGCTCGGCATCGGCGAGGTTGATCTCGAAGAGCTGGAGCTGGTCGTTGGCCGACGACTTGCGGCGCTTGCGCGGCGTGCGCGCCTCGCCAGCCTCGGCGGCATCGGTATCCGCCGATGCGATGTTCTCGGTGGTGCCTGCGGTGGTATCTGCCGCATCCGCGGCGTTCGGGTCGATCGGACCCTCTTCGGCCTCGGCGTGGACCGCCGCACCGGTCGCCGCAGCGACGCTTCCTGCAACATCATCTTCCGTCATGTCGGGAGCGTACCAAAGCGCGCGGCCGTCTTGGACGGGGCTGACGCGGGACGCGGGGACAGAACGCGGCTACCTGGCGCGGATCGAGTGTTCGGAATGGATCGGGCGACGGGTCGACGTCAGCGACGGCCGCCGGAGCGGGCGAGCGCGACACGCGCGTACGCGAGACGCTGGCGGTGTTCGGCCTGGCTGCGCGACTCGAGGGTGCCGCGCGTGGTCGACTGGGCGTTGGCGGCCGCGAGCTCCTTCTCGGCGTCGGCGGCGCTGAGCCCGGACGCGAGGGTGACGCTGTCGGCGAGGATGGTGAGCGTGCCACCATTCATCTGCGCGAATCCACCATCGAGGAGGAAGACGTCGGCGCCGCCCGAACGCTCGATGCGCAACCGGCCTTCGCCGAGGCGCACGAGGAATGGAGCGGCCCCCGGAGCAACGCCCTTCTGACCGTCCCACGCGGGGAACTCGACGTAGGTCGCCTCGCTGTCGAGGACGCTCTCGGTGGGGGTGACGACGTTGCAGCGGAGAGAAGCCATGGGGCGGAGATGGTACGACGGCAGGCGGACCGCCTCAAGTCGCGCGAACCCTAGGTCCGAGAGCGCGGGTGGACGGAGGTGGGTGCCGTGCCGCGGGGTGTCGTTGGGGCTGGCGAGACGCCAGGTTGCCACGGCTGCACTCTGGGGCATGTCGTCCGGGATTGCAAAAAAGACGCCGCCCGAGCGAACGAGTCGTCGGGCGGCGGGCGGAAAGGGACACAGTGATTCAGAGCGAAGCGGATTCAGAGCGAAACGGATTCAGAGCGAAACGAGCTTCTGGCGCACCCCCGTGGACCGCGGCTGGATGCCGCCTTCTGGGTGCCGTCCTGCACGTGTGTCCGACGTGGAGGAACGGGGCTTGGACAGGATGTGGTCGCCGCGATGGAGATTGCTCAGCGACGACGTCGAGACGGAACGAGACCGGCGCACGCGAGAACCGCGAGGGCCGCAGGAGCCGGGACCGGAGTGCCGACGCCACTGAGATTGGTGGTGAAAGACGCGGTGGCACCCGCGCTCAGCCTGAAGTTGAAGGTGATCCCGATGGTGTTGCCGAAGGTCGACGTCGCGAGCGGATCGGGGTTTCCGAAGCTGCGCGAGCCGATGCTCGTCGCACCCTGCGTGGAGCGCTGTGCGATGAACGGGTTCTCGAAGAGCGGCGCGACGGTCGTTCCGCCGGTCTGCGCGGTCCAGAGCGAGGTGCCTGGTCCGGCGGTCGCCAGCAGTCCGGGTCCGCTCGTGATGAGTGTGCCCGAGACGCTGCCGGTGAAGCTTCCGAGCATCGGAGCCGTCACCTCGGTCGGAAGCGTGAGCGTGATCAGGTAGGTGATCTCGCCCGCGGTCAGGTTCGTGATCGAGAACGAGCCGTTCTGGAACGCGCTCGCGCCCGTCTGCACGCCGCCGGTGGAGTTCACCGTGCTCGACGCGTTGAAGTTGTAGAAGACGTTCCAGTCGCCGGCATCCGAAAGGTTGCCGTTGTAGATCCCGGTTCCGCCCGAAACGGAGTTCGGAGCGAGATCATGCAGCGCCGACGCGGAGCCGGCGTTGATGGTGAGCGACATGGGCAAGGCTGCGGCGAAGGCCGGCGCGGAGACCGCGCAGACTGCCACAGTTGCGGCAAGCCGCATACTGCGAGCGATAGACAGCATCTCGAAACTCCCTCCCTGGTTCGAAACGCTTGACCGAATGCCCGCAGTTGCCGCCTCGCCGGTCGCCAGCTTGAGGACCGGTGAACCGGTCGACAAATCACGGAACGACAGCGCGGCGAAACCACGTGCGCGATTCAGTTGTTGCGTTTCTCCCTCTCACACGGCCCGGCAGGTTCCCGCCTGCAAGGCCATCCCTTTGTTGATCTCCTCGCGAGAAACCCGCGGGGAGATCCCCTTTGCGCAGACCCCGAACGAGGCGCGCGACTCGGAGAGACTACTCCGGTCCCGCATCGATGCAAGCGATCTTGGCAAAATCCTCGAATCCCGTGCGCAGAAGGGCTTCCGCGACGGGTCGGCCCGAGTCCGAATAAACGGCATCCGAGCCCGCAAAGGCGCTCTGCGCGGCCTCGATCGCGAGCCGAATCGACGCGAAGTCCTTCGCAAGCCGGATCGCCTCCTTGAGAGGCTTCACGTGGCCCATCGACTTGCCGTACCAGGCGATGTGCTGGCGCATGCGGATCGCCGCGCGATGCTCGCCGTCGTACTGCCGCGTGAGGTCGAGATGACGAAGGACGACGGCGAGTTTGTCGACGAGCGTCGGTTCGGGCGCGACGCTGCCGGTCGTGAGCAGCGCGTGCGCGCGTCGGAAGAGCCAGGGCGTGCGCAGTGCGGCGCGCGCGATCATCACACCCGCGCAGCCGGTGGTGCGAATCATGTCGCGCGCGTGCTCGGGCTGCGAGACGTCGCCATTTCCGATGATGGGGATCGACGGGACTGCTTCAACCACTTCACCGATCGCGTTCCAGTCGGCGGTGCCGGAGAAGAACTGCACCGTGTAGCGACCGTGCACGGTGACGGCGGCGATGCCGACATCGGCCAGTTGTCGAGCCAGGATCGGCGCGACCTTGTGCTCGGGGTCCCAGCCGAGACGCATCTTGGCAGTGACCGGCACACGGCCGCCCGAGTGGCGTGCGACGGTGTCGACGATGCGCTTGGCGAGCAGCGTGGTGTTGCCGCAGTCGCGGAGAAGGAGGCTGCCGCCGTTCTTCTTCGCGACCTTGTCGACGGGGCAACCCATGTTGATGTCGACGATCCGTGCGCCGTGATCGACCGCCCAGCACGCCGCCTCGGGCAGCGGATCGTCGGAGTTGCCGTAGAGCTGCATGCCCGCCGGCTGGTCGAACTCGTTCGTGCGCGCGAGGTCGAGTGTGCGCGTCGTCTCGCGGAGGATCGCGTGCGAGTTGAGGAGGTCGGTGTAAGCGCAGCCCACGCCGCCCTGCTCGCGGCAGACGATGCGGAACGCGATGTCGGTGTGGCCCGCGATCGGCGCGAGCAGCAGGTTCGAGGCGAGTTGGACGGGGCCGATCTGAAGCACGATTCTGTGGTGAGAGCGTAGCCGACGCGATGCCGGTGCGCGCGAAGGCGCGACTCACCTCCGCGAAATCGCGTCAGTACGGTGATGGTCCGCGCGCTGGAACTCCTACGGTCCGTGCAGATGTCCACCGATCGGCGGAAGGTGCGTGCTCGTGACATCGATGAGTCCATCGATCAAGTCCGCGCGACGGTCGTAGACCTCGGCGTGCTCCCCGTCGCCTGTGGATCGGGCCTCGGCCGCGAGTTGCCGTAGTTGGTACGCCGCTCCACGCGCGCGAGCGAAGTCGCCGAGATCGCAGGCGCATCGAGCGAGCAGTGCGCAGATCGCGGCGACTTCCTCGGCCGCGCGTGAACCAGCCGATGTGCGAGCTTCGGCCGCCAGCGAGAGGACGGCAATCGCCTCGCGGAGCACCGCGTCTCGCGCTCTTCCGTCAAGTTCACGGGCGTCCTCGAGCAGCAGTTCGGCACGACTCCACTCGACGACCCGCCGGTCGTCGACATCGAGGATGAGGGCCCGACGGTCGAGTTCTGCGAGGAACGCGCGACAGAGTTCCACATGCCCGGCACGCAGCAGTCGGAGCGGCGTCGTATCCGACCACCCGAGAGCAGCCACGCGTGGATCGGCCATGGTCCGCGACTTCGGTCGCGATATTCCCGCGATCAACGAGCACTCGATGAACTCGGTCAGCATCTCTGGAGCACGCACGACGGCGTTCAAGCGGCAGAACTCGAGATCGACGGCGTTCGCGATGAGGATGGTCTCGTCCGCGACCGCTGGATCGTTCCCTTCGGCGAACTCCCGAAAAATCGCATTCGCACGCGCGAGAAGCGTGCGGGCGTGTCCATCGACCGGGCCTCCGCTCGCGATCGTGCGGATGACATGCAGCGCGAGCCGCGAGGCGGCGCTCAACGCGAGCTCGGGATCTTCCGGATCCTCCTGAAGCACGAGATCGGCGACGCGCTCCGTGAGTGCGGCATCGGCGAGGTAGTCCACCGCGCCGATCGAGGAGAGTGAAGCAGCCCGCAGGATGCTGCGTTCGGAGAGGATCGTCGGAACCAGGCGCTCGATGGTCGCGAGCGCCGCCGGATCGGTTCGATCCATCGCGAGCGCAGCGAGCGCGGCCTCGAAGTGGCGGCTCGAGCTCTGCGTTCCTCTCGGATCGCCCTCGCGTGCGGCGACGATTGCGCGGACCAACGCGCAGCGCTGCGCGTCCTCGGGCATGCCGAGCGCGAGGCATGTCGACTGCATCATGCGGGCAGGTGCATCGAGGCCATGGACGACATCGGTCGTGGCCATGCGGGCCACACGTTCCTCGAGTGTCGAGATGCGCGCGCGAATAAGCTCGGCCAGCGTGAGTTCGCGCGCTTCCCTCGGATCGACCTCCTTCGGGAAGAAGACATCGAGGAATGCGCCGTAGGTTTCGGAGGTCCGCTGCACGAGTGCAGTTGCGTCGAGCGCCGCCGTACGCGCGTAGTTGGCGTACCAGGTACTGATCGCTGTCGCCGCGACGAGCAGGCATGCGGCCGCGATCGCCACCGTTGCCGCAAAAGGATTGCGGCGCATGGCGAGGAGCAGTCTGCCCGCGGTGTTTCGCGGTGCGGCCTGCACGGGACGGGAAGCGAGATGTGCGCGGAGATCCTCGGCGAACGCAGCCATCGTGCGGTAGCGGCGTTCCGGATCGGTCGCGGTGGCGCGAAGGATGACCTGGGCCAGGTCGCCGCGGGTCGCGCGCGGCGCGTGGGGTGGGGGATCGAAACGGGTCGATATGAGCGCCCGCAGTACGAGCGTTGCGTTCTCCGACGCGAGTGATGCGGGAAGTTCGCGATGCACGCACTGATAGAGCAGCACGCCGAGCGCGCGCACATCCGCCCGTGCATCGCCGATCCTCTGTGGCGAGGCGGCATCGACATCGCAGACCGCTTCGGGTGGCAGATATGCCGGTGTTCCGAGTCGCGCGAGTGGATCGCGAGTTCGGTGGAGCGACGCCTCCTGCGAAGCCGTGCGTGCCGGCGTCGTGGGAGCTGTCATCGTCGACGCTGGTGTCGCGGCGATAGCTGCAATACCAAAGTCGATGATCCTTGGGCGGCCATCGCGTCCGACGAGCACGTTCGAAGGCTTGAGATCCCGGTGGATGAAGCCGCTCGCGTGAGCATGGGCGACCGCATCGGCGACGTCGGCGATGAGCGCGATGCGCTGCGGGAGCGAGAGAGTCTGCGAGGCGGTCACGATGTCCCGCGCGCCTTCGACGAGCTCCACCGCAAGCCACGAGTAGCCCGCGCCCTCTCCTGCGGCATGTATCGTCGCGATGCCGGGGTGGCGAATCGCGGCGAGTGCTTCGCGTTCGCGGAGCCCGGCGAGAAGCGAGAGGCCCCGTGCGTTCGTCCTGAGGACTTTGATCGCAACGTCCCGGCGCGGATTCTCCTGACGCGCACGCCACACCTCGCCCATGCCTCCACGACCGATCGGTTCGACGAGCTCGAAGTCCCCGAGCTTCATGCCCGCGGCGAGCGGAGGCGGATCCTGCGATGGATCGAGCCCGGATGCGAGGTTCGTGAGGGCGCGCGTCGGACCTGCTGTTCGTGAGGCAGATGCAAGCAGATCTGCGAGGAGCGTCGCAAGTTCCGGGTTCTCGTTCGCGATGTCGGCGAGCCGGATCCTGCGCTCGTCGGCGTCGAGTTCGCAGAGCGTCGAGAAGAGATGGACGGTGTCGTGGGCGAATGGCCGAGATGCGCCGTGAGGGTGGCGAGCTTCCTCGGGAGTCGAATCCTCGCGAGCGGGTTGCGTCATCCAAGGTCTCCATCCGGTGCATCGCCGGGATCTCCGTCCCCCGCGTGCCGGACGAGCCAGGCGCGGGCAAAGGCGACGTCGCGCTTCGCCTGCGTCGCGGAGATCCCGAGCGCGATGCCGATGTGCTCCGGCGATATTGCGCCGAAGATTCGCATCTCGAGCGCCTTCGCCGGACGCGGATGGCGTTCCGCGAGGCGTGTCAGGAGATCGTCAATCGCGAGGATCGAGGACGGTTCGACCGGCGCGCTGACAAGATCGTCCGGGAGTGGCGCAGGCCGTATGCCACCGCCGCGGCGGTCCGCCGTGCGAATCCGTGCGTCATCCACCAGCGCGCGGCGCGCCACCAGCGAGGCGAGCGCCAGGAGATGCTGCTGATCGTTGACTGGACTTCGATCGCTTCGCGCGAGTCGAAGCCAGATCTCGTGCACGAGGGATGTCGTGCCCGGCGCATGTGCACGCGACTCGCCCCGAAGGGCCCGCGCCGCGATCGCTCGCAGTTCGTCGTAGAGAGCCGGATCGACCGAGCGCAGATGATCCTGTGGGCCGGCAGCGTCCTGAGCATCACCGGTATCGGGCTCGCGCTCGGTCATCCTCCCGCGCTTGACCGGGTCCGGCAAAGGCGCTTGTTCGGACGGGATGTCTGGGCGTATCGAGGCGTTCCTCCGTCCGTCATTTTCGTCCATGCGCACATTCTGCCATGTCCAGGGCCTTCCGGGAGCGTCGGGCGTGTCTCGGGGTGGGCGCAGCGCCGCGAGGAAAGTGGAGATTTTTATCGATGGCTTGGTCCGAACGAGCGTGGACTTCGCGGGAGATGAGGTCAGGAGTCCCTACAACAGGAGGCATGCATGCGTGTGATCGGAAGTGAAAGATGGGTTCATCCGACGGTGCTCGTCGTTACCGCGGTCGCTTTCGGGGGAATCGGGGGAGCGGTCGTCGCAGCGGACGACGGCCCGAGCAGTGACCCGAGCGGTGGAAGCGCGACCATTATGGATCGGTTCTACGTTGCCACGGATATCGGCGTATCCATTCTTTCGAACGTCAAGATCAAGGACTACACGCCGAGCCCGGGATCGCTTGAATTCGGGATCGCGGATGTCGAGGCCGATGCGGATGCCGGTGTCGCGTGGAACATCGACTTTGGCTTTGAGTTCAACGACATGATCTCGATGGAACTCGAGAGCGGCTTCTACAGAAATGGGTTCGGTGGATTCTCGTCGGGCGAGTTCACGACGGATGTTGGCCTCTCCACTCTCGTCGTCGGTGGCGACGGCAACTTCACGCAGATCCCGGTCTTCGTGAATGGCGCGTTCGATATTCCGTTGCTTGAGCCGGAAACTCCCGCTTCGTCCAGTGGATTGAGCCTGAAGGTCGGCGGAGGCATCGGTGTGGTGAACGTCGGGGCCGACATCGACTCCATCGGGGCTGCCGATCTTCCCGGAGTCTTCGCTGCCGTCGACGGGAGCAGCTGGGAATTCGGCGGTCAGTTCAAGGTCGGACTGGCATGGCAGTTGACGCACTCGATCGAACTTGGCATCGAGTATCGCCTCATGGCGGTGAGCGGTGCCAACTTCGGCCCAGCGACGTTCAGCGACCCGATTCTCGTCGGGATCGCCGACGTCGAGACGGAAACCGTCCTGACGCAGGCGGTGCAGGCGCGGATCGCGTTCGAGTTCTGACACGCGTCCGGTTCCTGCGGTACCCCATGGGGAGAGATCCGGGTCATCACACGGCGGCATGACCGACTGGAACTGCTGTCGCAGATCATTGTCTTGGTGAGAAGCCCGGGTGCCGCGTTGTTCACGCATCACCCGGGCGTTCTTTATCGGGTTGGACGGCTGCACATGCACGCTCGTGCGACCGAGAACGCAGCTCCGCGGCGACTTGCTCGGTTACCCGGTGGCGACCATGCTGTTCTTCAGCAGGATGTCGGCGTCGTAGAGCTTCACGATCTCGAATCCGGGCAGCATGTCGAGGAGGGCCTCGAGCCTCGGGGCGCCCTCGTACAGCTCATCGTTCGAGTATTCGGTGTAGAGGAAGCGCGTGCGCGCGAGGGTCGCGCGGCCACCGGCGACGAGGTCGGCCTCGGCGCCCTGCGTGTCGGCCCAGATGAAGTCGATCGTGCCGGGCTCGTGCTTCTGCGACCAGGTGTCGAGCGTGCGGACCTCGACGCGGATGGTCCGGTTGAACTTGCACCACGGCCACTTCTCGGTGTGCGTCTTCGGTGCGCGTAGCGAACCGGACTGGTCCCAGCCCTTCGGGTACTCGGCCTTGAGGTCCGGTGTTGCGTCGGGCGGGAGACCGCTCGACACGTGGAACTCGGCACGGCCGTTGGTCGCGCCGATCGCGAGTTCATACAGCGTGACGCGGCGGTCGGCGACCGCCTTGCGGAAGGCGTCCGCGGCGCGCGGATCGGGCTCGAACGCATGGAGCCGCGCCGTTGGAAACGCGCGCAGCAGTAGTTGCGTGTGCTGGCCGTGATTGGCGCCGATCTCGAGGATGAGCTGCGGCGACGGCCCAATCAGCCGCTGCAAGAGCGCGGCGTTGATCGGTTCCGGCGAGATCGGCGGCAGTGGGCGGGGCATGGCACGGAGCGTTGCAGGGAGCGGCGCGGGGTGCGTGCGACACCTCGGCGCACGTTCCCGTGCATCGGCCGGATCGGGGTGGGGTCATGAGGCGCGCGGGACAGTTACGGACACGCGCCCCACGTCCCGAGGACCTGGGCGAGATCGGCACCATCGACCGTGCCGTCGCCGTTCGTATCGGCGCGCGGATAGTCCTTCGGATTGGAGCCCCAACGGGAGAGGACGATCGCGAGGTCGACTCCGTCGACGAGCATGTTTTCATCGATGTCGCCGGGGCAGAAGTCGGCGAGTCGCGAAACCTCGGCCGCGGTGAGCGCACCCGAGTAGATGCGGAGGTCGTCGATGTAACCGTGGTGGAACTCTTCGAAATCCTGGAACTGCCGTGCGAGTCGAGTCGGGGATCCCTGCGTGGTCATCGGCGCGGCGGGGATGGTGTGCACCAGAACTCCGTTCACGAACAATCGGCTCTGCTCGCCGGCGGTGTACGTGACCGCGACATGATGCCAAACTCCAGTCGCGGGGTATGCAACCCCAGTCTGGATAAACCCACTGTCATGCCAATGTCGCCACTGAGCGTTGGGGGCACGACCGATGTAGAAGCCCAGGCAGTTCGTACACCCTTGGCTGACGAGTTCCATGTAGGCGGTCGCAGACGTCGACATCGTCTTGAATCGGAGCGCGACCGTGAAGGAGCCCGAGGTCGGGATGATCTTCTCCGCGAACTGCACGTAGTCGTTTACGCCATCCGTGCAGAGCGCGCTATCGACGATGGCTGCGCCACCGAAGAGTTGTCCGTCCGCGTTGCCGACCAGATCTTCAACGACGCTGGACGAGCTGAAGTCGTAATAGTGGATGAGCGTGGCGGAGCCGAAGGCGGCTGCACTCGGCATGCCGACGGCGGACACGAGGACAAGAAGGGCGAGTTGATGCATCTTGCTCTGCTCCATGAGGTTCTCCGGACTACGCGAAAGGCTGAGCGCGCTCGCCGGAAGAGCCGAGCGGGCCTTCACGGAAAGAGACAAGCCTAACCCGCCATGCCAGAGGAGTAGCGAAGTCACGAGCAGAAAGGCGGTAACCGCACTCGCGCGAGGACGGGCCGGTGCTTTCTGTTCGGTCGCGAGCGCTTGACGCAAGCGCCGACGCCGCAGGGGATTGAGCAGCTCGCGCTCAGCCGTTTCCATGATCGTCGTCGAAGAGGATCGCCTCAAGCTCTCGCGCTCGATCGACAGGGTCCCGGAACTCTTCCGCGAG
>JAJTGL010000134.1 GCA_021297795.1 Planctomycetaceae bacterium
GGGGTCGAAGCTGAGCTCGAAGTGCTTCTCCCAGTTGAGCGCGGCGCGGGCCTTGGTGAGCTCGTCGTCGCGGTCGCGCGCGGCGGGGATGCCGAGCGCGACATCGGCGGCGTGCGCGGCGATCTTGTAGGCGATGCAGCCCTGCTTCACATCGTCCTTCTTCGGGAGGCCGAGGTGCTCCTTGGGCGTGACATAGCAGAGCATGCTCGCGCCGTGGTAGCCCGCGGCGGTCGCGCCGATGCAGCTCGTGATGTGGTCGTAGCCCGGGAAGATGTCGGTCACGAGCGGCCCGAGCACGTAGAACGGCGCGCCGTGGCAGAGGCGGCGCTGCAGCTTCATGTTGAACTCGATCTGGTCGAACGGCACATGGCCGGGGCCCTCGACCATGACCTGCACGCCCATGCGCCACGCGCGCTCGGTGAGCTCGCCGATGGTCTCGAGCTCGGAGAGCTGCGCGCGGTCGGTCGCGTCGGCGAGGCCGCCGGGGCGCAGGCCGTCGCCGATCGAGAAGGTCACGTCGTGGCGGCGCATGACCTCGCAGATCCGCTCCCACGCGGTGTACATGAGGTTCTGCTTGTTGTGGACGAGCATCCACTTCGCAAGCAGCGATCCGCCGCGCGAGACGATGCCGATGAGGCGCTTCTTGATGAAGGGCAGGTGCTCCTTGAGCACGCCCGCGTGGATCGTGAAGTAGTCGACGCCCTGCTGCGCCTGATGTTCGAGGGTGGCGAGGACCATTTCTTCGTTGAGGTCCTCGATCTTGCGGCCGATGATCATCGAGTAGATGGGTACGGTGCCGATGGGGACGGTGGAGTTTCGGCAGAGCGCGGCGCGGCATTCGTCGAGGTTGCCGCCGGTCGAGAGGTCCATGACCGTGTCGGCGCCCCACTTTTCTGCCCACTTCAGCTTCTCGACCTCCTCGTCGGTGCCCGACGAGACGGGCGACGCGCCCATGTTCGCGTTGATCTTCGTCTTCGACGCGCGGCCGATCGCCATCGGGTCGAGCTTGAAGCCGAGGTGGGCGCGGTTGGCCGGGATCACCATGCGGCCTGCGGCGATCTCGTCGCGCACCTGTTCCGCGGTGAGGTGCGGCTCGCGCTCGGCGACGCGCTTCATCTCGGGGGTGACGATGCCGAGGCGCGCGCTCTCGAGCTGCGTGATCGGCGTGAACGACTTCGGATGGATCACGCGGCGCCACTGGCCGCGTGCGCTCGCGAACTCGACGACGTCGTAGGCGTCGCCACAGCAGTTGACGCACGGCTTCGCCCCACTCGGGGCCCCACATGGCCCGGCGGGCGCCTCGGCGAGTTCGACGGTCGACCATCCAGCCGGGAGGAAGTCCCAGGCGGTTTTCGTGCTTGGCTCAGGCATGCCCGGGGTATCGGGGGAGGCGAAGGCGAGCGGGCCGCCGATGTCGGCGCGGCGCGCGAAGGAACCGGGCGTGGTGCCCTGCGCGTGCGTGGAGGGGTTGTGCGCGCCGTGCATGGGGAGCGCGTAGCCGGTGCCGTTCGTTGCGGTGGTGGTGATCATCGTTCCTCCGAGCGACCGGCGCGTGGTCGGGGGAGGACGAGCGGAGGACGCCGTGGGGCGGCCGGACCGTTCGCTTCCCTCCGCCGGTACGAGCCGGATCAGGTTCAACGGGTGCGTCTCAGCGTTTCGCGATGGCGAAACGCGCCCCGAGCGAGGGTGGAGTGTAGCGCGTCTACTGCCAGGCTTTCATACGGTGCCGGGTAGCTGCGCGCGAGTGCCCACACGGTGCCGGGCGATGCCTGGCACCGCGTAAATCGAGGCGCGCAATGCCTTTCGCCCTCGCTGGCTCGTACCCGGCACAGGTCCAGCAAGTACCCGCACGCTGCGCGGCACCATTCGATCGGCGGCGCGCACCGGCGTCAGTCGCGCCACCGCACGCGCGCCATGAGGACGGTGCCGGGTAGCTGCGCGCGAGTGCCCACACGGTGCCGGGTGATGCCTGGCACCACGTAAATCAAGACGCGCGATGCCATTCGCGCTGGCTGGCTCGTACCCGGCACGGGTCCGACAAGTACCCGCACGCTGCGCGGCACCGTTCGATCGGCGGCGCGCACCGGCGTCAGTCGCGCCACTGCTCCCGCGCCATCACGATCAAGTCGTTCGGGCCGAGGGCCTTGCCGAGCTGCCGGAGCATGTTCGAGATCTGCGCCGCGTGATAGTGCTGATGCGTGCACACGTGCAGGTAGATGTCATGCGCATTCGTCGTAAAGCGCTTCCCGTCGCGCACGCGCACGAACGGTTTCGACAGGAACGTCGCGTCGGACGCCCGCTCGAGCAGCTTCGCCCAGCGCGCATCGAGCGGTGTCCACGCCTCCTCCAGCGCCGCAATCGTGGGGAAGGCATCTGCACTGGGAATCATGAAGGCTGGATCACCCTCCTCAATGACGTTCGCCCAGACCATCTCGGCGCCCCAGAGATGGACAATCGTCGCGAAGAGCGAACCCACGCCCATCTCGAAGGGATGACGGAGTTCTGCCTCGGTGCACCCGTGCGCGGCGACAAGGATCTTGGCGCGGGTCCAGAGGCGATGGTCGTGGAGACGGCGGATGGTGTCGGCGACGTTCATACGCACACCATACGACCGGTGCCAGGCACGTGCCGTGCAGTGCCTGGCACTGCCTGACACGTGCCGTGCACCTTCCCGGCACGAGTGTAAACAGGTCTTGGACCTGCACTTGTGCTTCGATGAAGTCGGTGCCTGGCACGTGCCGCTCCGTGCCTGGCACTTGTTGGCACGTACCAGGCACGGTTCGGGGAAGCGTCATGCGCGGCAGCCAAGCACCGCCGCCCGCGCCATGATCGACGCCGCCGCGCACGCCACATGCCTCTCGCCCCGCGCGCACTCGTCCACGATCACATCCTTCAGCGATCCCGCGAGGATCGCCGCCACCGGACGGTTCGGCGCGAATCGATCCACCCGCGCAATCGCGAACCCGCGCACCGCGTGAACTCTCCCAAGCACCCGCGCATGCATCGCCGCCAGCAGCCGCGTCTCGTTGCCGCCGTGCGACTTCAGCGCCTCGTCGCGACCTTCGCGCTCGACCGTCTCGACCGCATGCGGACAATGCGCCGCGATCCACCGCGCAAGTTCCGAGATCTCCGCCTGCGTGCAGACCTTCGAATCCCGCACGCCGCGCACAACCGCCTCGTCCTCGAGTTCGATCGGCAACGCCACCGCCGCGACCGCAAGCGCCTGCAACCGTTCGCCCTTGCCCGATTCGTCGCTCCCCGCGATCCACCTCACGATCTCGGGCGGCGCACCGCCGTCGGGCAGATCGCCCTCCGACGGGAACGCCAGCCGAAACCGCGCGTCAAATCCCTTCGCCGCGCCGTCATCTCGCGCCTCGACCAGCACGATCGATCCGGCGCAGCGAACACGCGTACCCGAGCCATCGACGCACTCCCACTCGCCGAAGGGGTCGGGCGGCGTCACCGCGCGAAAGTCATCGCGCGCGAGCGCCTCGCGCAATGGCGCGAAGCGCGCCGATGCGCGCCGGTAGATTCGGACCGATGGCGATCGACCCGTCGTCATGCAGGTAGGCTACCTGCATGACGACCGCGGCCAAGCCCTCCCCCCACGCAAATCCGGCCACCAACCTCGCCACCGATCTCGCCGCGATTCGTGCCGCGCGTCACCGCATCGCCCCGTTCGCGCACCGGACTCCGGTGGTCACGAACGCAACCCTCGACGAAATCTCCGGACGCCGCCTCTGGTTCAAGTGCGAGCTTCTCCAGAAGACGGGCTCCTTCAAGTTCCGCGGCGCGACCAACGCCGTCCGCATGCTCGATGACGCGGCCGCCGCACGCGGAGTCGTCACGCATTCCTCCGGCAACCACGCGCAGGCGCTCGCGCTCGCGGCGCGCATGCGCGGCATCCCCGCGCACGTCGTGATGCCCTCGAACTCAGCGGCGGTCAAGAAGGCCGCGGTCGCCGGCTACGGCGGCCGGATCATCGAGTGCGAGCCCACGCTCGAGGCGCGCGAATCGACCGCCGCGCGCGTCATCGCCGAGACCGGCGCCACGATGATCCCGCCCTACAACCACCCCGACGTCATCGCGGGCCAAGGCACCATCGCCCTCGAACTGCTCGACGAGTGCCCGCACCTCGACGCGATCGTCGTCCCCCTCGGGGGCGGCGGCCTCATCTCGGGGATCGCCATCGCGGCAAAGACGCTCAAGCCGTCCATCAAGATCATCGGTGCCGAGCCCGAACTCGCAGGCGATGGCGCCGCCTCGAAGCGCGAAGGCTCGATCCAACCCGCGATGGAACCGCTCACGATCGCCGACGGGCTGCGCACCTCGCTCGGCCCGCTCACCTTCCCCGTGGTGCGCGACCTCGTCGACGAGATCGTGCTTGTCTCGGAAGCCGACATCGCCGCGCACATGCGCCTCGTCTGGGAACGTATGAAACTCACGATCGAGCCGAGCGCCGCGGTCGGTGTCGCGGTCGCCTGCAGCGCTTGGATGCGAGCGCGTGAAAACGCCGACATGCAAGATGTCGGCGTCATTCTCTGTGGCGGCAACGTCGACCTTTCCGCACTGCCCTGGTCATCCGGTCACACGCCAGCCAGTCGTGCGTAAGCCCGTCACGCTTCCGACAGACGCGAGACTGGAAACCACTACGCCTCGCTGCCCGGCTTGGCACGGCGGCGTTCCTCTCGCTCGCGCTCAAGTTCGCGCATCAGCCCGACTCGGAACGCGGGCGATCGTTGCCGCGATTGAAACGCGACTCGATCTGCCGCAGGGCTTCCTGCACAACCCGCTCCAGATCGGCGGCGTCGAGTGCGTCCATGCCCGGCAGACCTTGCATACCTGGCATCATCGGAAGCGCAGGAATCGACGGCATTCGCAACTCTCGCATCTCGCCGTCCGGACCGACGAAGATCATGACGTCGCCTTGCTCCCCACCCCGCACGTCGACGGTCGCGAAACCGCCGGGGAGCGCATCGGCATCGCCGAACGCCCCGAGTTCCATGCCCTCCACCTCGATCGCGTAGAGTTTCTCCGCGTCGAAGGCGACCGCCTCCACTTCCACATCCTTCGTGTCCGAACCACGACGCACCTTCAGCGCGAACTTGGTGCCAGGCTCGGCATTCGCGAGAAGTCCGCGCAGCGTCTTCGGCGAAGCGCTGTTCGAGCCGTTGATGCCCACGATCACATCGAAACGCTGCACGCCGGCGTTCGCTGCCGGAAGCCCCGCCACGACGTTGGTGACGAGCGTGACACGCTGTACATCAAGCGCAAGATGATGCGCGAGTGCTTCATCGATCGTGCCAAGACCCGCACCGATCATCGCGCGCGGAGCGGGTGCGGCGTCAACCGGCTCGACGCGATCCTCCGAGCGATCGGTCGCAGTGCGCCTTGCCTCGTCCCGCGCCGAGCCGCTGGAACTCGTCGCGCTCTGCGAACCCGACGATGATCGCTTTCCCGATGAAGATTGGCCCATCGCGGAACTCCGCGCGCTCGACGACGAGCTTCCTCCGCCAGAGGCCTGCGCCTTCGCAGCGCCGCGTGCGCCCGATGGGAGACGTTCCTCCGACCATGCGCCCCCGCCTTGCCCGGCCTGGACGCGGACGGTTCCGGATTGCGCAGCCATTCGGGCTGTTTCGAGGACTCGGCCCGACTCGTCGAGGAACTGCCAACCTTCGGGTACCCGACGCAACCTCGAGGGCCCGACATCACGACCGTCGATGCGCGCGAGCGTGACTTCGCCATTCGCGACGCGAAGTTCGAACTCGCCACGGTCGCTCTTCGTGTGGTAGTGCATCGTCGAGTTCGACATCGATGGCGACTCTTCGGATCGGCCGGCATCCTCGCCTGTCTGCGCCTGGGCTTCTGTCTGCACGGCGACACCGGGCGTGCGTCCGCCGACGGCTGTCGACGTTGTCATGGACTGCGCAGCGCTGACATCGATGAGCGCCAACGCGATGAACGCCAGCACAGAGCGTGAGGTGTACGACGACGGGAGCGTTCGGGTGGAGCGGTTTCGCATGGGATTCAAGTCGTTGGTGAAACGGGTGTGCATGAAGATAGGTGTGTGAGCGCAAGACAAGCGGCTTCTCTGCGCCGCTGGAAGTGAGATGCACTAGCGAAGCGATTCCGTCCGAGGACGGATCAGCACGGGTCGAAGGTGACCCGCTTCATCGATCGCCTGCAGTCGATACATCTCTGGCGTACGGCGAATCTCATACACCTGGCGAACGACCACGACCTCGAAACCACTTCCGTCTCCAAGTTCGCGCGAACCGAGATACATCGGCGGTTCGGGATCGCTGACCATCACGCCTTCCTCGCGTGCCTTCTCAAGATACGCTTGAAACGCGTCCTCGCTCGAGGTGAATATGGGACCGGCAATGCCGGCAACGTTGCTCGGAGACGCGGAACCCGCTGCACCGGTCCAGGCCCGTGCGAAGAGCAGGACCGCAAGCACCGCCGCGATTGCCCAGCCGAGGCCCGCGGATCGCGCCGCCACAGAGCGGTCACGCCTCGTACCCACTCGGTCCGCGACGCCGTCGAGCGTTCGTGCGGCGCGAGCAAGCCGAATCTCGTCGGCCTGCCAGCGCGCGAACTCCTGCAGGAGCTCGGGCTCCGACGCGCCCCGCGCGCACACCGTATCGATCGCGGCGCGATCACCGGCGACCGCGCGAGCGAGCAGCAGGTCATCTGCGCAGTCTTCACGTTCAATGGAGTCCGGTTGAGATTCGTGATTCATCTTCTGGAGCTCCCGCGGACCGACGGTTCGGACCGCTGATGTATTGCCACTGATTCGATTCTTCCGGCTGTCTTCGCCCCTGCTTGTGTCGCTGACTTCGTCAGGCCCTCTTCTTCCGCCGCGAGCTGCCGCAGCATCCGTCGCGCGCGCGCAAGGCGCGTTTCGACTGTGGTCTCCGGAACATCGAGAATCTCCGCAATCTCCCTCTGTGAAAGCCCTTGTCCTGCTTGTAAGAGCAAAGGCTCCGCATGCTGCGCGGGGAGCTGCGAAAGGAGATCAAGTGTTTCGCGGGCATCGGCTGCGGCGTCACGGTCCCGCCTCGTACCGCGCCACGATTGCGCGAATCGCGCCAGAGACCTCCGCTCGATGCCGCGATCACGCGCGGCCATGCGCGCTTCGTTCACTGCCACGACGCGAAGCCATCCGCGCACGCTCGCCGCATCGCGAATCTCCCGCGCCTTCGCGACGAACGTCGCAGCGACCTCCTGCAGCAAGTCTTCAATATCCGCGCCGCGCGGCGCGTGCGCCGCGAGCACCGAAGCGATCCAGCGGCGATTCCGCATCCAGACGGATTCCATCGCCTCCACCTCACCTCGCGCCGCCCGCGCATGAAGCAGTGCATCGGCAAGATCCGTCGGTTCGTCGCGTTCGGCGAGCTGTTCGACCTGCTGTGCGACGCACGGCGACCGCTGGCCTCGCCCGTCGAGCCCACGTTCGACGCGCGCAGGTGCATGCAGGGATGTTTCCGGCGGGTCATTCATCGCATGCATCGCACTTCGACAGCAGCAGAGGGCCCGCGCGCCGTCGTGCCTCGAGAACCAAACTCCTCCATCGCGACGACGCCGGGCTAGAACATGGGTCACGCGTCAGGGCGGGAGGATGCACGACGTCGTCGGCTCCGTCCGAAACCATGGAAGATTGTGCCATTCGGCGCGACGAAAGTCCGCAGCGGCAGACGATCCCGTCGACCGGGACGAGTCACCAACTCGCGAGCAACAGCGAAAGATCCGCCGCGCCCACCTGTCCATCCCCGTCCAGATCGGCATCCGGCGCGCGCGGATCGAACTCCTCAGTTGGATCGATGTCGCCCCACGCCGCAAGCAGCAGCGACAGATCCGCTGCACCGACCGCACCATCGCCATCGATGTCGGCGAGCGCCAGGCACTCGAGCGATGCGCGCCAACGCAGCCCGTACAGCGTGACCGGTGGCGGATCATCCGGCTCCGGCGGGAAGTCGGGGTTGATCTCGTCGCAGTCCATGCCGCTCCGGTATGCGCGCTCCTCGTTGCCCACGCCGAGGATCAGCGTCGATGTGCCGGGCTCCGTGAGGAAAATGAACGACCGCGGCCCCTCGCAGAGCGGTTCGCCGGCGAGCCACTTCACCTCGTTCGGACCCTCGAGGTCACCGAGCATGTACTGCAGCTCGATCGGGTACTCGGCCTCCACCGTGAAGCGCAGCCGTCGACGCGTCGCGCCATCGAGCGCAAACCACTCGAGATCGCGCGGTCCACCGCCCACCGTCTTGCCCGACATCGCCAGCCCGCACGGCGCAGCGATGCGCGCCGCAACGACGCCGGCCGCCCATCCGTCGTTCAGACGGCGATAGCACGCCTCGTTCTCGTCGACCGCGCCCGTCGTCACGCTCGCGCATGGCGCAACGCCGCAGAGCAACTGCGCCTCGAGCGCGCACAGTTCGTCCCACGCCGCGTATGTGCACCAGCCGTCGAGGGTGGTGATCAGTTCGCAGCACTCGTAGTCAAGGCAACCCGCGTTCGGATGGATCTCGTCGCACGCGCCATCCGACGGACAGCTGATGCCGTCGCACAGCTCGAGCGCGGCATCGACGCAACTCTGGACCCACGAACTGCTGCAGCAGAACGGATCGAACTCGCACACGAGCGTGCAGCACTCGGGCTGCTCGCAACCGGGCGTCTCGTGGACCTCGCGGCAATCGCCCGGCACCGGGCACTGCGCGGCGGCGGCGGCGGTAATCGCCGCGGCGACAAGCACCGCCGTCGCGGGGGCGATGGCACGAGCGCCCCGCGTCGCGGTCGATCGTCGGATCATCGCAGGCCTTCCTTTCGCTCGACCTTCGCGGGCGATCGCGCATCGAGCGCGGGTGCCAGCTCCTTCACCGGAGATGGCCGCTTGGTCGGCGCAGGCGACCCGGCGTTCGCCGCACGCGCCTCCGAGCGCGTCGCGATCCAGATCGCGACGTCGGTGCCGTCGACCACGCCATCCTCGTTCCAATCGCGCCGTGCGTCGGCCGGCAGCGGCGCAGCATCGGCCTTCCCCGCATCGGCCGTCTTCGCATCGCCCCCTTGCGTGTCATCAACATCGCGATCATCCGACGCGAGACCTCCGCAACCCTGCTGCGGCGTCACGTTCCGCCGCGTGAGGATCGTGCGGCCCGGACCATCGATCACGATGAGATCGAGGTCGCAGTCGCCGTCGTAGTCGACCGCGTCGCAGTGCCGCACGAGCTGGCCGAACGGGTAGTACCCGTCGTCCTCGAAGGTGAAGTCCGCCACCGACGTCGCGCGACCGACCGTGACGGTGCCCGGCAGCGCCACGCCGCAGATCGCATCGAGATCGCCATCGGTGTCGAGGTCGGCCATCTTGACGGCGAAGAAGTAGCCGCTCACCGGTCCGTTCCCGAGAATGCGCTCGTTGAATCGACCCGTGCCGTCGTTCCGGAACCAGATGATGCGCTGTGCCGTCTCGAGGAGCAACGCCGGCGCGTACGCGTCGAGATCGCCATCGCCATCGATGTCGGCGAGGTGCACCGCCGACACGCCGGGGCGTTCGTTTCCGATCTGCGGCGCCCGGTACTCGACCGCGCGCGTGAAGCGCCCGCCGACATTGCGCATCGTGAAGATGCGCCCGCCGCCGAGCTCGTTCCCCACGAGGTCGAGGTCGCCGTCGCCATCGATGTCGCCCGCCTCGATCAACCGTGGGTAGCCGAGCCCACCGAAGTACTGCGCGACACGCAGCCTCTGCACGCGCTCGAACGCGAGGCCGCCGAGGTTGTGATACACCTCGATCGAGTGGCCGACGTACGAACAGATCGCGATATCGAGGTCGCCGTCCTGATCGAAGTCGCCGAGGGCGACGCCCTGCGGGTCGCGCCCGACGCCCAGTTCGATGCCTCCGAGCACGGTCGGCGCGGCGAACTGGCCGCCCCCGAGCCCGCGATAGACGACAAGGCGCGGCAGATCGCCGCGCCAGGCCGACACGATGTCGACGATGCCGTCGCCGTCCGCGTCGCCGAACTCGAGCCAGTCCGTGAAACCCTCCGCCAGGAGCGTCTGGTGCGGCACGAAGCCGCCGAGGCCCGTACCGCGGTAGATCAGCAGTCGATCGTCGGGGTCGCGCCCCGCGAGCGCGAGGTCGGGCTTCCCATCGCCGTCGAGGTCCCGTGCGCGGAACATGGTCGGGAAGAACGGCTCGGGCAGCGTCGTGAAGACGGGCGCGTTGAAGACGAGCGGGACCTCGTCGGCGTGCGCGCGGCGGCCACCAATGGCGAGCATTGCCACGATCGCCATG
>JAJTGL010000135.1 GCA_021297795.1 Planctomycetaceae bacterium
GCTCGTGTGCTTGTTCATGCGCTTGTTCGTGCGCTTGTTCGTGCGCTTGTTCGTGGCGATCCGCGCCGGCGATCGACAGCGAGAGTCTGCTTTCGCCTTGTTTTGCCGCGGTTTCGGTGTGTCCCGTCGGGTCGTTGCCAGCCCCGTGGTCGCGGATTTCCCCGTGGTCCCGGATCTCTTCAACCAGCACGTCGACCTCCCGGCCAACCCACTCGGCGTGCACCCGCGCGCTGATCTCGGTCTGGAGATCGAGCAGCAGGTTGTTGCGCAGCTTCTTCACCTCGGTGGACACGTCGTCCTCGAAGCGGTCGATCGCGACGGTCCCGGGCCGGGGCGAGTACTTGAAGATGAAGTTGTTCTTGAAGGGGACGGCCTTGAGGAGCGACACCGTCTCGGCGAAATCCTCGTCGGTTTCGCCGGGGAATCCCACGATGATGTCGCCCGCAATCGTGCAATCGGGCAGCTTCCGGCGCACGCGGTCGATGAACTCGAGGTACTCGGCACGGGTGTAACCGCGGTTCATCGCCTTCAGGATGCGGTCCGACCCCGACTGCGCCGGCACGTGCAGGTAGCGGCAGATCCGCGGGCAGCGCGCCATCACGTCGAGGATGTCGTCGCCGAAATCCCGGGGGTAGCTGGTCACGAAACGCAGGCGCTCGAGACCGGGCACCTCGTCGTGGATCCGCTCGAGGAGACGGGCGAAGGTGGTGGTGCGGCCGTCGTCCGGCACGGGCTGGCGGAAGGCTGCAAGTCCAGGACCTACCTGGGGTTGCTCGCGTCCCTCGCCATCCACCGCGAGGCCGTGGGTGTAGCGGTAGTGGTTCACCGTCTGCCCGAGCAGCGTGATCTCGATCACACCGGCATCGACGAGGCGGCGGCATTCCTCGACGATCGAGTCGGGTGGCCGGTGGACCTCGGCGCCGCGGGTGTTGGGCACCACGCAGTAGGTGCAGAACTTGTTGCAGCCCCGGGTGATCCGCACGTAGGCCGAGCGGCGCTCGGCGCCGGGCTCGGACGGCGGCAAGCGTGGTCGAGCGCCGCGACTTGTTGCCCGCGAGCGCGATGCGCTCCTCGCGGGCGACGCCCTCGGTGCGGCGTACGTTGTCGATCAGGGCGGGGAGGCGGTCGAGTTCGCCCGGTCCGCAGAGGAGGTCGACCTGCGGGAACCGTCGGAGCATGTCGGCCCCGTCGCGCTCGGCCATGCAGCCAAGCACCCCGAGGATCACGCTCTCGCCCGCCTTCTTCCGTATGCCCACGAGGCCGAGGCGCGAATAGGCCTTGTTTTCCGCCTGTTCCCGCACCGAGCAGGTGTTGTAGAGCACCACGTCCGCGGTCCGGAAGTCGTCGGTGAAGCGGTAGCCCAGGCTCTTCAGGTGCCCGCGCACGAGCTCGCTGTCGAGCTCGTTCATCTGGCAGCCGAAGGTCTCGAGGTAGACGGTCGGTGCCCCGGCTGCGGGTGCAGCGGCTGCGAGGCCGGTGCCGGCGGGTCGATCGGTGGTGGGTCCGGAGGACATGGACGGACAGGGTAGCGCACGGAGGGTGCGCGGCCCTCGCGACGGCCGCGCGCGACCACCCTCCACTTCTCCATCGCGGCGCGCCAAAATGCCGATAATCCCGCCATGCTCCGGATGTCCCATGGCCTCATGCTGTCGGTGCTCGCCCTCCTCGTGATGGGCGTCGTGATGGTGAACTCGGCGGGCCTCAGCGTGCCGCCGGATCCGGCGCTCGTCGAGTCGGGCGCGATGACGCTCAGGAACTTCGAGAAGGCCGAGCGCCTCTACGACGGCGGCATCACCGTCGACAAGGTCTTCTACGGTCGCTCGGCGATCCTCGCGGTGCTTGCGCTCGCGGCGATGTGGGCCGCGTCGCGCCTCGACATCGAGCGCATCTTCAGGCGGCAGGGGCTCGGTTCGCCGGTGCTCTGGATCCTCGGACTCACCGTGGTCGGGCTCATCCTGACGCATGTCCCCGGCGTCGGTCGCGAGGTGAACGGCGCCGCGCGCTGGATCGGCCCCGCGTGGCTTGGATTCCAGCCAAGCGAGATGGCGAAGTGGGGCATGCTCGGCGTGGCGGCGTGGTTCTGCGTGTACCACTCCGATCGACTCGGCAGCTTCAAGCGCGGCTTCGTGCCGGCGTTTCTCGCGCTCGCGACGATCGTCGCGCTGATCGCCAAGGAAGACCTCGGAACCGCCGCGCTCGTCTTCGGGACGTGCACGCTCATCCTCCTCGTCGGCGGCATGAAGTGGTGGTATCTCGCGCTTCTCATCCCGGTGGGAGCGCTCGGCGCGGTCGCCGCGATCGTGACGAGCCCCTATCGCGTGAACCGCCTCATCGCGTTCCAGGATCCGTGGCAGGACCCGGAGGGCATCGGCTACCACGTGATCCAGTCGATGAGCGCGATCGCGGGCGGCGGACTTGCGGGCCACGGCCTCGGCAACGGCCTGCAGAAGTTCGGCTACCTGCCCGAGGACACCACCGACTTCATCTTCGCGATCATCTGCGAGGAACTCGGCATCGTCGGCGCGTTCCTCGTGGTGGCGCTGTTCGCGTCGCTCCTCTGGTGCGGCCTCTCGATCGTGACGCGCGCGTCCGATCGCCCCGAGGGCGACCGCATCGTGCCGCCGCTGTCGCGCCTCCTCGGTCTCGGCGTGCTGCTCACGATCGGAATGCAGGCGCTCATCAACCTGTTCGTCGTGACCGGCATGGCGCCGACGAAGGGCATCGCGCTGCCGTTCATCTCGAGCGGTGGATCGGGCTGGGTCGCGACCGGCTTCTCGGTGGGCATCCTGCTTTCGATCGACCGGAGCGCGCGCCGTCGCGCGAAGGAGCTGGGCATCGACCTTGATGCGGAGACTCCGTCCGACGGCGCCGCGAAGCGCGCGACGGGTTCGGGCGTCGTGACGGCATGAGCGCGGGCGGCGGTTCTTCCTCCAGCGCAGTCTCCTCGCGCACGAGCATCGTGCTTGCCGGTGGCGGCACGGGTGGACACATCTCGCCCGGCATCGCGATCGCCGAGGCGCTTGCCGACCTCGCGCCCGACGTCGATCGCGTGTTCGCGTGCTCGACGCGTACGGTCGATGCGCGCATGCTCGGCCACGTCGGCGCCGACTTCACCGCGATCGAGGCGGAGGGACTGGCGCTGCAACCCGCGAAACTCGTGAGATTCGTCAGGGCATTCCTCGCGGGGCGCCGCGCCGCGCGCGAGTTGCTCGAGCGACGGCGCGCACGCGCGGTGGTCGCGCTCGGTGGATACGTGACCGGGCCGGTCGTCGATGCGGCGCGTCGGCTTGGTGTTCCGGTCCTGCTCGTCAATCTCGATGCCACGCCAGGCAAGGCGAACCGCTGGGTTGCGCGTCATGCGGCGCGCGTGCTGACGGCGTGCCCGACGCCGTCGCGACCCGACTTCGCCGAGCGCATGGTCGGGATGCCGGTGCGGCGCGCCGCGATCGCGCATGCTCCGGCCCGCGAGGCGCGCGAGCGGCTCGGGCTCGATCCCGGGCTGCACACGCTGCTCGTGACCGGTGCGTCGCAAGGCGCCGCCAGCCTCAACGATCTTCTCGCGCTGCTTCTTCGCAGCGATCGCCCCGCGTTTGGCGGGTGGCAGGTGCTGCACCTCGTGGGCAACGCCGATCCGGCGCCGATCGAGGCTGCGTACCGCGAGGCGAGCGTGCGCGCGCGGGTGCTGCCGTTCCTCCACGAGATGGGACTCGCGTGGGGCGCCGCGGATCTCGCGCTTTCACGCGCCGGCGCGAACTCGGTGGCGGAGGCGGTGCTCAACGCGGTGCCGACGGTGTACGCGCCGTATCCCTACCACAAGGATCTGCATCAGAAGTGGAATGCGCAGCCGTACCACGAGGCGGGCGTTGCGGTGCTGTGCGACGACCTGGTGACGCCTGAGAAGAACCGCGCGACGTTGGGTGAGGCGCTGGTCGCGCTCTTGACCGACGACACGCGGCGCAACGCGATGGCTGCGAAGCTGCGCTCGGATCGCCGCGAGAATGCGGCGGTCGAGATCGCCCGCGCGGCGCTCGAACTTGCACGCATGCGCGTGTGAGGCCGGATTCTCATTGCGATCCCGGCACGTCGGACGTTGCAGTCGATCCGTCGACGGATACGCGATCCGATCAATCGAGCGACGCGAGCCACTCGGTGAGCAGTTCGATCGTGTGCTCGAGGTCGTCCTTGTCGACCATCTCGGTGGTCGTGTGGATGTAGCGCGTGCCCGTGACGATCGCCACGCAGCGCGCGCCCGCGCCCGCCCGCTGGATCGCCGCACCGTCCTGGCCGCCGCGCGGCAGGATGCACTTCTGGTGCGGGATGCGGTGATGCCGGGCGACGGCGCAGAAGTCCTCGACGAGCCCGTGGTCGGAGATCATCGACGAATCCTGCACCATGATGCCGGCGCCGAGGCCCTGCTTGGTGACGCGCTGGTTGTCGGGCACGCCGGGCGTATCGCACGCGAGCGTCACGTCGAGGCCAATGCCGATGTCGGCCTTCGCCGCGTAGGCGGCGGTCTGCGCGCCGCGCAGGCCGACCTCCTCCTGCGTCGTGAACGCCGCGACGATCTCGCACGCATGCCCGCCCTTCTTCTTCGCGAGGCGGCGGCAGCACTCGATCGCGATGAAGCAGGCGAGACGGTTGTCGATCGCCTTCGACACGAGCTTCTTCGGCGTCTCGAGGAACGGCGTGTCGAGCACGACGAAGTCGCCGATCTCGACCGACTTCCTCACCTCGGCGGCATCGCGACCGAGATCGATGAAGAACTCCTCGACGCCCGGCACCTTCGACCGCTCGGCGTCGCTTGAGATGTGAATCGGCTTGCCGCCCGGGTTCATCACGCCCTTGAAGTCGCCCTTCTTCGTGCACACGAGGACGCGCGACGCGAAGAGGTTGCGCGTGTCGAAGCCGCCGGCGGCGTTCACCCAGATCATGCCCGCGTCGTCGACGTGCCGCACGAAGAAGCCGATCTCGTCCATGTGCGCGGCGAGCATGACGCGCGTGGGGCGTCCGCCCTTCGCCGATGCGGACTTCGACTTGCGCGTCGCCTTGCGCGTGCAGACGTACGAGCCCATCGCGTCGGTCTCGCGGCCGTCGAAGAGGCCCTTCGTCTCGCGGTCGATCAGTGCGCGCACGCGCTCCTCGCGTCCGGGGACGCCGGGGGTCTCGCAGAGGCGGCGGAAGAGATCGATGTCCATGGCCATGGGTTCGCTCCGTGCTGTTGCTGTGCGGCCGCGGGGCCGCGGTCTACGACTCGGGATCCGATTGCGCCGGATCCGCTGCGGCGCGATGGTATAGGATCGCCGCCATGCTGTTCGACACACCTCTTCGCACCGAGCACCGTGCATTCGCAGCGCAGGACGCCGCGCGGCGCGCCGAACGCGCGCAGGCGTCGCGCGGAGTCGCGCAGGGGGTGTCGGTCGCGCGCCGCGAGGTCGCGATCGAGTACCTGCCCTTCGGCCCGGCCGACGAGGCGGGTGCGCCGACCTGCGAGGTGGTGGCCCAGTACGCCGAGGTCGAGCTCGAGTACGCCGCGATCCGCTCGGGCGTGGCGCTCGTCGACTGCCCCGAGCGCGCGACGCTCGTCGTCACCGGAAAGGACCGCGTCGACTTCGTCAATCGGCTCGTGACGCAGGAGATCGCGAAGCTCGCCGACGGTGGCGTCGCACGCGCCTTCCTCACCAACCGCAAGGGTCGCATCGACGCGGACCTCGTGATCGTGCGGCTCGCCGACGCGCTGCTCATCGACACGCTCGCACACGATGTGGCGCCGGTGCGCGATGCGCTCGAGAAGCTGCACTTCTCGGAGGATGTCGCGTTCACGTCGCGCGTCGGCACCCACGCGCGCCTGATGCTCGCCGGACCGAAGGCGGAGGGCGCGCTGAAGGCGCTCGGACTCGACGCCGCGGCGACGGGTGCGCCGACCGCCGGCTGCTGGCGTGCCGCGCTCGGCGACGCGCACGCCGAGATCTGGCGCGTCGACGAGTTCGGAGCGCCTGGATTTGCGCTGTCGGTTCCGATCGCGCACGCCGCGAATCTGTGGCGATCGCTCGTCACCTTCGGTGCCCGGCCCGCGGGCTGGTTCGCGACCAACACCGCGCGTCTCGAGGCCGGCACGCCGTACTTCCGCATCGATTTCGGCCCGACGAACCTGCCTGCCGAGACGGGTGTGCTCGCTTCGCGCGTCTCGTTCACGAAGGGCTGCTATCCCGGCCAGGAGGTGGTTGCGCGCATGCAGCACCTCGGCAAGCCGAAGCAGATGCTCGTGGGCCTGCGCATCGAGGCCGACCTGCTCCCGGTCGCGGAGGCGCAGGTCTTCGCGTCGAGTGGAGCGGCGGCCTCGCCGGACGCCGCTCCGGACGCCTCTCCGGACGCCTCGGTCGGCGCATCGACCGCGCTCGGCGACCAGGTGGGCGTGGTCACCTCGAGCGGTATCGCGCCGATGCTCGGTGCGGCGCCGGTCGCGTTCGCGATGATCGCGTCCTCGGCCTACGGCGAGGGGACACGTGTGCTCGTGAACGCCGAGGGCGAGCAGGCGCCGGCGACCGTGTGCGG
>JAJTGL010000136.1 GCA_021297795.1 Planctomycetaceae bacterium
TCGTCGGGCTTGAGTCGTCGGGCTTGAGTCGTCGGGCTTGAGTCGTCGGGCTTGAGTCGTCGGGCTTGAGTCGCGGAGGAACGTCGGCGCTCGGCCGCCGCGTCGACGGATCGGCTCCGGCGTCCTGTGTTCCCGGGATTTCAGCCCGGCGCATCCGATCGATGGCGCACGCGATCGATGGCGCACGCGATGGCTGGTGGCCGGATGGTCCCGGCCATCGCCAAAGCTCGCCGCCGCAGCGGCGAGCGCTCCAGCCACGTCCTCGGGGGCCGTTCGGAGTCCGGTGGACTTCGGCCCGTCTGCTCAGATCTCCTCGATCTCGGCGCACTTCTTCGTGGCGAGCGCATCGAGCTGATCGCAGTACTTCTTCGTCATCTCGTCGATGTCTTCCTTCGCGCTCTTGGCCGAATCCTCGGGGATCGGGTTCTTCTTGTCCGCGGCGAGCGCGTCGATCGCCTTGTTGCCGTCGCGGCGTTCGTTGCGCACGGCGACCTTCGAATCCTCGGCGAGCTTCCTCACCTGAGACATCAGCTGCTTGCGCCGATCGGCCGAGGGGGCAGGCACGTTGATGCGGATCATGTTGCCCTCGGACATCGGGTTGAGGCCGAGTCCGGACGTCTCGATCGCGCGGATGATGTCGTGCTTCGCGCCCGGGTCGAAGGGTTTCACGACCAGCTGCGTCGCCTCCGACACCGAGATCGCGGCCAGCTCGCGCAGATCGGTGTGCGAGCCGTAGTAGTCGACCTTGATGTACTCGAGAAGGGCCGTGTTGGCGCGGCCGGTGCGGATGCCGCGCAGCTCGCGCGCGAGGTAGTCGCTGGAGCGCTGCATGCGCTCTTCCGTCTCGAGAAGGATGGTGTCGAGGTCCATGGGGCGGCGAGTGTAGCAGGGGAGCCGCGCGGCTCTCCGCGGCTCTCCGCGGCTCTTCGCGGCGGAATCCGCACGCGAACGCGCCTTGACCGCGCGCGCCGGAGCGGATGCAATGCGGCGATGCCCTCCACCAAGGTTCCCCAGCGGCTCGTGCTCAAGATCAGCGGAGAAAGCCTCGCGCCCGTCGGGCAGCTCGGCATCGACACCGCCGAACTCCGCGTCATCGCCGGGGAAATCTCCGCAGCCTGCGAGCTCGGCGGCCAGATCGCGGTCGTCGTGGGCGGTGGAAACATCATCCGTGGCGCGCGCATGGCCAAGGACGGCGTGGTGCACCAGTCGACCGCCGACTACATGGGCATGCTCGGAACGGTCATCAACGGTCTTGCACTGAAGGAGGCCCTCGAGGGAATGGGCCGTCCCGCGCGCGTCATGAGCGCGATCAACGTGCCCGCGGTCGCCGAGCCCTTCATCCGCGGGCGCGCCGTGCGCCACCTCGAGAAGGGACGCGTCATCATCCTCGTCGCCGGCACCGGCAACCCGTTCTTCACGACCGATACCTGCGCCAGCCTGCGCGCGATCGAACTCAACGCCAGCGTGCTCCTCAAGGCCACGAAGGTCGACGGGATCTACACCGCCGACCCGGCGAAGGATCCGACCGCCACGCGCTACGACCATCTCACGTTCGGCGAGGCGATCGACAAGCAGCTCGGCGTGATGGACCTCACCGCGCTGACGATGTGCATGCAGCACCAGTTGCCGGTGTGCGTGTTCGACTACAAGACCGCCGGAAACATCCGGCGCGTGGTCGCGGGCGAGCGGATCGGCACCCTCGTGACGAACTGAGCGGCCCGGTCGAGGCCCGGCACGAGGCAGCGGACGCCCGGATTTCCTAGAATCGGGGCTCGTCTCCCGCGTATCTGGACTCGTGGCCATCACTCCCCCCAACCCGAACTCTCCGCCACCACCTCCGCAGGGTGGTGCGGCTGCATCGCAGCCAGGAGCGGGTGTTCCGCTCCTCAGCGATGAGGAGATCGTTCGCATCGAGCGCCGGCGCATGGTGCGGGAGCGGTGGATGCACCTCCTCCTCCTCGGCTTCGCGCTGTCGATCGTCGTGCACGTGCTGATCCTGCTGCGACTCTGGTGGATCAAGCTTCCGGAGCGCGTCGACCCCGATCCGCCGTCGGTCGAGCTCAAGCTGCAGGAACTCCCTCCGACCGTCGAGGTCGCGACCGAGGACGTCGAGTTGCCCGACCCGTCGCCCCTCGTGATGGGGCCGGTCACGACCGAGATCGACCCGCTGCCGAACCTCTCGAACGACCTCGCGAGCGACAACCCGAGCGAGAACAGCTTCGGCGCGATCGAGGCGCCCGGCGTCGGCGCGATCGTCGGCCCCGGCGGCGCGGGTAGCGGCATCGGCATCGGAAGCGGCAAGGGTGGCGGCGGCACGAGCTTCTTCGGCGTCGGCGGGCGCGGTACGCGCTTCGCCTACATCGTCGACGTGTCGGGCTCGATGGAGCAGGACAACCGCATCCAGACCGCGCTCTCCGAACTCGCGCGTTCGATCTCGGCGCTGCCCGACTCGACGCAGTACTACGTGGTCCTCTACTCGAACGGCGCGATCCTCCCGCCCTGGGACACCGGCAACTGGCTGCGCTCGACGCGCTCCAACATGGCGCGCACGCGGCAGTGGCTGCAGGAGCAGGTCTCGCAGGGAGGCACCTATCCGCTGCAGGCCTTCGAGCGCGTGTTCAGCCTTCCCGAGCCGCCCGACGTCGTCTTCTTCCTCACCGACGGCGAGATCCCGGCCGACACGCCGTACCACGTGAAGGATTTCACCGACAAGTTGAAGCGCGACGTGATCGTCAACACCATCGGCTTCTCGAGCGAGGCGGGCAAGGATCCGCTCATGCAGATCGCGAAGGAGAACCGCGGCGTGTTCCGCTTCGTGCCCACGGGCGGCGGGGGGACTCGTCCATGAGCGCGTCGCCCTCGGCGTCCAGCGCTTCGATCGTTGCGGGAACCCGCGCGTTTTCCCGTGCGCTTGCGGTGCTCGTGGCTCCCGTCGCACTGCTCGCGTTCGCGCCGCACGCCCTCGCCGACATCACCGTCGCGCTGCGCGGCAACGCCGAGCCGGTCACCGGCATCGGCGCCGTGGCCGCACTGCGCGGACTCGAGGTGCAGCAACCAGGCACGAAGGGCTCCGTGGTCATCCCGTGGGATCTCGTGCGCTCGGTCGAGGGCGCGACGATCGTTGGTCTTGAGAATGAACTTGCGGTCGGTCAGGACCTCTGGCGCGGACGCATCCGCGTCGAGCGCGGGGACGAGGCGCTCGCCGAACCGCTTCTTGCGAAGCACTGGGAGCGCTACCGCCTGCAGGACGGCCCCACGACGGCGGTGGTCGCCGAAGGACTCCTGCGCTGCGCGCTCGCGCGACAGGATCTGCGCGCCGCGGTCGAACCGTGGTTCGTCTGCCTCCGCATTGGTTCGAACGGCGAGCCGTCGCGCTTCTCGCAGATGCCGGGCGTGCTCGACGACACCACCGGTCTCCTTCCCGAACTCTCGCCCTTCCTGCCAGGATCGCGTCGCGCGGAACTGGCGGAGGCGCTGTCCTCCGTGGCGAAGCCAGGCGCGGGCGAGGCCGCGACCGCTGGTGTTGCGGCCGAATGCGCCGCGCGGCTTGCGCGCATGCTGTCGGCCACCGAGCCTGGCGCCGCGTTCGCCACGGCCACCGATCCGGGCCGTGATGCCGCGCCTTCGGTGCGCGCGCTCGGGCTCATCGAGACGATTCTCACGGCGCCCGATCGCCGCAGCGCCGAACGCGCGGTCGCCGAGTTCGAACGTGCACTGCCCGATCCGCCGGGCTATCTCGGCGCATGGAAGCTCGCCGCCGCGGGCGCCCAGGCCGCGCGCCTTGCGCGCGCCGCGCAGGGCGATGGACGGGGCCGCGCGCTCGAGGAGGCGGCGCTTGCGCTTCTCGCGGTTCCGGCATCCGGTCTCGACAAGACCGGACTCGTGGATGCGTATGCACTCGAGGAGGCCGTCGCGCTCCTGAAGGACGCGGGTGACAAGGTCTCCTCGACGCAGGTGGAGGCCATTCTCGACGAGCGCCTGCGCGACGCGGCGGGAGGGAAGCGCTAGCAGCGGGTGCTGCCGGTGAAGGCGAGCCGCGGCGCGGCGAAGTCGCCGGAAACAGGAACGAGAGAGCAAGCGAGTCAAGCCAACATGATCTCGACGGGCCGATGCAACTGGGCCCGGTCACAGCGGGCCACGCGTGGCCCAGGCGAACTCCGACGACGCGACCCGTCGTCGGGCGCCGAACGCGCGGAAAGTGAGACACGACATGCAGACGATCATCCCCACCATCCTCATGCAGGCCGCCGAGTCCGAGTCGAACGGCGGCGGTTCACTGCTCAAGTTCATCACCGGCGGCGGCATCATCGGCTACATCATCGTGCTGCTCTCGGTCGTCGCGGTGGCGTTCGTCGTCATCCACTTCGTCCAGATCCGGCGCACCGCGCTGATCCCGGCCGAGAAGGTGCAGGCCGTGCGCGAGATGGTCGAGCGCGGCGACCTCGAGGGCGCGCTCGAGTACTCGACGCTCCCTGCGAACGACTGCTACTACCTGCGCGTGATCGGCGCGGGGCTCAAGCGATTCCTCCGCTCGCCCTTCGGCGCCTTCGAGATCAAGGCCGCGATGGAGGAGGCGGGCGCGGAGGAGACGGCCAAGCTCTACCGCACGATGGATGTGATCGCGACGATCGGATCGGTCGCGCCGCTCCTCGGCCTCCTCGGCACGGTGCAGGGCATGATCGGCGCGTTCGACACGGTCGCCACCGGTGCGGCGAACAACGCGAGCTACTACGAGGAACTCGCCTCGAACATCGCGATCGCACTCATCACCACCTTCCAGGGTCTCGTCGTCGCGATCCCGTGCGTGTCGATCTACGGATACCTCCGCAACCGCGTCGACGCGCTCGCGGGCGAGTGCGCGGCGAACGCCGACGAGATCGTGACGCTCGTCGAGAAGGGCGCCCGCAAGGGCGGCAAGTAACGGTCGCATCCGGCAGTCCGCTCCGCGCCGTCCGGCGCGCATCCAACGTCCTCGCCGCACCACCAGGCCCAAACCGTGCAGTTCCAGAAGAACAAGTCCAGCAACCGAACCGTCGCCATCGACATGACGCCGATGATCGACATCGTGTTTCAGCTGCTGATCTTCTTCCTGGTGACCGCGCAGATGGCGCAGGTGACGCGCTCGGATCTCGCGCTTCCGAAGGAGAAGGGCGAGGAGGCGAAGGAGGTCGAGCAGGCAGGGCTCACCATCAACGTGCTCGCCGATGGCAGCGTCGAGGTGAACGGTTCCGTGGTCTCGTTCGAGGCGCTTGACGGACTTGTCGACGAAGCCGTCGCGCGCGCCGGTGGGGTCGACCGCCTGAAGCCCCTCATCCGTGCCGACCGCTCGGCCGATGCGGCGCAGCTCAACGCCGTGTTCAATCGCCTCAGCGGTCGCGGCCTCTCCGCCATCCGCCTCGCGACCGAAAGGAGCCGCTGACATGCGATTCAAGCGTCACGGCGGCGACCGGAAGCCCGAGCTGAACCTCGCGTCGATGATCGACGCGACGTTCCTCCTGCTGTCGTTCTTCATCTTCACGACCGGCGCGGGTTCCAACGAATCGAAGCTGTCGCCCAACCTGCGCGTGCAGCAGGGAACCGACGCGAAGGACGACCTCGAGCCGCAGGTCGTCGAGGTGCTGAAGGTCGACGGGCAGACGGTGTACCGGCTCGGCTCGGCCGA
>JAJTGL010000001.1 GCA_021297795.1 Planctomycetaceae bacterium
AGATGGACGCGATGCCCGGCGTGACCGTGCCGAGAAGAAGGATCGCACCGGCGACGAGTCGTGTGCGCCGCGCGGGCTCGCGGAAGAACACGGCGGCACCCTCCGCGAGCGCCAGCTGCTGGCGCACCGTGCTGATACCCCCGGCACTCATGTTCGTGCGGATATCGGGATCGTGGCGGAAGACCATGCCCGCATGCGCGGCGCGCAGCAGCCAGTCGGCATCGGCCGCGATGCGCAGGTCGGTCCGGAAGAGGCCGATCGCCTCGAAGACACGGCGGCGCGCGAGCACCGTCGGATGGAGGATGCGCGGCAACTCGGCGACGCGCAGCGGCATCCACTCCTGCTCGCCGCGGAGGTGATGCGTGAGGCCCCCCTGCTCATGCAGCAGGAGATCGCCGTGCGCGATGTCGGCGTAGACGAACGTCGCCGCCTTCACCGCGCGCTCCACCTGGTCCGGCTCCATCCAGTCGTCCGAGTGCGCGAACTGGACGAACCGCCCCCGCGCACGCCGGACACCCTCGTTCAGCGCGGCGTAGAGACCGGCGTCCGGGCCGCTGCGCCAGAAGTCGATGCGGTGTGCGTTCGCGCGGATCACCTCGACGGTCCCGTCGGTCGAGCCGCCGTCGAGCACGATGTACTCGATGTTCGGATAGGTCTGCGCGCGCACCGCATCGATCGTGCGCGCGATGGACGAGACGCGGTTGAGGCAGATGGTGACGACCGTCACGAGCGGAATCTCGTCCCGGTCGCGCGGATCGCGCGGGATCGGATCGATCTCGTCCGGCGGCCTCGGTTCGAGCGCGGCGCGCAGCGCATGCTGGATCAGCGGCACACGTCACCGCCCTTCGGTTGCTTCCCGGGTTCATCCCGCGGCTGACTCCACGACATGATCCACGCGCGCCACGCCGCCGCCTGCGCGGCAAGCGAGTGATTCGATTCGGCGAGTGCCCGCCCCGCCGCACCCATCTCGGCGGCTCGCGCCGCATTGCCCGTGACCGCGCGGATCGCGCGCGCCACCGCCTCGGGCTCGGCGTCGGAGAGCGTGACGGCGTTCACGCCGTCGACGGCGATCTCGACGATGCCGCCGCCGCGCAGCGACACGATCGGCCGCGCGCACGCTGCCGCCTCGAGGGCCGTCTGTCCGAAGCTCTCGACCGCGGAGAGCGTGAGATAGCAGTCCGCCGCGCCGTAGATCAGCGGCATGAGCCGCTCGTCGCCCACGAATCCGAGCGGAATCGCGCTCGGGAACGCATCGCTGCGATGGCCGAAGCATGCGAAGCGCACGTGCTCGCCGCGCATGAGCTCGATCGTGCGGGCGAGCACCGGTCCGCCCTTCTCGGGGAGCGCCGCATCGACCGATCCGAAGACGACGAGCGGCGCGCGCTCGTGCCCGTGCCCGGCGATCCCGAGCGCCGCGCGTGCGACACCGCGGTCGATCGGCGCGAAGGACGCGGTGTCGACGCCGAGCGGAACACGGTCGACATGCGCTCCCTCGCCGAGCGACTCGAGCGCCGCCCGCCGTGTCCAACCGCTGTTCGCGACGATCGGAACACCTCGCTCGACGAAGACGTGCCGACGCAGCATCCACTCGTCGGCGATGAGCGCGGGCGCGAGCGCCGGGTACTGCGCGGCGGTCGGGCAGCGTTCGTCGCAGCGCGTGCGGAAGCGCTCGCAGGCGTAGGGCTGCGCGCATCGGCCGGTGACGAACGACAGGTCGTGCATGTACGCGACGGTCGCGATGCCGCGATCGACGAGCGCGGCGAGCAGCGAGACCGACCACCCCGCCCAATGCAGGTTGCCGACGACGACGAGGTCCGGCGCGAGCGAAGCCACCGCGTCGACCACGCGTGGATCGACGACGCGCGGGCGACGCGGGCCGATGCAGTACGCCGCGGGCACCGAGCGGATGCCGAGCCATGCTCCGCGAAGCGCCTGTCCGCGCGGTTGGAGCGACTCGCGCCCTGGATCGCGCGCGTCGACGACGCGCCCCTCCTCCATCCGTCCGCAGCAGACGATGCCGACGTCGTGACCATCGAGCAGGAGGCTCTGCGCCTGCCGCCGCATCGCGGTCCCCGCGCCGAACTCGAATCCGAGGTCGGCGAGGAACACGACGCGCAGTGCACCGCGTGCGGCGAGCCGCGCCGATGCATCGACGAGCAGCCGACGCGCCGACGTCACTGCCATGCCCGCACCCAGCGCGACGATGCCCAGTCGTACTTCAGGAACGGTCGGCGCTCGAACAGGTGGAATCGGCCGAGGTGATGGCGGAACGGCGGCGGCATGTGGCGCCGGATGCCGACGCGCACGAGCGAACCGAACCGCGTGGGAGCGCGCCCTCCGTCGCGACGGAAGACGCCGAGCGCCTCGTCGAAGTACGACGAGAGCGCGACCGCCGACTTCTGTCCGGCGCGGCGGCGGAAGAGCCCCAGCGGCACCTCGACCGACCAGAGCGGCGCATGCCGGATGAAGCGCGACCAGAGTTCGTAGTCGCCGGCGAGCTGCAGCGACGTGTCGAGTCGCGCGCCCGCGCGCTCCCACAGCGACCGTCGCCAGAACGTCGACTCCTGCTGGATGAATCCGTCGGCGAACCAGCGTCCGCAGGGGAGGTTCTCGCCGCGGTCGACGCCCTTGCGACTGACGCCGGAGAGGCGCGACGTGGCGATCGTCGCCCCCTCCTCGTCGATCGCGCTCGGGAACGAACTGGTGAGCCACTCGACCTCGGGAAACTCGCGGAACAGCCGCACCACCGTCTTCAGCGTGCCGGGCAGCCACTCGTCGTCCGAGTTGAGCCACGTCATGATGTCGCCGGTGGTGCGCGCGAAGCCGCGGTGGATCGCGTCGTACATCCCCTTGTCGGGTCCGCTCTCCACGTGCGCGAAGCGCGCGCGATGGCGGTCGACGATCTCCATCGTGCCGTCGCCCGAGCCGCCGTCCATCAGCACGTGCTCGATGCGCGGATAGCCCTGGCCGTGGATCGAGTGGATCGTCCGCTCGATGAACTTCGCGCTGTTGAAGCTGGGCGTGACGACCGACACGAGGGGAAGGCCGTCGACCTCGGAGGAAGCGGACGCTCGCGACGCGCCATCGGCGGGGTTGGGGCTCAACTCCACGAGTTCACCCCGCATTCGGGACGCGTGCGCGGCGAGAAGACGAGGTCGACCTGCCACAGGCAACCGTCGCGGGCGCGCCAGAGCGGCTCCGCGAGGTCGAGCATCATGAATCCGTGGTCCCACATCCAGGCGCAGAACTCGTGGAGGAGCGGCGCGCCGTTTCCGAGGCGGAACGGATAGCACTCGACCACCACGAGCTGTGCATCGCGCATCGTCTCGAGCGCGCCCTCGAGGATCGGGATCTCGAATCCGTGCGTGTCGAGCTTGATGAGATGGGGGCCGACGAGCCCGCGGCTCGCGACCTCGTGATCGATCGTGGTGCCCGGCAGCGGCAGGAACTCGGGGCGGATGCGGGATTCGTGGATACGGCCACCGTAGGGATCGGGCGTCCGCTCGAACCAGAGCTGCCGGCGCTGGGGGCCGACCGCCGCGATCGCGACCTCGATGCCCCTCCGTCCGGCGGCGAAGCGCTCGAGCGCGGGCAGATGCGCTTCGTTCGCCTCGAGGAGCAGCGCCCGCGCGTCGGGAAAGACGCCGCGGCACATGTCGGTCCACTGACCGTCCGAGGCGCCCACGTCGATGATCGACGCGATGCGCACGCCGCGGGCGTGCGCGCGTCCGAGTGCATGGCCGGTCGGAAGCGGGATGCCGGAACCGGCTCCGGCGATCGCGCCGCCGGTTCCGCCGAGGCCGAGGCGCGCCTTGACGCGGGCCGAGAGCAGGGAGAGCAGCGCTCGACCCGACGAGACCTGCGCGCGCAGCGCGTCGCGCTCCGATTCGAGCGCCGCGATGCGGGCGGAGAGCTCCTCCGAGAGCGCGGCGAGCGCGCTTCGCTCGAGCGGATCGGTCGGCGGTGTCACGGAGGGTTGCGTCATGGAGCGGCGTGACCTGCGGGCGTTGTCTCGGATCGAGCTGCCAGCAGCTCGTCGTAGAGCGCAAGGTATCCGCGCGCCTGAAGCCGCGGGGCGTAGCGTTGCTCGGCGTCGGCGCGAATCCCGCCGCGCAGCGGCCTCAGCAGGCCCACGTTGCCGATCGCACGCGCGATCGACGCGCCGAGCGCATGCACGTCGCCCACCGGAGCGAGTTCGGAGCCGGGAGAGTTCGCGAGCATGTCGGGCGCGCCGCCCGCATCGAACGCCACGCACGGCGTGCCGCAGGCCAGCGCCTCGAGGATCCCGTTCGGAAGGTTGTCCTCGAGCGACGGCAGCACGAAGAGATCGCTCGCGGCCACGATCGACGCGAGCGTGCGCCGATCCATCACCCGGCCGGGTGCGATGGAACCCGGCCGCATCGCGATGCCCGCGGTCTCGCCGAGAACGACGAAGCGGAGCCGGGCGGCGACGGTCGCGGGAAGGATCCCCGCGGCCACGTCGAGCGCGCGGGTCAGTTCGGCGAAGCCCTTCCTCCGTTCGGCGGCGGCGTCGGCGGAGAAGAGCACGAGGATGTCGTCGGCCACGACGCCGAGGCGCGCGCGCCCCTCCTCGCGCAGCACGGGATCGAAGGTCGCGAGATCGACTCCGTACGGAATGCACTCGACGCGGCAGCCCGCGAGAAGCGCGCTCTCCCCCGCGCGGCGCGCGAGCCAGCGACTCGGCGCGACCACGGTGAGCGCGCCGCGCGCGTAGGCGAGGCGCTTCGACGCGAAGACCGCTTCGACAAGCCCGTGCGGATCGCGGGCGAGCTGCGGGCATGCCATGCATGCCGTGCGCCAGCGCCCGCAACCCGACGCATAGTGGCACCCGCCCGTGTACGCCCACTCGTCGTGCAGCGTCCAGACGACGGGTTTCCCGAGGGCAAGCAGGTCGCCGATGTCGCGCGCGGAGGCAAGGCGCGGAACCCAGTGGAGGTTGATCACGTCCGCCTCGCGGACGAAGGGGTGACGCGCGGGACAGGCGCCCGGCGCGCCGGTCGAGAAGAGCGTGTTGGACACCTTCGTCCGTTCGCGCGCGATCCACCGCTCCTCGACCACCGCCCACGCGCGCCGCTCGGCGTCGCCGACCTCGGCCACCGCGACGCGCCCGTCGTCCGACTGCCGCTCGAGGACCAGCATCCGGCTATCCGCGCCCTCGGCGACGAGCGATGCATGCAGCCCGTGCGCCGCGCGCGCGGCGCCGCCGGCCGACTCGTTCGTCGAGAGATGCACGATGCGCATGCCGCGGTTCTACCACATCCCCCGGGCACGCGGCCTCAGGATCGGTTCGCCTCGGCGCGCGACCAGAGGTCGAACCCCGCCAGACGCATCGGCCTGAGCAGCGCGCGGCGCGCGAGGAAGGCCGCGAGCGGCAGGACCTTCGTCCGCGAGTGGCGAAGGCCGATCTCGAGCATCTCGCGATCGGCGAGCGAGAGCCGCGTGTTGGACACGCCTCCGAGCGAGAAGGTCGCAAGCGTCGTGTCGAGATGGAGGAAGCGAACGCCGGCGCGATGGCAGCGTTCGATGAAGTCGAAGTCGAGCGCCGTGCGGTACGAGCCATCGAACGCCCCGAGCCGGTCGTACACGCGTCGCCGGACCATCGTGGCGCAGTGCATCGTGCGGCACCGCACGCCGAGGCGCGCGAACACGCCCGGACGCACGATGCCGAGCGCGCGCCCGTCGGCGGCGATGAAGCGCGCGTTGCCGTGCACGATGTCGACCTCCGGATCGCGCTCGAACGCGTCCATCACGGCCTCCGCGGCGCCGGGCTCGAGCGCGTCGTCGGCGTTCACGAGGAACACGACGTCGGATGCAAGGGCGTCGATCGCCTCGTTCCATGCGTTCGCGATGCCCGTTCCCTCCTGGCGCATCGTGCGATAGGCGCGCGATCCAGCGATCTGCGGACGTGCGGACCGGGCATCCGCGAGGATCTCCTCGGCAAGCTCGGTCGACCCGTCGGAGGAGCCCCCGTCGATCACCACGACCTCGTCCGGTGCGCGCGACTGCGCGAGCGTCGACGACAGCGACCGCGCGAGCGACGCGCGGGCGTTGAGGGTCGCGGTCACCACGCCGTACGTGAGTCGCATGGGGTGGCGAGTATAGTGGGCATCGCGCGGAGCTCCCGCGCGCACGCATGGGCACGTACGTCGTCGTCAACACCATCGGTGACACCGTCGTTGCCTTCCGAGGCGCGCTCGTGCGCGATCTCGCCGCGCGCGGCCACCGCGTGGTGGTCTCGACGACGCTGCCCGACGGGATTCCTGCCCAGCGCATACGCGACGAACTCGCGGCGCTCGGCGCCGAGACCGACTTCGCGCCGTACGCACGCGCCTCGATGAATCCGCTCGGCGAGTGGCGCGCGCGACGACACTACCGCGCGCTGTTCGCCCGGCTCGCGCCCGACGGCGTCTTCGCCGCGAATCCAAAACCGGTCTTTCACGCGATCCCGGCGGCCGCGTCGTGCGGCGTGCCACGACGCGTGGCGATGATCACGGGGCTCGGATACGCCTTCATCGGCACCACCCTGAAGGCCCGCATCGCGCGCCTGGCCGCGACGCGCCTCTATCGCGGCGCGATCCGCGGGACGACGACGCTGTTCTTCCAGAACGAGGACGATCGGCTCGAGTTCGCGCGCCGCGATCTCCTCGACGGCGTGCGCGACGTGCGCATGTGCGCGGGCTCCGGCGTCGACCTCGAGCGGTTCGCGGAGGTCGCGCCGCCCGCGGGGCCGCCGGTCTTCACGCTGGTCGCGCGGCTCCTCGCCGACAAGGGCGTGCGCGAGTTCGCGGAGGCCGCACGCATCGTGCGTGCGCGGCGACCCGACGCGCGCTTCCGGCTCGTCGGCTGGATCGATGCGAATCCCTCGGCGGTCACGCGGGGCGAGGTCGACGGCTGGGTGCGCGAGGGAGTCCTCGAGTTCGCCGGACGGGTCGACGATCCGCGGCACGAGCTGGCGACGGCGAGCGTGTTCGTGCTGCCTTCCTACCGCGAGGGAACGCCGAAATCGGCGCTCGAGGCGCTCGCCACCGGCCGCGCGATCGTGACCACCGACGCTCCGGGCTGCCGCGCGACCGTCGATCACGGCGTGAACGGGCTCCTGGTCCCGCCGCGCGATGCCTCGGCGCTTGCGGAGGCATGCCTCGCGCTCGCGACGGACCCGGCGCGCGTGGCCGCGATGGGAGCGGCGTCGCGTCGGAAGGCGGCCGACTTCGACGTGCGGCGCGTGAACGCCGCGATCATCGACGCGCTCGGCGCGTGATACCCTCGCGGCATGTGCGGATTCGCGGGCTTCGTCGATCGAGCGGGCGTGACGGCCGATCCGGCCGGCACGCTGCGCGCGATGGCGGCATCGCTCGCGCACCGCGGGCCCGACGACGAACGCATCGCCTTCGACGCGTCGACGGGCGTGGGCCTCGCGTTCCGGCGACTGTCGATCCTCGACCTCTCGGAGATGGGCGCGCAGCCGATGCGCTCCGCCTGCGGTCGCTACGAGATCGTCTTCAACGGCGAGATCTACAACCATGCCGAGCTGCGCGCGCGGTTCGGCGCGGACGGCGCGTTCCGCGGCCGCTCGGACACCGAGGCGCTGCTCGCCGCGATCTCGGCGCTCGGCATGCCCGCGGCAATCGGGATGCCCTCGGCACTCGACGCGTTGCGCGGGATGTTCGCCTTCGCGCTCGTCGACCGCTCCGAGCGCGCACTGTGGCTGGTGCGCGACCGCTTCGGCGTGAAGCCGTGCCGCTACGCGCTCTCGCACGGACACGCGCTCGCCGACGGCGACTTCACGGTGCCTGCGGGCGCCGCGCTCCTCTTCGCGAGCGAACCCGGGGCGTTCCGCGCGCATCCCTCGTTCCGCGCATCGATCGACCGGCGCGCGCTGCACGCGTACATGAGCTTCGGCTGCGTTCCGTCGCCGATGTCGATCCACCGAGAGGCGCGCACGCTTGCGCCGGGCCACGCGCTTCGGCTCGACCTCGGGACGGGCGAAGCGCGCATCGCGCGCTGGTGGAGCGCCGAGCCGCTCGCCCACCGAGGCGCACGCGAGCCCTTCGCGGGGAGCGATGCGGACGCGATCGACGCGGTCGACGCCGCCATTGCGGAGAGCGTCGGTCTGCGCATGGTCGCCGATGTCCCGGTCGGCGCGTTTCTCTCGGGCGGCATCGACTCGGCGGTGGTGCTCGCCGCGATGCAGGCGCAGTCGTCGCGGCCGGTGGTCGCGTTCACGGTCGGGACCGACGACCCCGACTTCGACGAGACCGGGCACGCGGCGGCGGTCGCGCGGCATCTCGGCGCCGAGCACGTCGTGCTCCGGATCGCCTCCGACGACGCCGCTCGCTTCGGCGCGATGTCGGCGATGCGCGGATGGCACGAGCCCTTCGCCGACAGTTCGCAGATCCCCTCCATGCTCGTCGCGCGCGAGGCTGCGGCGCGGGTGAAGGTCGTGCTGACGGGCGACGGCGGCGACGAACTCTTCGGCGGCTACTACCGCTACGGACACGCACCGGCGCTCGCGGCGCGGCTCGCGCGGCTTCCGCCCGCGATGCGGCCCGCGCTCGCGCGGATCCTGCGCGCGATCCCGCGCGGCGCGGCGAATGCGATCGGCCGATCGGTACCTGGCCTTCCCTTCGATCGTGCGGGCGACCGCGCGCACAAGCTCGCGCGCGTGGTCGGGCTCGATGCGCTCGGCGCGATCCACGCGACGCTCGCACGGGTGTCCGACGACGCGGATCGGCTCGTGCCAGGCGCCGGATCCGAGGATCCCGTCGCCTCCGACGCGCTCCGGGGCATCGATCCGTCGCTCGACCCGGTCGTTCGGATGATGCTCGCCGACATCGGTCGCTACCTCCCCGACGACATCCTGACCAAGGTCGACGGCGCGACGATGGCGTTCGGGCTCGAGGCGCGCGAACCGCTGCTCGACCCGGTGCTCGCGGAACTTGCGTTCCGGCTCCCGCCCTCGATGCGGATTCGCGGTGGCGAGCGGAAGTGGATCCTGCGCCGCGTGCTCGAGCGCCGCGTGCCGCGCACCCTCGTCGACCGGCCGAAGACCGGCTTCTCCGTGCCACTCCTCCGTTGGCTGCGTGGACCGCTGCGCGGGTGGGCCGAGGACCTGCTCGACCCCGCACGACTTGCCCGCGAGGCTCATCTCGACCCGGCCGCGGTGCGCCGCCTCTGGGCGGAAACCCTCGCAGGCCGCCGTGGAGGGGAGGCCTCCGAGATCTGGTGCGTCCTGATGTTCGAGAGCTGGCTCGCGTCGAACTGACGCGGCCGCCCGGCCCAACCCCGGCCCCGCCGTCGCGCCCGCAGGATCCCGGCGCGGGTCGCCCCCGCCCGGGGGTCCCGTGGCAACCGAAGTTGCGCATAACCATTTCATCGGAACGGCTTGCCCGGCGGACTTCGGAATGCCGATAGGGAATGACCCGGGGACGCATTGTCCCCTCCGAGGTACCCCCATGCTCGACCCCCGCGCCAAGCCCATCCTGCTCTCGCCGCCGCACATGTCGGGCGCCGAGCAGCGCTTCGTCGAGGATGCGTTCCGCACCAACTGGGTCGCCCCGCTCGGCCCGAACGTCGACGGCTTCGAGCGCGAGATGTCGGAGTACCTCGGCTTCGGCACGAACGGCGCGCGGCTCCACTGCTGCGCCACGAGTTCAGGCACCGCCGCGATCCACCTCGGACTGATGCTGCTCGGCGTGCGACCGGGCGACTGCGTCCTCTGCTCGAGCTTCACCTTCGTCGCGAGCGCGAATCCGATCCGCCAGCTCGGTGCCGAGCCCGTGTTCGTCGACAGCGACGAGGCGAGCTGGAACCTCTCGCCCTCGGCGCTGCGCGATGCGATCGCCACGCTCGACGCGGAAGGACGCCGGCCGCGCGCGCTGATCGCGGTCGATCTCTACGGACAGGGCTGCGACTACGGCTCGATCGAGGCGATCTGCGACGAGTGGGACATCCCGATCCTCGAGGACGCCGCCGAGAGCCTCGGCGCGACGGTCCACGGCCGCCGCTGCGGCACGTTCGGCAAGGTCGCCGCGTTCAGCTTCAACGGCAACAAGATCATCACGACCTCGGGCGGCGGGATGCTGGTCTCGAGCGACGCGGCGCTCGTCGAGCGCGCGCGCTTCCTCGCCACGCAGGCACGCGAACCGAGGCGCACTACGAGCACACGGTCGCCGGCTTCAACTACCGGATGTCGAATCTCTGCGCGGGCGTCGGACGCGGGCAGCTGCTCGCGCTCCCCGACCGCGTGGCGCGCCGACGCGCGAACTTCGCCCGCTACGAGGCGGCGTTCGCGTCGCGCGCAGGCGTGCGCTTCATGCCCGAACCCGTGTGGAGCCGCTCGACCCGCTGGCTTTCGGCGATGACGATCGATCCCGCGCGCGCGTCCACCACGCGCGACGAACTGCTCGCCGCCCTCGCGGCCGAGCGCATCGAGGCGCGTCCGACCTGGAAGCCGATGCATGCGCAGCCGCTCTTCGAGGGATGCCGCATGTTCGCGCACGAGCGCGGACGCCGCCCCGTCTGCGAACGGCTCTTCGAACAGGGAATCTGCCTGCCCTCGGGAAGCGCGATGGAGGACGAGGATCTGTCGCGCGTCGTCGCGGCGATCGAACGCGCCTTCGCACCGACGCGCGCGGCCGTCGCATGAGCCGATCGGAACCGATGTAGACTCGCGAGACGCCGGCGCGGAACGACATGTGTCGCCCACCGGAAGCATGATGGTGTCGGACGGACGGAACCCGATGGCGATTCTCGTCACAGGCTGCGCGGGCTTCATCGGCTCGCATGTCGCGCAGGCGCTCCTCGACCGGGGCGACGAGGTCGTCGGCGTCGACAACATCAACGACTACTACGACCCGAATCTCAAGCTCGCGCGCCTCGCGCGGCTCGAGCAGCGGCGCGGCTTCGCGTTCGAGCGCCTCGACATCGCGGACCGCGGCGGCATGGAGCATCTGTTCGCGTCGCGGCGGTTCCGGTCGGTGGTGCATCTCGCCGCGCAGGCTGGCGTGCGCTACTCGCTCGAGAATCCGCACGCGTACATCCAGTCGAACATCGTCGGCTTCCAGAACATCCTGGAGGGCTGCCGTGGCGCCTTCACGCGCGGCGAGGGCTGCGCGCACCTCGTCTACGCGAGCTCGAGCTCGGTGTACGGCGGCAACGCGAAGCTCCCCTTCTCGGTCAGCGACTCGGTCGACCACCCGCTGTCGCTCTACGCGGCGAGCAAGAAGGCGAACGAGCTCTTCGCGCACACCTACTCGAGCCTCTTCGGTCTTCCGACGACGGGCCTGCGCTTCTTCACGGTCTACGGCCCGTGGGGCCGGCCCGACATGGCGCTCTTCCTCTTCACGCGCAACATCCTCGAGGGGAAGCCGATCCAGGTCTTCAACCACGGCCATCACCGGCGAGACTTCACCTACGTCGACGACATCGTGGAGGGCGTGATCCGGACGCTCGACCGTCCCGCGCGGCCGAATCCGTCGTTCGATCCCGCGCAGCCGGATCCGGGAACCTCGTCGGCTCCGTGGCGGGTCTACAACATCGGCAATTCCCGCCCGGTCGAGCTGCTCGACTACATCCGCGCCATCGAGAAGGCGACCGGACGCAGCGCGATCATGGAGATGCTGCCCATGCAGCCCGGCGACGTGCCCGACACGTTCGCGGACACGACGGCGCTTGCGGCCGACACCGGTTTCCGTCCATCCACGCCGGTCGAAGAGGGTGTGGCGCGATTCGTCGCGTGGTACCGCTCCCACTACGGCGTCTGAACCTTTCGCGAGGTACCCTGCGCGCATGGCAAGCGTCTGCTTCTACTTCGAGCTCCACCAGCCCTGGCGCCTGCGCCGCTACTCGGTGTTCTCGACCGACCCGTTCTACTTCGACAACGACGCGAACGAGCGCATCCTCCGCAAGGTCGCGGACAAGTGCTATCGCCCGGCGACGCAGAAGATGCTCGACCTCGTGCGACGCCACGACGGGCGCTTCCGCTGCTCGTACTCGATCACGGGCACGGCGCTCGAGCAGCTCCTCATGTGGGCGCCCGACGTCGTCGACACGCTGAAGGCGCTCGTCGACACCGGCGCATGCGAGCTGATCGGCGAGACCAGCCACCACTCGCTCTCGTTCCTCTTCTCGCGCGCCGAGTTCGACGCGCAGGTCGACCACCACCAGAAGCGGATGCGCGAGGTCTTCGGCGTCACGCCGAAGGTCTTCCGCAACACCGAGCTCATCTACTCGAACGAGCTCGCCGCGCACATCGCGCGACGCGGCCAGCACCGCGCGATCCTCTGCGAGGGCGTGGACCGGCTGCTCGGCTTCCGCTCGCCGAACTACCTCTACGCGCCTCCCGGCGACGGTCCGCTCGAGGATCGTCCGGTGAAGCTGCTCCTCAAGAACTACCGCCTCTCCGACGACGTCGCGTTCCGCTTCTCGAACCGCGGCTGGAAGGAATGGCCGCTCACCGCCGAGAAGTTCGCCGGCTGGGTGAACCAGATCAACGGCGACGGCTACATGTGCAACCTGTTCATGGACTACGAGACGTTCGGCGAGCACCAGTGGGCGGACACGGGCATCTTCGAGTTCCTCGACGCGCTGCCCGGCGCGGTCTACGACACGAACTCGGGCCACAACGACTTCCTCACGCCGTCGCAGATCCTCGACTGCCACGAGCCCGTCGGCGAGTACGACGTGAAGGACTTCATCTCGTGGGCCGACAGCGAGCGCGATCTCTCGGCGTGGCTCGGGAATCCGATCCAGGATGGCGCGGCCGCGGAGCTGTACGCGCTCGAGGCGCCCGTGAAGGAGCGTCACGCCGCCGGCGATCCGTACATCCTCGAGGACTGGCGCAAGCTCACGACGAGCGACCACCTGTACTACATGTGCACGAAGTACTGGTCGGACGGCGACGTCCACAAGTACTTCTCGCCGTACGACTCGCCGTACGACGCGTACATCAACTTCATGAACGTGCTCGATCACCTGAAGACGCGCGCGGGCGTGGGTGCTCCGCTCAGGGCGCGCGTCGCGTCGAGCTGACGTCGCGGGCGCGCCGCGCGAGCCACGCGCCACCGACCAGGCCCGCCGGCACGGTGACGAGGAGTTCCGCCGCGCGCAGCACCAGTTCGGCCGAGACTCCCGCCGCGAACGTTCCGGCATCGAGCGCCGGCAGGATGAGCGCCGTCGTCCATTCGCGCAGGCCGAGTCCGTTCGAGACGAACGGCACGAGCGTGGCCACCGCCGACGCGCACGAGAGGACGATCGCCGTCTCGATCGCGACGCCGGCGGATCCGGCCGCTGTGTTGCCCATGGAGCCTGACATGGAGGCTGACATAGAGCCTGCCATGGAGCCTGCCACGGTGTCGCGCGCGACCGCGCCCACCAGCTCGAGCGCGATCGCGTAGCGTCCGACCGACACCGCGAACTCGCACTGGCGGACGAGGAGCGCGGCGGCGAACGTGCGCGCGCGCGGCAGGATGCCCACGACCGCCGGGAGCGCGGGAGCGAGCAGCGCGAGCGCGACCGGCGCACCGACCGCGCGCAGCACGGGCACGGCCGCGAGCATCAGCGCGGCGACCAGCGCGCTGAGCAGGATCGCCTCGACCACGGTGCGCAGCGTGTCGGTCGCGCGGACCCCGTGGTGCACGCGGTGCCATGCCACGCGCCCGATCAGGCCGGGTTTCAGCGGAAGCATGTTCGCGAGCGAAGTGGCCGAGATCAGCGCCAGCATCTCGCCGAACCCGACGCGCGCGAAGCGGCGGATGAGGAGGACGAAGAGCGCCGCGGTGAGCGGGATCCCGGCGAGGAAGCCGAGAAGGAGGAGCGCGACCGCCGAAGGCCGCGCCGCGCGAAGGGCGTCGAGGGCCGCCTCGAGCGCCGTGCGCTCGCGCATCGCGACGACGATCGCTCCCGCAAGACACGCCACGCCGATCCCGAGTCCGAGCCAGCGCATCCAGCCGCGCGCCCGCAAGGTCTCGGCTCCAGCCGGATGGTCGGAACGCGGTGCTGGCGGCGGAGCGGGGTTCACGAGCTCGGCACGGGGTTCACTTGCTCAGGTTGAGCTTTCGGCGGCGCTCTTCCTGCACATCGTTCATCCAGCCCTGGAAGTCCCGCGCGAATCGCGCGGTGCGCGCGTCGGGATGCTCGAGCGTCTTCAGCAGCAGCTGGTCCTCCGGCCGCTTCACGCGCACCGAGATCCACGCCATGCGCACGAGCGGGTGATCGTCGCCCGCGAGCACCGCGTCGAGCGGTGCGAGTTCGGGGGCCGCCGAGACGTTCTCGAGTCCACGGATCACGCGCGGCGCCTCGCCCTGCGCACCTCCTGCCTGTGCGTCGCCCGATGCTCCGGGCGCGGTGCCGCCCGACGCGCCGGGTGCAGTGCCGCCCGACGCTCCGGGTGCAGCGGCAAGATCGCCCGCCGACACGGAGAGTTCCCGCAGGCCTCCCTTCGGCACCGCGAAGATCAGCCACGCACGCGCCTCGGGCCAGAGCCGCAGGGCCGCCTCGGCGAGAAGCTCGGGAACTCCCTCGAGGGCCGAGCGCTCCTCCGGCGAGTACTTGGTGGGCTCCTTCGAGACGCGCAGCAGGAGGCCCGCGACGGCGGCCATGCGCTCCGGATCGGGTGCGCGCGACGCGTCGCGGAGCATCGCCTTCGACTGCTCGATCCAATCGACCGAGATCTTCTCGCCGCGCACGTGGATGAGCGGCGACTCGGCCTCGACGCCGAGCGGCCCGGGCTCGAGCCCGCGATCGGTGGTGCGCCAGTTGACGATGGGGTGGATCGAGACGAACGCGCCGCTGAGCGCATCGTCGCGCATCGCGAAGCTCGCGTCCGTGAGCGAGACATCGATGGGGACCTTGAGGCTCTCGCCCGGCGGGATCGAGAAGCGCCGGTTGAGCGCGAGCAGCGCGAACGGCGGCAACGTCCCGCGCTGTCCGGGCACGTTGACGTTCGCCGTGACGGTCGCGGTGTCGGCGATCGGACCATCGGGCGTGATCGCGAGCGGCCAGCGGCTCCGATTCGAGATCTCGATGTCGAAGATCATCGGGTCCCACGGGGCGATGTTGGCGTTGCGCGGCTGGATCCTCAGCAGGATCTTGCCGGCGGTATTCGACATCAGGTCGAGGAAGTCCTGCGGCAACTGCGCGGCGCGCTCCACATCCTCGGCGCTCTTGATCACGTTCACATCGCTTCCCAGCAGCCGACGCAGCCGGTCGCGCGACCAGAGCCCGATGGCTGCGGCCGGATTCGACCGTGCGACCTCGAGAAGATGCCGTGCGGCGGCCTTGACGTCCCCCGCCTTCTCCTCGGCAAGCGCCAGTCCGAGCCGCGCGGCCACATCCTGCTCGGCGACGGGTGCGAGCAGCTGCTTCGCGCGCGCGGCGTCGCCATCGCGAAACGCAAGCCATCCGTCGAAACGAGCCTGCGCGGTGTCGGAAAGCGGAGCGATGGCCACGGCGCTCTTGATCTGGTCCCTCGCGAACGCGACATCGCCATCGAGCCAGAGCTGCACGAACGCGCCCTCGAGCATCGCGCGTGCCATCTCCTCGCTGCTCGCGCTCTGCTGCTCCATCGCCTTCAGCGTGGTCTCCGCGGAGACCTGGGCACCCTTCACCGGTCCGCTCGCCGACTCGGGCCTCTCCGCGTGCACAAGCGCGGCGTAGCTGGTCGCAAGCTGCAGCGACATCGGGTACGCCACCTTCCGGCGCTCCTCGACCGAGAGCGTGGTTCCCTGGCGCTCGAGGGTCTGCCGGAACACCCGGTTGAGCGCGTCCTGCCGCTTCTGCGCCACGGCGTGGGCGGTCAGCGTGTCACCCGACCCCCAGCTCGCGATGATCAGATCGGTCAGGATCGCGTCGAAATCGATGTCCGGGAAGTTGGTCTCGAGCATGGACGCCTCGACGTTGAGGATCGAAGCGGCGGCTCGATACGCCCCCGACTTGAGGCAGAGTTCCGCAAGGCCGATCGCGGCGGGTTCACGCGTCGGATTGGCGAGCAGCGCCTGCCGAAGCGCCATCGCCTCGGCCACGGCGTCGGGCGCCTTCGTCCGGAAGTAGCCGGCGGCGAACTCCGCAGCCTCCGGGAAGTAGGGATCGAGGTCGAGCGAGTGAATCAACTCGGCCTCGAAGCCCGCCTGATCACCGTTGCGACGCAGGAGGAGCGCGAGGTCGAAGGCAAGACGCGCGGCGACGGGCCGACCGATCCGCTCGATGGATTCCGGCGCGAGCGTCTGGCGGTACAGGGCCACGCGCTCCTCGACGGTCTGCTTGGTCTCGATCCGCGCCAGGAGCCGCCGCAGGCGGATCAACTCGTCCTCGGGCTCGAGCTTGCCGAGCCTGTTGAGCGCTTGGCCGAGCAGCACCTGCGCCTGCGGGCTGCCGTCCTCGAGGTTCACGGCGTAGTCGAGGGCGAGGCGCCAGAGGAAGGGATTGTCGGGGGCGAGGCCGAGCGCGACCTCGAGCATCGACTGGCCGCTCTCGAGCATGCCGAGGAAGACGTATTCGCGCTGCAGCATGCTGCGCGCGCGTTGGGCGAGATTTCGGGCGAGCCGCTCCTGGTACAGGGCGAACTGCTCGGCGGTCGGGGGAACGAGCGGAGCGGACGCCGCCGCGGCAGGTGGCGTCGCAGCGGTCGCGGCTGCCGAGGGGCTGGCGGCAGGGTCCGACGGCGCGGATCCTTCCGACGCCGGGGGCGTCCCGGTTGGTGCACCGGGGGCGCCTGGGGCGACGCCAGTGGGTGGCACGGCGTCCTGAGCGAGCGAAAGCGCGCTCGCGGCGGCCGCCATCCCGCTGCGGTGGGCGAAAATGGCCCCCGCGAGGATGAGGGTCGCGAGCGGAATCGGTCGGAGGAGCGACATCGACGGCATGGTGGTCCTTCAGGCAACGGGTGGTCTGGAGACCACCGGACGCTCGTACATCGGCACTTCAGGCCTTCCCAAATCGAACATCCGCCGGGAGACCCGTTCGCACGACGCCCGGCGGGGGTCGGTTCGTTGACAGTCGCCCACGCATGGATTAGCGTCCACGCCCCCGGACCGGCGTACCAACGACCGCGGAAGGGCACGATACGCCACCACCGGACGCCACCACCGGAAACCACCGTCGAAGCGGAAGATGACGTTGGAGGAGTAGGGTGGAGAAGCACGGCGGAGAACGGACCGCGGTCTGCGTAGGTTGAGGCCTGGCCCGACCTCCGAGCTGCCTCCGGCCCATCTCCGCGAGACGAGGCCAGCGCCGGGCCATCACCCGAGCATGACCTGATCACGACCGGACCACGACAGACACGCGACCTGAACCCGCCGGGGCCTCCCCGCCAAACACCGGACCACTCTCGGATGATCTCCCGAACCCTCCTGACCAGCCTGCTCGCCGCCTCCCTGACGGTCACCGCCCTCGGTCAGTCCTCGGGAGGCGGCCTCGATGCCTCCGTCGTTGGAGCAACCGGCGCCCTGAGCGAGGCGCAGAAGACGTCGATCTCCAAGTTCAGCGCCGGTCTCATCGAGACGGTCAAGAGTTCGGAGAGCGCGAAGGAGCTCGACGAAGCGCGCACGTCGCTCGTCAAGCCGGCGCGCGACCCCGCCGCGACGCCCGCGTTCCGTTCGGGATACGCCGCCGCGCTCAAGGACGGCCTCCAGCCGATCGTGAATGGACCCGACCTTCAGCGCGCGATCATCGCGATGCAGGTGCTTCGCTTCACGCGCAGCGCCACCGCCGTCGAGATCCTCATCGACCGCGCCAACCCGGCGACCGAGTCCGACCCTGGAAAGCGCATCGCCGCGGGCACGCTTCTCATCGACATCTTCGACGACTACGAGGGCGCCAACAACACCTACGACAGCAACGCGCGCAAGATCCGCGACGCGGCGGCCGCCGAGACCGACTGGATGGCGCTCCAGCAGAAGCTGAACGCGCTCGGAACCGCGGCACGACGGAAGGACCTTCCGGCCGACAACGCGCGCAACGTGCGCCGCGCGCAGGCCGAGGCGATCGCCCGGATCGCTTCGAGCGCGAAGAGCGGCGCGGCGGCGGACCAGCGCATGATGAGCCTGCAGCGCGTGCTGATCGCGGTGCGCAACGACCTGCTCACCATGCCGCAGGCCGAGCGCTCGAACCTCGCGAAGGTGCTGGCGCCCGCGCTCGCGGACACGCTCGCGGCGACGGCGGCGCACTGGGATTCGGCGCACGCGTCGAAGGAACTCGGCGCCAGCTACGCCTCGACGATCAACAGCTGCGAGGTCATCCTGCGCCTCCTCGACCGCGGGGAGCGTCCCTCGGCGTATGCGGGTACGAAGCCCGAGTCGGATTCGCGCGTGCTCGCGACCTCCTGGGACTCGAAGGACCGCGCGAAGTACGACGCCGAGGTCAAGCGCTGGGTTGGGATCGTGTCGGCCGCGCCGTACAAGAATTGAGCGCTCGCGACTCGCTTCGCTTTCGCTCGCTCTGGCCGGCTCCCCTCGGAGTGAATCCTCGGGGGCCGAGACGAGTCATGTTTGGATCGCTCGCTTGAAGTTCGGCCGTCGGGTGCCCGGACGTAGACGTCGCTTGATCGGGTGTCCCTTTGATGAAATCCCGGGAACGCTGGACGTCGCGGTCGATCTGTCGAATCCACGATCGACGTCCGACATCATCCGTTCCGGGGACTTCGTCCCCGGGCACCCACTCAAGCGATTTCGATGTTGCGCGCCGACCACCATCGACTGGGTGTCCCTGTGATGAAATCCCGGGAACGCTGGACGTCGGGGTCAATCTGTCGAATCCACGATCGACGTCCGACATCATCCGTTCCGGGGGCCTCCTCCCCCGGCACCCGACTCCAAGGGCACGGGCGACTCCGACGAGCCGGACGGGGCCCCCGCCATCAGGCGTATCCTGTGCGCTCGTGCGGCTCCTCCTGCCCTTCCTCCTCCTCGTCGCGGCACTCGTCGCCACGATCGCGCTCGACCGGCCGCTGCCGCCGGCGGATCTCGTCGTCATCGAGCGCAGCGACTGCTACACGCTCGATCCCCAGCGCATGAGCTACCAGCACGAGCTCCGCCGCGCGCGCGTGATCTACGAGACCCTCGTCAACCTGCGCGCCTCCGACTGCACGATCGTGCCCGGTGTCGCCGAACGCTGGGAGTCGTCGGACGACGGACGCACCTGGACGTTCCATCTGCGCGACGACGCGCGCTGGTCGAACGGCGATCCCGTCACCAGCCGCGACTTCGCGTACGCGTGGCGCCGCGCGCTGCTCCCCGACACCGCCGCCGACTACTCGGCGCTCTTCTTCGAGATCAAGGGCGGCCGCGCGTTCTTCGAGAAGCGGAAGGCGCTGCTGAAGGCCTTCGCCGAGAAGGCGAAGAACGGCGAAGCCAACTCGGGCGACCTCGAGCAGCTCCAGCGCGACACCATGCTCGCGTTCGAGGAAGGCGTCGGCATCAAGACCCCCGACGACCGAACCCTCGTCGTGCATCTCGAGACACCGCTCGCCTACTTCCTCGACATCTGCGCGTTCCCGCCGTTCGCGCCCGTCCATCGCGACACGGTCGAACGCTTCGTCTCGATCGATCCGAAGACCGGCGGCTATGTCCAGCGGCACGGTTGGACCAAGCCCGGCGAGATCGTCACCAACGGCGCGTACACGCCCACGGTCTGGCGCTACAAGCGCGACATGCGCCTCGAGCGCAACCCGCACTACTGGAACCCCGACGCGGTGATGGCCGACTCGATCGAGTGCCGCACGATCGAGAATCCGAACACCGGCGTCCTCGCGTTCGAGTCGGGCGCGGCCGACTGGCTCACCGATCTCGGCCCCGAGTACAAGACCGAAATGCTCGCCGAGCGACGCGCGTATCTCGAGCGCTTTCGCGCCGACGTCGATGCAGGGCTCGCGCGCGGCGCGGATCTCGACGATGTGGTCGGCGCACTGCCGCCGCCCGGCGAGGGCGAGCGGCGCGACGTGCGCGGCTTCAACGCGTTCGGCACCGACTTCTTCAGCTTCAACTGCCGGAAGACGCTGCCCGGGGAGAAGTTCAATCCCTTCCACGACGCGCGCGTCCGACGCGCCTTCGCGCTTGCGGTCGACAAGCAGCAGCTCATCGACCGCGTCACGCGGCTCGGCGAGCGCGTGTCGTCGACGCTCGTGCCGCCCGGGTCGATCGAGGGCTATCCGCTGGTGGAGGGACTCGGCTTCGATCCGGCGCGTGCGCGGGAGGAGCTGAAGGCCGCGGGATACGAGGATCGCGATGGCGACGGCGTCGTCGAGAACGAGCGCGGCGAGCGCTTCCCGACCGTCGACATCCTCTACTCGACCGCGAGCCCGCGCTACCAGAACCTCGCGCTCGCGATGCGCGACATGTGGAAGCGCGAACTGCGCGTGGCCGCCGAGTGCCGAGGCAAGGACTCGAAGCTCTACAAGGAGGACCTCAAGAAGGGGAACTTCATGATCGCGCGCGGAGGCTGGTACGGCGACTACGGAGATCCGACGACCTGGCTCGACCTCCAGCGCTCCGACAACGGCAACAACGACCGCGGCTACTCGAATCCGAAACTCGACGCGATGCTCAATGCGGCACGCGTTGAAACCGACGCGACGAAGCGCCTCGCGCTGCTCGCCGAGTGCGAGCTCTGGCTCTTCAACGAGGAAGTGCCGCTGCTCCCGATCTGCAATTACGTGACGGTCTACATGTACGACCCGTCGCGGCTCGACGGCATGAGCGGCCATCCGCGCCTTGAGCAGGATCTCTCGATCCTCAACCGTCGTGCGCCGGCGAATGCAGCCGAAGGCGCCGGCGCGCGGAATCCGTCGGAGGGCTCGCGATGAGCGCCGGGGGTACTAGCACCGACGGCACGAGCGTCGGCGGGCTGCTCGCGCGGCGGCTCCTGCAGCTTCCGCTCATCGTGCTCGCGGTGTACACCGTCACGTTCCTCCTCGCATGGAGCATCCCGGGCAATCCGCTCGAGAACCCCGAAGGCCGACGCCCGCCGGCCGAGATCGCCGAGGCGATGCAGAAGCAGTACAAGCTCGACGATCCGGTGGCGTTCTACTTCGACTATCTCGGCAAGGCCTCGGGCGTGTCGTGGGCGCTCGGGAAACACCCGGTGCCGTTTGACCTCGGTCCATCGCTGAAGCAGCCCGACTGGAGCGTGAACGAGATCCTGGGCACGGGGCTCCCCGTCTCGATCTCGCTTGGCCTTGCGGCGATGCTCATCGCGCTCTCGATCGGACTTGTCGCGGGCACGATCGGCGGCCTGCGCCCCGGCACCACGCCCGACTATCTCACGCAGCTGCTCGCGATCGTGGGGATCAGCCTCCCGAGCTTCGTGATCGGAAGCGCGATCCTGATGTTCTTCGCCGTGAAGCTGCGCGCGCCCGCGATCGGCTGGGGCGGCGAGACGGTGTTCGAGTCGCTCGTGCGCGCGTCGTTCCCGGCGTTCACGCTGTCGCTCCCCTTCGCGGCGTACATCTCGCGCCTCGTCCGGTTCGGCATGATCGAGGAGATGTCGAGCGACTACATCCGCACCGCGCGCGCGAAGGGCCTGCCGCGCTGGAAGGTCGCGCTGAAGCACGCGCTCCGGAACGCCTTCCTGCCGGTGCTCTCCTACCTCGGTCCTGCGACCGCGGTGGCGCTCACCGGTTCGTTCGTCGTCGAGAAGGTCTTCGCGGTGCCGGGCGTCGGACAGCACTTCGTCGACGGCGTGCTCGGCAAGGACATCACGCTCGTGATGGGCGTGGTGCTCGTGTACTCGACGCTGATGGTCGTCCTCAACCTCGCGGTCGACGTGCTTTATCGCTTCGTCGACCCGCGTCTTGGTTGAACAAGGCGCAAGCCGCCCCGGTCATGCTTGTCCAATAATGAATGCGGCGCCATCGATGGAGCGGTCGCGAAAGACGATATTTGTCGATTCGATGGTTTTGTATCGGATCAAACTTTTCGTCCATTATCTTTGCGGGTCCGCGCGCAAATGACGCATGTCATCGCGGGGACGCCGCCGTTCGATCCGTGCGGCGTGATCGGCTCCCACATCGAGGATGAAAGATGGCACGCACCGTACTGGCGCTCGTTGGTTCGCTCGCACTCACGTCGATCGCGATGGCGGTGCCTCCGATGCAACAGAAGGCGGGCGATCCCATCGCCGGCCTCACGCCGAACGAGCGGGCGCTGTTTGAGATCGGGAAGGCGGACTACTCCCGCAGCATCACCGTGGAAGAAGGGCGCGGGCCGGCGTTCAACTCGACGAGCTGCCAGTCCTGTCACAACAACCCGACCGGTGGATGGGGTACGACGACGGTGACGCACTTCTCGAGGCTCGAGGAGAATGGCGACTTCGACTACCTCGCCGACCTCGGCGGCCCCGTCTTTCAGGTGCAGGGCATTCCCGGCGGCTGCTCCGAGTCGATACCCGATCTCGCCAACCATCGCCGCGTGCGCGCGACACCGAGCGTGCTCGCGTTCGGACTCGTCGAGGCGCTGACCACGGAGCAGCTTGCCGCGAACGCGGATCCCACCGATGCAAACGGCGACGGCGTCTCGGGTCGCGTGCGCATGGTCGGACTGCTCGAGGATCCCGCGGCTCCGCTTCGTGCCGGGAGATTCGGATGGAAGGCGCAGCTGGCGACAACCCTCTCGTTCGCAGGCGATGCCGCGAGGACAGAGATGGGACTGACGAACTACGTCGAGCCCCACGAGACTGCGCCGAATGGCAGCGAGGCGCAGCTTGCCGCGTGCGATCAGGTTCTCGACATCGAGGATCAGCCGAGTTCGCAGGGCCTGCGCTTCGTGGACACGATCACGGCGTTCCAGAGATACCTCGCTCCGCCGCCGCAGATGCCGCGCGGCGGCATGACGGGCGAGGCGATCTTCCAGGAGATCGGTTGCGCGAAGTGCCACACGAGGACGTTCGTCACCCCGAACAATCCGGAGCTCGAGTCCGCGCTCCGAAACGTGACCTTCCATCCGTACTCCGACTTCCTCCTGCACGACATGGGGAACATCGGGATTGATGTCAACAACGATGGAGAGATTCGAGCGGACGACGACGGCATCGAAGACGACATCATCGGAGATGGCATCGGCGATGGCATTCCGGAACCCGGCGTCGATCCATTCGAGATGAAGACGCCTCCGCTGTGGAACCTCAGGACGCGGGAGGCCATGCTGCATGATGCGAGCGCCGACGGGGAGACCTTCGCCGATCGCGTGGAGGAGGCGATTCTGCGCCACGGAGGTGAAGCGGCCGCGTCGCGCGCGGCGTGGAACAAGCTCGAGTCCTTCGAGCGCGAGGAGCTTCTTGCATTCCTCGATTCGCTGGGCCGAGTGGAATTCGACGCCGATGGAGACGGCGAGATCACCACGGCGGACTATGGCATCATCGCGCCCTGCGCGGGACAACCCATCACCCCGGACGACCCCTGCGCCGTCGCGGACCTCGACGGCAACAACGTCATCGACGCCGCCGAACTCGACATCCTCCTGAACAAGCTCAACATCGATCAGGACTGCAATCAGAACGGCCAGTACGACCTCGAGGACATCGCACTCGGATGGAGTGTGGACACGAATCCCTCGAACGGAATTCCTGACGAATGCGGAAGTCTCGCCGCCGGCCAGCGTGTGATCCGCATCCGCCGCGCCGTCAACAGCCCCATTCCGACGGCCCTCACCGACCTCAACGTGATTCCGGTCGATGCCTTTCCAGAAGACGGCCAAGCCGTGCGAGTTCGCGTGGGACTTGAGATGCAGCACCCATGGATCAGCGACGTCCTCGCACGAGTGAGGCGCGGCTCATCGACCGCCGTACCGCTGCTCAACGGAGCAAACTGTCAGAACACTCCGGGGCAAGGCTGCCTCAAGGCGTCTGCGGATTTCGATGGGACCTACTGGTTCACGAATGTCGGCATCCTGCCGTGCCAGATCAGCCCGAATGGTCTCGTGCTCCGGCCCAACTGCACTCCCGTCACGTCCTTCTGCTCGGCCGCCGGGGTGGCGAATGACGGATGCCTGTTCCTGCCACCCGGGCCGTATCTCGCGTCGGGGGCGGTCGGAGCAAACCCGACCTGGCCAGCCCTGCTGAACGGCGCCATCCGCGACAACTGGACCATCGCGCTCGGCGACGACGACAACACCGAGTTCGCGGGTTCGTTGCTCTCGTGGACGCTCGAGATCGTCTACCAGCCGGACGGAAACGACTGCGACAGCGATGGCATCATCGACGAACTCGAGCAGGACTTCGATCGGAACGGCATCCCCGACGATTGCGAGATGATGGAGAATCCCAGTCTTGACTGCGATGGCGACGGCGCGTTCGACGCCGTGCAGATCGCGGACGGAACCTTGCTTGACTGCGACGGCAACGGTCTCGCCGACCTCTGCGATCCCGACTCGGACAGCGACGGCGTGATCGACGCCTGCGACGCGTGCCCCACCAATCCGGGGCTCGTCGTCGCCACGGTCTGCGGATGCGCGCCGGTCGTCGACTCGGACGGCGACGGCACGCCGAACTGCAACGACGCATGCCCGAACGACCCCGCGAAGACCTCGCCGGGGCTCTGCGGATGCGGTGTCAGCGACGTCGACTCGGACAACGACGGAACGCCGAACTGCAGCGACGGCTGCCCGAACGACCCTGCGAAGACGACTCCGGGCGCATGCGGATGCGGCGTCGCGGAGACCGACACCGACGGTGACGGCGTGAAGGACTGCATCGACAACTGCGACACCGTGGCGAACGCCAACCAGGCCGACGCCGACGGCGACGGCATCGGCGATGCCTGCGAGCAGAACGACCCCGACTGCGACAACGACGGCGTCTCGGACGCCGCCGAGATCGCCGCGGGTGCCGCCGACTGCAATGCGACGGGCATCCCCGACTCGTGCGAGATCGCGGCGAACGGAACACTCGACGGCAACGGCAACGGAACCATCGACATCTGCGAGGGCATCCGCTTCGTTCCGTCGACCCAGTTCCCGACCATCCAGTCGGCGATCAGCGACGCTCCGAACGGCACCACCGTGCTCGTTGGACCGGGTACCTACTCGGCTGGCGGCGCGATCTCGCTGGCGGGCAAGTCGCTCACGATCCGCTCGCGCGACGGCGCGGCGACGACGATCCTCAGCGGCGTCGGCAACACCACCGACTCGATCCTCGCCGTGACCGGCGCGGCAACCTCGGCCACCGTCGTCGATGGCTTCACGTTCCGTCAAGGCACGAGGGGTCGGCTCTTCGGCAGCTTCCGCTGCGGCGGTGGACTCTTCACGCTTGACACCGGAATGACGGTGCGCAACTGCCGCTTTGAGTCGTGCGCGGTCGGGGCCCCTGCCTCGGGAGCAAATCCCGCCGTGCTCGGTAGCGGCGGTGGCGCGTACAACTTCAACTTCACCGGGCGATACGAGAACTGCGTCTTCAGCGCCAACGCAGCGCATACCGATGGTGGAGGACTCGAGATCGGCGCGAGCTCGGGCTGGACGTTGCAGAACTGCGCGTTCACCGGCAACACCACCGCAGGCAACGGTGGCGGACTCCATATCTGGAGTGCATCCGGATCGATCCTCGGCTCGACGATCTCGCTCAACACGGCCACCGGCGTCGGCGGTGCGCTGAGCTGGTACAACCCGGGCTCCACGGCGCTTCTCCTCGACGGCTGCGTCATCGAAGCGAACGTCGCCGCGACCGGCTCCGGCGCGCTCGCCCGCCTCGACGGCACCCTCGCCTTCTCGCTGCGCAACACGTTCATGTGCCGCAACACGCCGACGAACGTGTCGGGTTCGATCGTGGATCTCGGCGGCAACACGCTCAGTCAGGACTGCGACGGCGATGGCGTCTGCGATGCAACCGAGATCGCGGCGAACGCCACGCTCGACTGCAACCTGAACGGTCTCATCGATTCGTGCGACATCGCGGCTGACACCTCGCTCGACTGCAATGCCAACGGCAAGATCGACTCGTGCGAGATCGCCACGACGCCGTCGCTCGACGCGAACGGCAACGGCACCCTCGACGTCTGCGAGAACGTGTTCCTCGTCGGGCCGGGCGGATTCGCGACCGTGCAGGCCGCGATCGCCGCCGCGCCCACCAACTCGACGGTTGTCGTGTCACCGGGCACCTACGTGGTCGCCTCGGCTGCCGGAAGCACCGCCGGCATCAACCTCACCGGCAAGAAGATCGTGCTGCGCTCGCTGGCCGGGCCGAGCCAGACCATCCTCGACGGCACGGGGCTCGACAACTCGATCATCGAGATCAATCCGAATCCGGGTGTTGCGGGCCAGACCGCAGCCTCAAGCGGTTCGGTGATCGAAGGCTTCACTTTCCGCAACGGAAACGCGGGCAACAAGTTCGGTGCGAACGGAACCAGCATCGCGAACAATCGCAAGGGTGGCGCGATCTACGTGACCGGAACGACGACCGGTGGAGTCACGACGCCCATCTCGGCGACGATCCGGAACTGCCGCTTCGAGTCGAACTCCGCCGAGTTCGGCGGCGCGATCTACGCGCGCAGTTTCACGGGCTCGATCACCGCATGCGACTTCGTCGGAAACTCGGTCGCGCCGGATGCCTCGGGCCAGGCGGGCGGCGATGGCGGCGCGGTGCAGCTCTTCGAGGGCGCATGGACCTTCTCCGGCAACGTGATCGCGGACAACGACGCCACGAACGCCGGTGGCGCACTCCACCTCGTCGGACCGCTCGGGGCGTGCATCTTCGAATCGTGCGTGATCGCCGGCAACAATGCGCCGATCGGCAGCGGCGTGTCGTGGGCCCAGCGCGAGGCGATCCGCGCGACGGCAGGGCGCGACCACAGCTTCGTGCTCGATGCCGGCAAGGCGTTCGGCTTCGGCTTGAACACGTCGGGTCAGGTTTCGGAAGGAACGACTCCCGGAACGCTGAACACGCTGGTCGAGGTCGCCGCGGGTGCGACCTTCAGCTTCGCGCGCCGAAAGGCCGACTCCGGACTTCCGAGCACGCTCAGCTTCTGGGGCGACGAGAACGCGTCGGCCTCAGCACCCAGCACGCCGCGGTGGCCGGCGCCGACCACGATCGGAAGCGCGATCTCTCAGATCGCGGCCGGACGGGGCCACGTTGCCGTGCTCCGTGAAGATGGCCAGGTGGTCTGCTGGGGCGACAACGAGTCGGGCCAGTGCAACGTGCTTCCGCCGGCATCACCCCTGCTGTACGCGCAGATCGCGCTCGGCGACGCGCACACGGTGACGCTTCTCAGCGATGGAACGGTCAAGTGCTGGGGTTCGAACGCCTTCGGCCAGTCGACCCCGCCAGCGGGTCTCGGCAACGTCACACAGGTCGCGGCAGGCGACCGCCACACCGTGGCCCTTCTCCAGAACGGCTCCGTGCGCTGCTGGGGCGACAACGCGAGCGGTCAGTGCTCTCCGCCAAGCGGCCTTGCGAATGTCGTCGAGGTTGCGACTGGTGGCGCGCACTGCGTCGCCCGTCTCGCGGACGACACCGTCGTGTGCTGGGGCAGCAACAGCCACGGTCAGTGCACCGTCCCGAGCGGACTGGGCGCGGTCGCGCAAGTTGCCGCGGGCGGACGACACACGATCGTGCGTCTCGTGACCGGCACGCAAGTCGTCCAGTGCTGGGGCGACAATGCGAGTGGCCAGTGCACGCCGCCGGCGGGTTCCGAGTTCAATGACGCCATCGGCGTTGCCCTCCGCGTCGAGAGCACCCTGGTGCAGGCGAACACCGGCACCTCGAGCGCGGCGTTCCACACCAACGGTCCGCTCTGCTTCCAGCTCGACAACGTCATCCTCTGCGACAACCAGCCGGCGAACTTCTTCGGCTGCTTCGAGGATCTCGGCGACGTGCGCTTCACCGCGGACTGCGACGACGACGGCGTGTGCGACGCCGATGAGATCCTGGCCGGCGAGGAAGCCGACGCCAACGGCAACCTCATCCCCGACAGCTGCGAGGGTCAGCCCGGCGACGTGAACGGCGACGGCATCATCAACGCCGCCGACCTGTCGCTGCTCCTTGCCGCATGGGGTACGGCGGATCCGAACGCCGATGTGGACGGTGATGGCAGCGTCAGTGCGGCCGACCTCTCGCTGCTCCTCCAGAACTGGAGCAGCTGAGCCGAGGCGCGCGAACGCCACACATGCACGGACCCGTCTCGCACCCGCGAGGCGGGTCCGTTTCCATTGCGGTCGGTCCATCGACGCGCGCCAGCCGCGAGATGCTCACTCGGCCTGCGCCGTGAGCCGGGCCGCGATCCGTTCGAGCAGGATGCGCTCGAGGCGCTCGTCGCGCGCGATCGGCGTCCACAGCGAGCGGTCGCGCGGAGCGCGCGGATCGTCCTTCACCGTGACGTCGGTCGCGAAGGTGCCAAGCGAGCGGGTGTAGGCTGGGCCTTGGTAGCCCGGGCGGAACTGGCGCTCGACGCTCACCGAAACCCGCAACTCGAGGTCGCCTTGCGACTGCATGACATCGGCGCCGGATCCCCGCGAGGACCCCGGAAGCACCGGACCGGCAAGCGGCGACGTGCCCTCCGGTGGCACCGGCCGGAAGCCGGCGGGGACAAACTCGAACCGCGCACGGCGGCGTTCGAAGCCGAAGGTGCCTTCGACGACCTCGCTCGCGGTCAGGTCCTGCCACGCCCACGGTTCGATCAAAGACCCGGCCGCGCGCGGCTGCGTCTCGATCGACCCTGCCCGGCGATCCGTGATCTCGGGCACCAATCCCTCGGCACGGGCGACCTCACACGCTGCGTCGAAGACCCTCTCGTACTGCCCATGGGTGACCGGAAGGAAGTCCGGCCCCTTCGACTCGGTCGCGCAGCCACCCAATGCCGCCAGAGCGGCGACTACCGCGGCACCCATCGCGCCAGCGACCGAGCGAGACGCGAGTCGGGCCACGACGTCCGCACAGCACCCTCGAGGGGCCTGCGGCAATCCGTCCGAAGGAGCCGGGGAGCGCGGGTAGGGACCGAGCATCCCCCGAGTGTACCGCGGCGCCCACGAAGCGTCCGATACCGCGGGCCCCCTTCCCCCGCGGACGCAGAAGATCGAGATGGAGTTCGTGAAGGGCGATGAATCCTTGACCCTCGCCGAGCCGATCGTACTCTGCGGAGTGTGGCGAGAACCCGCGGTTTTCGGGAACGAGCCGCGGTCCGGTGCGAACCGGAGAAGACCCAGGCTGCAGCCCGGCACATCACGTGCCGACACCGATCGACCGGGTGACGCGTCCGTCACCTCACACGAGCAAGATCATGAACGAGTCCCCCGTGCACAACGAGAACACGACATCGCCATCGACATCGCCATCGACCTCCCGGTCGAACGCTCGCGGCGCCGAGCCGACCTTCTCGGGCCGCGTTCGCTTCCGCGCGGGAGCCGTCGCGAAGGGCGCGCTCGCGATCGCAGCGATGGCCGCCGTCGGCGGCATCGTGGGTTCGGTCGCCGCGCGCGGCGGCACGGGCTCGGGTCAGACGCAGGTGCCCACCACCGTGGCCGACTTCTTCCAGCCCGGCACGCAGCCTGAGCCCGACTCGAAGGTGTTCGCACCGATCGTCGGCGGCATCAACTGCACGTACTGCCACTCGGACTACGGCGATCAGGTCGCACCCTACGACACGTGGGTCACCAGCCTGATGGGCCAGAGCGCGCGCGACCCGGTGTGGCACGCCGCCCTCGCGATCGCGAACCAGGATGCGAACATCGGCGGCGAGACCTGCATCCGCTGCCACGCGCCGGGCGCATGGCTCGGTGGCCGCTCGGAGACCGGCACCACCGACAACTTCACCGCCGAGGACTACGACGGCATCAACTGCAACTTCTGCCACCGCGCGGTGAACCCCGAGCTCGGACCCGAGAGCGCCGTGGGCTACCCCGGCGATCCGCCGGCTCCGGACGTGCCGATCATCAGCGCGCTCCAGTCGCAGGGACTCATTCCGAGCGGCGCGGGCAACGCGCGCTACGTCGTCGATCCCGATGACAACCGCCGCGGTCCGTTCAGCGATGTGCCCGTCAACCTGCACGGCGGCTCGGTGAAGCTGATCACCTCGCCCTATCACCGCTCGAGCGAGTTCTGCGGAACGTGCCACGACGTGAGCAATCCGCTCTACACGAAGAATCCCAAGACCGGCGAGTTCGTGCTGAATGCGCTCGGTTCCGCGCACCCAACGCAGAACCCGATGGACATGTTCCCCGAGCAGCGCACGTACAGCGAGTGGCTCAACAGCACCTACGCCACCACGGGCGTCTTCTACGCCGACAACCGCTTCGGCGGCAACGACGCCGACGGCGTCGTCTCGAGCTGCCAGGACTGCCACATGCCGAAGGTGATCGCCGGCGGATGCCGCTTCTATGAGTTCGGCGAGCCGTGGTTCGAGCGCCCCGACATGCCGCAGCACTCCTTCGCCGGCGCCAACACCTGGGTCGTGCAGGCGATCCGCCAGCAGCTCGGCCCCGACGAGGCGGATGGAATCGGCCTGACGCAGGACCGCATCGACCAGGCGTCGGCGCGCACCGTGCAGATGCTGCAGAACGCGTCGGACATGCAGCTCACCCAGGAGTCGAACTCCATCAAGGTGCGCATCATCAACGAGTCGGGCCACAAGCTGCCGACGGGTTACCCCGAAGGTCGCCGCATGTGGATCAACGTGAAGTTCACCAACGCGTCGGGCGCGGTGGTCGAGGAGCGCGGCGCCTACAACAGCGCCACCGCCGTCCTCAACGCCGCGGACACGAAGGTCTATCAGGCGAAGCAGGGCATCACGCCCGCGGTCGCGAAGCTCACCGGTCTCGCCGCCGGCCCCGGCTTCCACCTCGCGCTCGCGAACAAGGTCTTCTCCGACAACCGCATCCCGCCGCGCGGCTTCACCAACGCCGCGTTCAACGCGATCGGATCGGGACCGGTCGGCTACAAGTACGCAGACGGCCAGCATTGGGACGACACGTACTTCGCCATTCCGACCGGCGCCACTTCGGCAATCGTCACGCTCTACTACCAGACGACGACGAAGGAGTACATCGAGTTCCTCCGCGACGGCAACTACACCAACACCGCCGGACAGACCGCGTACGACCTCTGGGTCGACACGGGCAAGAGCGCTCCGGTGGCGATGGACTCGGCCTCGATGAAGCTGACGGCGTCGAACCCCGCCGACCTCAACGGCGACGGCAGCGTCGATGCGAGCGACCTCGCCATCCTCCTCTCGAACTGGGGCGGATCGGGCGTCGGCGACATCGACGGCAGCGGCACCGTGGATGCCGGCGACCTCTCGGCGCTTCTCAGCGCGTGGGGCAGCTGAGCCGACATCAACGACACCAAGTCACATCACGACGGGCCCGGCAGATGCCGGGCCCGTTTCTCTGTGCAGCGTGCCCGTCCGCCCGTGCAGCGCGTTGCGTGTCCGTAGGATGCGCCGCGTGCAGACCCAGACCGAGATCCGCGACATCCTCGCTGCGCGAGGCATCTCGCCGAAGCACCGCTTCGGCCAGAACTTCCTCGTCGACCAGAACCTCCTGCGACGGCTCGTCGATGCGAGTGCGATTGGTCCCGGCTCGCTCGTGGTCGAGATCGGTCCGGGCACGGGCACGATGAGCGAGGAGATGCTCGCGCGCGGCGCCGAGCTGATCGCGATCGAACTCGATCGCGACATGGCGGCGATCCTCCGCGAGCGGCTCGGCGCGCATCCCTCGTTCACCCTCATCGAGGGCGACTGCCTCGACGGCAAGCGTGCGCTCAACGCCGAGGCGCTCGCCCGCATCGCCGGCCGGCCGTTCACGCTGGTCGCGAACCTTCCCTACCAGGCGGCGAGTCCGGTCATGGCGATCTGCGCCACGATGCCGAACTGCCTCGGGCAGTTCGTGACCATCCAGCGCGAGGTCGGCGACCGCCTGCGTGCGCAACCCGGCGGCGGCGAGTACGGACCGCTCACGATCCTCGTGCAGGCCTTCTGCGAAGTCGAGCAGATCGCGGTGCTCTCGCCCGGCTGCTTCTGGCCGCCGCCGGAGGTGACGAGCGCGATGCTCGCGCTGCGTCCGCGAACCACGACGGCGATCGCGCGCGACGAGGCCGACGCGTTCGGTGCGTTCGTCCACACGCTCTTCTCGAAGCGCCGCAAGCAGCTCGGCGCGATCCTCGGTCGCTCGCGCGCATGGCCCGAGGGCATCGAACCGTCGCAGCGTCCCGAGACCCTCGCGGTCGACGACCTCGTGCGGCTCTGGCGCGCGGGCTGATCAAGATTCGGCTCGGGAGGGTGCCGACCCATGCAGCGCCTCGAACGCGCGGGCCAATGCCGGCCGACGTGGAGCGCGTCAGTCCCTCCGCCGCCGCCACGACTGAAACCTCCGACGCAGGCGCTCCCAGCGCGCGATCCAACGGTTGCGCCGTCGATCGTCGTACCGCGGGGCCAGTTCGTCGCCGTCGGTCGCGCGCGAGTCGTAGAAGTTCGGCACCATCTTCCGGTCGCGCATCGCGAGATGGAACACCGGACACGCGGAACCGGCCTGAGGAGGCACGATCCAGCTCCACTTGCCGCTCGGGGCACGGCCCGCGGCAGCCTCGCGCTGGATGAAGTCCATGTACTGCGCGCTCGCCTCGTGGTGGTCGATGATCGTCGCACCGGCCTGCTGGAAGGAATGCAGCACCGCAAGATTGAGTTCGGTCAGCACCCGATCCCTCCAGACCGGCCCCGTGCGCTCTATGCCCAGCGCCTCCGCGGCGGGCACGAGCAGGTCGTATCGCCGTTCATCGCAGAAGTTCCGCGAGGCGATCTCGGTACCCATGTAGAAGCCGTTGAACGGCGCACACGGGTAGTCGATCCCGCCGATCGTCAGGATCATCGAACTGACGCAGGGGACCGTGTACCAGCGGAGTCCGAGGGATCCCAGACCATCGAGCGTCGGGTGCACGATGCCGACCTGCTGCACCGCATGCTCCGGAAGTTCGAAGATCATGCGGCGATCGCGCGCATCGCGGATGGCGAAGGGCAGGAGATCGAAACGCGTGCGCGCCGCCGGCGGGCTCCAACCCATCGCGATCGCGATCCGCGTCGATTCGGCCGTGATCGGATCTCCGAGGATGCGCCCGTTCTCCTCCTGGTAGCCCGCGTACTGCGCGATCTGCCTGCTCTCGATGTAGGCGGGAAGCCCGGCGCCGCGGACCGGTGCGAAGATGCTGATCGCCGAGCGAATGCTCCCGCCGCCGCGCGCGAACACCATGTGGTCGACCACACGGCCGGCCATCTCCTCCGGTTCGACGATGGACCGGCAGTCGAACACCTCGAGCGACTTCCAGAAGAGACGACCGATGCAGCGCGCATGGTTGCGCCACGCGACACGCGCACCGTAGGCGAGCTCGTCGGGCGTATGGTCGTAGTGACCGTCGCGCGCAAGCGCGCGCTTCACCTCGCGCAGTCGCGCACGCCGCGCGGCGTCGCCGAGCTCGAGTTCACGGTGAAACTGATCGACGAAGGCGACCGCCTCCTCGCGGCGCTCCCAGGTGCCGAGCCGCCGCAGTCTTCGGCGCAGGGGATTCGACCGTACCTTCGTATCGATGCGCATCGCGGCCACCGCTCACATGAGACCATCGAACGCCTGGGCCGTCCGACGCACCTCGCGCCGGTTGATGCGGTGGACGATGTCGAGCACCCGCGCCTTGGCGTGGCGGTAACCGCGTCCCGTCGTCGACGTGTTCACGTAGCGTGCCGCGGCGTTCCGATCGTCGAACCGGAGGATCTTCAGTTCGGGGAAGCGCGTCGGCTCGTCGCGGACGGCGTCGTGGATGGGAGTGCCCTCGAGGATCGAGAACTCGTTGAAGCGGATGCGATCGATGAAATCGAGATGCTTCTCGAGAAAGTCGGCGGTCTGATGGAGATCGTCGGCGGTCTCGCCCGGAAAGCCCTTGAACATCGTGCAGCGGACGCTGATCCCGGCATCGCACGCGTTGCGGATGAACTCGGAGTTCGTCTCGACGGAGCACCCCTTCTGCATGAGATCGAGCATGCGCTGGCTTCCGCTCTCGAGTCCGAAGCTCACCCGCCTCATGCCCGCGGCCGCCGCGGCCCGGAGATCCGAACGGGAGAGGCCGTTGTCCTTGCGCAGGTCGACGTGCACGGTTCCAACCCACTGCGCGCCGGGCGCGTTGCGCTGGATGTTCTCGCAGATGCCACGGAAGAGCGGCGGATTCGAGTTGAGCTTCAGGTCGAGGAACAGGAAGTTCGTCGTCTCATGACGCCGCGAGAGCTCGCGCACCTCGTGCATCACCGTCTCGAGGCTCTTCGTGCGGTACGTGCGGCCGCTCGCGCTCGTGATGTCGCTGCAGAAGTTGCACTTGTTCCACTGGCAGCCACGCCCCGTCATCATCGGGATGACGCGCATGCGGTAGCGATCCCATGGAAAATCGCTGAAGTCGGGTACCGGGACGCGATCGAGCTCACGCAGCGGCGGCGCCGCCCGGCTGCGGCGGCCGTCGGGCAGAAAAACGCCGTCGAACTGAAGGAGATCCTCGCCGGACACCACGGCCTCGACGATGCGAGGAAGGATCAGGTCGACCTCGCCGCCGACCACGGCCTTCACGCCGGGAACATCCAGCCATGCGCCCGCAGTTGCATCTTGGTTGAACGCCGGTCCACCGAGGAGCACGGGGATGCCGCGCTCCTTGGCGAGACGGCCGAGCTCGTGCACGGTCGAGTAATGCTGGAGATACGCGGAGAGCAGCAGGATGTCGGGCTTCGCATCGAGCGCCCTCGCGGTCTCGCGCAGCACGCGCGGATGTGGACGCCCCTTCCACCAGAGTCGCGTCCGTCGTGCGAGGTCGCGCATCGCGCGGAACGCCGGATGCGTCGAGAGGTGCATGCGCCGGACGAGGTGATCCTTGATCGTCTCGCGCTTCTCGCGCTCCGCGGCGGGTACGTCGTGCGCGAGCGGACAGATCAGCTCCACCTCGTGTCCGGAGTTGCGCAGCGAGGCCACGAGGATCCCGACCGCAAGCGTCGGAAAGGTCGAGAAATTGTTGAGGTCGACCATCAACGCGCGCAGCGCCGTCTTCGCGCGCAAGGGCGCGCTGTCGATCGGCTGCGCCAAGCCGATGACGCGGGGTGCCCGCGTCGCAGGTACCGCGCGGCCGATCGCGCTGCTTGTCTCGTTGAACGGCATCTGTCTCGGGCTTCCTCCGTTGTTGAGGATACCGGAGGCGTGGGGCACTTACCCCATCGAAACGCACTGATTGCGAGACCGATAAACGGCATGCGAAGCATCATCGCCGAGCCTCGGGCGATGACGGGGCGGTGTGGAACCGGGACGCCCATGCGACAAGCCCCGCCGCCGCGCTTGCGACGGACGGGGCATGGTCGATGCGATGCCGCTCAGTGGCGGGACGGTCCGCGGAGGCGACGAGGTTCCGGAGTCGCCGACCATCCGCCGACGCCGAAGCTCACCAGGTGTACGTCACCTTGTACTCGACCGTCTTCTTGCCTTCGCTCGGGACATCGAGCTCGAACGCGATCGTGCCCGAGTCGAGCTTCTCGAACGGCGTGCTCTGGTTCTCGATCTTCCAGTTCGACCACCGGTAGAGGCGCTCGAGCACGCGCACCTTCTGCGCCGACGACTTCTGATTACGAACTTCGATGCGGAAGGTCTCGGTCATGCGCTTCGCGGCGTTGTCGATGGTGAAGTCGGTGCGCGTGCGCTCGCCGACCACGTCGAACGCCTCGCCGAGGCGCATCTTCACCGTCTCGTTGCGCGGCGTGTGCGCGATGAGATCCTCGCCGACGAACTCAAGCGTGCCGTCGGCGGCGTCCTCCTTGTAGACGCGGATCTTGCCCGCGGGGAGCGGCATGCCGAGGCTGTTATCCTTCTTGTTCTCGAAGCTGACGAGGATCGACGGGCTCTGCTTCGACGCGACGCCGAAGTCGCGATCGAGGATCGGGGCGCCCGGAGCGCCGATTCCGCCCGCGAAGTCGAACACGAGCTCGCGCTTCACCTTGAAGCCCGAGACCGGCGGGAAGAGCGCGATCTGCTGCGTCGAGTTCTGCATCACGTCGGTCCGGCGCGGCAGCGTGTAGAGGTGGAAGTCGCTGAACTCCTTCTCGACGAAGCCGGCCGCATCCGCCATCGCCATCGCCTCGACGGCCATCCCCCGCCGCACGCCCGCGTATCCCGGCTTCGGCTGCACCTTGTTCACCTCGCCCGCGACGAGCTTGAGCTCGGTGTTCGGATACGACGCGCCCGAGAGATTCATCAGCGTGACCCACGCGGTGATCGCGCCGCTGCGGTCGGCGTCGTCGAGCACGATGTTGTAGTCGGCCCGCCAGGTCATGCCGGCGGTCTGGTAGGTCGTGCGCACGAGGTGCTCGCCGCCCGACTCGCTCGCGACCTTCCACACGAGCGTCGGCTTCGTCAGGAGCCCGCCCGGCAGGTCGCCGAGCTGCACCTGCGCGCCGCTCATCGGGACGATCTTCACGCCCTCGGCCGTCTTCAGCACGATCTGCCCCTGGTTCGCCGAGAGAAGCGTGCCGGTGAGGTTCGAAACGCCCTCGCCCATCGTGACCGCGAGCGAGATCTCGCGGCCGAGATAGCGCTCCATCAGCTTCGACGGGCTCACGAGATCGAACTGGAAGTTCTGCTCGAGCACCATCGTCTTCGCGTCGTCGAGGTCGACGAACGACACGGTGGTCGGATCGATCCACGCCGCGACATCGGTGAACGCGAGGTCACCCGTTCCCTTCGGAAGGGCGAGCTTGCGCACGTCCTTCACGACGCCGAAGCCGGGTACACCCCAGACGTTGTCCATCCCACTCATGCGCTGCTGCTGCACGAACTGCTGCGGATCGAAGCCGGATGGGTCGGCGGACGAGTAGACGGTGAGCGAGGTTCCCGCGCTGGGCTTTTCGGAAGCGAGTGCCGTCGAGGCCGGACCCGCATCGAGCGTGGTCGCCAGCAGCGATGCGGTCGCGAGAAGAGCGGATGAAACGAGCGAGATCGAGAGCATGGGTCCTCCAGGTCGTGTCGGTGCAGGCGAGGCCGCGGATGCGCATGGCCCTTCGCCGGTCTCCGAACGACGCGTAGATTCGCAGATTCTTCCGCTTCGGGATGGGGAACCGGTCCCGGACGCGCAGGCCGGACCACCCGTGCCGGCGGCCGCGGGCGACTCGGACGGGATCAGCTCGTTCCAGCGAGCCGACGCACGGTCATCATGAAGCTCTTCTTCATGGAGGCGTGCATGGCGAAGCAGATCGCGCCGAAGGCGATCGCCGAGGCGATGGTTCCGACCACGAGGCTCGTACGGGCCGCGGGGACGTTCTCGATGCTGCCGCGGATGGCATTCGCCGGATCGACCGTCGCGTAGAGGATGTTCAGCGGGCTCATCGCGCTAAGCATCGCACCGACGTAGGGGACGTTCGCGCCAAAGGCCGTCGCGCACGCACCGAGCACCAGACCGATGCCGCCGAGGACGCCGATCGCCGCCATCACCGAGCCGATCGTGCCCTTCGTGCGGAGCGACCACTGCAGGCCGATCATGACGGCGAAACTCGTCGCGGCCACCAGATTGATCAGGACGAGCAGCGCACCCTCGGGAATCACGATCGGGAGTTCGACGGTCGAGAGGTTCACCTGCGTCGTCACGGTGACCCCCTGCTTTGCGCCGAATCCGCCGAAGAGGACGTAGATCGCGACCGACCCGAGGGTGACGAACGGCACGATCAGCATCGGGATGAGGAACGTCACGATCCCGCGCAGCTTGCCCATGAGATACGGGCCGGGCTGGATCGGCGTGGTGAGCAGGATGTCGAGCGTGCCATCCTCGCGCTCGCGGCTCACCGCGGTGGCGCTGAGGCTGACGGCGGTGAGCAGAACGACCACCATCTCGGCGCCCACGACGCCGAGGAGCGCGAGGCGCAGATCGGCCGACGAGATCGTGCCGCCGCGATGAAGCCCGCAGAGGACGAAGCCGACGCACGCGCCCAGCGCAAGGAACACCCAGCGTCCGAACAGGCCGCCGAGCGACTGCGTGCGGAGCATGCGCTCGCGCCACGCGATCGGATTCGAGCCCACGCGCTTCGACTCGCGCGTGCCCTTCGCACCCGGCCCGGCGCCGACCAGCGCCTTCCAGCAGCTGATCTGCGGGCCGCGCGTGCCGATCACGCGCAACCGCAGCGTCGACCAGACCATCATCGTGAGGCTCGTGAGCACGCAGATCACGCAGAAACTCCCCGCCGGCGCCGTGTAGAGCGGGGAGAAGAGGACGAACGGCACATCGGCCGCCGAGTACGGCACGTAGCTCGTCGAGTTGAGCGCGCTCTCGAGCGCCAGGAACGGATTGAACGCGGTGAGGATCGTGGTGTGGGTTGCGCCTGTACCGACGCCGATCGACACCTGCGAACGCAGGTACGCATCGGCGGCGTAGGTCGCGAAGAGGTACATCACGACCGCCGCGTAGAAGACGAGCACCGCGCGCTTGCCGCCGCTGCGGGTCACCGACAGCGTGACCGCCGACGTCGCGACGATGAGCGCGCTCGACGCCGCCACGGCGTAGCTCGTCATGATCGCTTCGCCCGGGACGCCGCCGAAGAACTGCGTCAGCACGAAGAGCGGCAGCGTCGAGAGGAGGAGCGCCAGGATGAAGAAGAGCCGCCCGAAGAGGTTGCCGAGGACGATCTGGAGGTTCCCGAGCGGGGTGGTCAGCAGGATGTCCCAGGTCCGGGGGCTCGCCTCCTGGACGATCGCACCCGCCATGAAGATCGGGGTCAGGACGCAGATCAGGGCGACCTGGCCGAAGCTGACGACCGTGAACGCCCCCGCCCCGCGGCTCGCGAGCTGCTTCATCGACCCGTCGCCCCCGAGGAGGCCGAGCAGGAGGATCGCGATCATGATCGCGAGGTACCCGGACCGCAGCAGGAGGTGCCGCGACCGCTTCGACCCGCCGGAGACGATCCGGACCGCGATCGGGTTGGTCGGGAGGAGGTTCGAGAGCCAGTGGAGGACCGCGGGCATTCCGGGCGGCATCGTACCTTGACAGTTTCGTCCGGAGGCCGATACTTCACCTGTCCGCGGACGCGGACCGGACGGCGCTTTCAGCCGCCCGATTCATCCCGGCTCGTCGAACAGGCCATCGCCGTTCGCGACCGTTTGCAGGACGAGGCCCGTTCGACATTCGACCGCGGCTCGAGTCCCCCAGAAGGCGCCCCGGATCCCGGTGCTCCGGACGGGATAGATCGATCCAGCAGAGCGCCCCACCTCTTCGGGGCAAACCTGACAGAGTTCCGTGAGCGAGTTCCTTCACCATTCCCAAACCCTCCGTGCCCAGAGCGGGCCGGGGGGACCACGGTTCGGCAGGCAGGCAGCGGCTTCGGCCGCCGCAGGCGCGCCGGGGCCGCGGCGTCCACGGCAGCCACGGCAGCCACGGCTCCACGCGCATCCGCGCGGCGGACCCGCGGCGCACCACACGCCCATGTGGTGTTGATGTGGTGTTGATGTGGTGTCGATGTGGTGTTGACGTGATGTCGACGTGATGTTGAAGCACTGATTCCGCCCGCAGACCTCCGGACGATCGCAAGCGTCGCACGCGCAACGCATGGCCTCTCGGATGCACGACGCATCCGGCGAGCAGTCTTTCGTGACTGGAGGCTCGTGTGTCCATCCTTCTTCAAACCGGCAACGGCAACGGAGACTTCGGCATCGCGGCGATCCTGATCGCCGCCGGCATCGCCCTGATCGTCGGTGCCGTCGTCGGCATCGTCATCCTCAGCTTCGCCTCGGGCCGCGGCATCAAGTCCGCCCGCGCCGAGGCCGACCGCATGCTGGCCGACGCGAAATCGCAGGCGGACCTCGCCGCCGACGCGATGCGCAGCGAGGCGGAGAAGAAGGCGCGCGAGATCGAACTGGCGGCGGAGAAGGCCGCGTCCGAGAAGCGGGCAACGCTCGACCGCGAGTCGAAGGCCGCGCAGGCGAAGCTCGATGAGAGCCTCGCCCGCGCCGCGAAGCGCGAGGAGACACTCGACAAGAAGCTCGAGTCGATCGGCCAGCGCGAGACCAAGATCGACGCCCGCGAGGCGGACCTCAAGCGACAGGAGGACGACCTCAAGCGCGCCTCCGACGAGAACGACCGCACCCGGAACGAGCTGCGCGGCGCGCTCTCGAAGGTCTCCGGACTCTCCCGGGACGAGGCGCGCGAGCTCTATCTCGCCGAGGTGCGCGACGAGTCGGCCCACGACGGCGCGGCGCTGCGGCAGAAGATCCTCGACGACGCGGAGCGCGAGGCGAAGGGCAAGGCCCGTGAGATCACGCTGATGGCGATCCAGCGCTACGCCGCCGAAAACGTCGGCGAGTCGACCGTGCGCTCGATCAAGATCACGAGCGAGGACATGAAGGGCCGCATCATCGGCCGCGAGGGCCGCAACATCCGCGCGATCGAGAAGGCGACCGGAGCCGACATCCTCGTCGACGATACGCCGGGCGTCATCAGCGTCTCGTGCTTCGACCGCGTGCGCCAGGCGATCGCCGCCGAGGCGCTGCAGCGGCTTGTCGCCGACGGCCGCATCCATCCATCGCGCATCGAGGAGCTCGTCGAGCAGACCAAGCGCGACATCGAGGAGAAGATCGTCAAGGTGGGCAACGAGGCGGTAGTCGAGGCCGACGTGCGCGGACTGCACCCGAAGGTGATCGAGGCGCTCGGCAAGATGCACTTCCGCACGAGCTACGGGCAAAACGTGCTGCGTCACTCGATCGAGGTGGCGTTCCTCTCGCAGATGATCGCCGACCAGCTCGGCCTGAACGGCGCCACCGCGCGGCGCGCCGGTCTCCTCCACGACATCGGCAAGGCGATGGATCACGAGATGGAGGGCGGACACCCCGCGATCGGCATGGAGTTCCTGCGGAAGTTCGGCGAGAAGAGCGAGGCCGTGCTCAACGCCTGCGGCGGACACCACGGCGACATCCCCTCGACTACGCCGTACACGCCGATCGTGATGGCGGCCGACGCGATCTCGGGCGCACGCCCCGGCGCGCGTCGCGAGTCGATGGAGATGTACATCAAGCGGCTCGAGCAACTCGAGGGCATCGCCCGCGAGCAGCCGTTCGTGGACGAGGCGCACGCGATCCAGGCCGGCCGCGAGATCCGCGTGATCCTCAACGCGAAGAAGGCCGACGACGCGACCGCGTTCCAGATCGCCGAGGCGATCGCGAAGCGCGTGGAGGCCGAGATGACCTTCCCCGGCGAGATCAAGGTGACCGTGCTGCGCGAGACGCGCGCAGAGGCGATCGCGCGGTAGGACGCGTCGACGTCGATGCGACGCGCGGGTAGCGACGCGCGGGTCCACATCACCGAAGAACACGAGCCCCGCGCGAAGTCACCGCGCGGGGCTCGAATTTCATCGGACGGTGGATACTGTGCGCGCATGTCGCCGGACGCGCCCAACGACGAGACTTCCGCGAACCGCTCGACCGTGGACTCCGGTTGGACCATCTCTGATTCCGAATGGAACGGCTTCGTCGAGCGCTGCGAACGTCAGGCGCGTCGGGGCGTGTACCTGATCCCCCTGCTCATGATCGTTCCGGTGCTCGTCTGCGCCGTGACGTTCCTCGGTCTCGATCCATGGAACCGCTCGACCGGCGGCTCGGGATGGATCGGTCCATTGGGCCGACTGTTCTGGGTTGCCATCGTGCCGATCAACACGGTGCTCGCGATCAGGAACGTGCGCTCGCTCCGACGCCTCGCCCGAGCGGTCGCGCGCGTGCGCGTGGAGTGCGGCTGCGTCTGTCCGACGTGCGGCGATGCGTGCGCGCCACGCAGCGCCGATGGCTTCGCGCCACGCTGCCGTCATGGAATCTCGCGCGACGTGCGGGGACCGCTCGTCGAGTGCTGGCAAGCGATCGCCCGTCGCGATCACCAGGCGGTCGGTCGCCTCCACGCCAGCCTGCCGGCCTCCGATGCGCCACGCGGTGTACGCGCACGGCTTCAGCGCCTCGTTCTGCGCGGAAGTGCGGTCGCCGCCGACCCGGAACGACCGTTCCGCGAGCGCTATCTCGCCGGACTGCGCGCATCCATCGTCTTCATTCCGATGATGTTCGTCTTCGCCTCGATGCCCACCCTGATGCCAGCACTGATGGGCGGATCCTTCATGCCGGTGAAGGAGGTCATCCTTGCGCTTGGAATCGCGGTCGCCGCGCCGTTCTTCGCCATGTCGGGCGCTGCGCGTCCCGCGTGGCAGGAGCGCTGCCGCGCATGCAGGCAACTGCTTGCGCGCGTGCGTCCAGTGCACTGCACCGAGTGCGGCTCGGATCTCTCGCGTCCCGCGGCGGTGGAGAGCGTGGCGCAGATCAAGCAGTGGAGGTTTCTCGGGGTTGGAGTCGCGATCTTCGCGTGCACGCTCCTTGGATCCATGGCATTCTCGCTCGGGATCGGCTCGTCCCTGCTGCCGACGCCGATCCTCATCTGGATCGCGCCATACACGGACACTTCGAGCGCGCTCAGCGAACTCGAGACCCGCACGCTCTCCCCAGAGGACCGTTCACGAATCGCCCAGATGCTCATCAGCCGCGCGGCACCGGATGCGAACTTCGGCATCGGAACCGGGCGGCGGTCTCATCGCTCGAGCGATCTCGTGCTGCCCGCGGTCGTCGCGGGCGACCTCCCGGCCTCCACGATCGACGACGCGCTGCGCGCGATGGTGCGGCTCGACGCGGTCATCACGGAGAAGACTGGCGAATCCGACTTCGTCCTGACCCCCGCGTTCGGGGACGACCTCTTCGATCGTGCGGGTGACGCCTGGGTGGTCTTCCGCGGCGTCTCCTTCGACGGCGCGGCGCCCATCGGCCCATCCACCAACCCGATCGACCGCTGGTCGGTCGATCCGATCTGGCGAAGCGGGTTCCAGCGCGAGAGCCATCCCATGGCGTTCACCGTGCCATGCCCGGCTGGTGCGCGGAGCGCGCGCTGGCGGGCGACTGTGGTGCTGCTGCCCTTCGCCCAGCGCCCGGCATTTTCCTTCGAGGCGGACGGCAGTGTCTCCCCGTCGCCCAACGCGATCGGCTCCGTCGACCTCGAGGGGACGATCGGACTCGAGCCGTAGATCGGACTCGGCGTGGGTTGCGGGGTGGGGTACGAGGCGGCTTACGCCGGCTTGCGGTAGGTCATCCGGAGCAGGTTGCCCGGAGGGACGTACTCGACCTCGGTCATGTACGCCTTGATGAGCATCACGCCGCGGCCGGACGGAATCTCGAGGTTCTCATCTTCCGTCGGGTCGGGAATCGTCTTTGGGTCGAACCCCGGGCCCTCGTCCTGCACCTCGAAGCTCGCACGACCGTCGTCGATGTGGGCCCTGTAACGGACCGACTTCGCCGGGTCGTTGCGGTTGCCGTGACGGAAGGCGTTGACCACCGCCTCCTCGATCGCGAGGCGGATGGCGAACTTCGCGCCCTCGTCGAAGCCGTGGGCCGCGAGCGCCGCCTCGGCCTCCGGATGCACGAGCTCTAGCCCTGCGCGCAGGTCGCGCAGGGTGTGCTCGCATCGGAAGGCCTTTGCGGAGTTGGTCATGCGGTGGTCCGGGTGTCCGGGACGAGCCTCTCGGCTCAGGTGAAGCTCGCCATCGCCGTCTCGTACGTGTCCGAGATCGAGAAGATCCGGTTCAGCCGCGTCATGACAAACGCCTCGTGGATGCGAGGGGTGATCTGGCAGAGGCGAAGCTGGCCGTCGCGCGCCTTCACCTTCTCGTTCACCTTCATCAGCGTGCCGAACGCCGCGGACGACATGTGCTCGACGTTCTTGAAGACGATCACGACCTTCGGTCGGAACTCCGACTCGACGACCTTGAGGATCTCCTCGCCGATCTGGTGGATGTTCTGTTCGTCAAGGATGTTCCGGTCGATGAAATCGATCCGGATCAGGTTGTCGATCTTGCGGACGCTGATGTGAGATCCGGCCATCCAGTGCTCCCGCCGGCAATGCCAGCTTCGGGAACGATAGCAGAGCGTGCACCCGGGCAAAAACGACGACGGCGGCGATTGCTCGCCGCCGTCGATGGTTTCTTGAGAACCGACGCGACTCCGGCGGATGCCGGAACCGCGGGGATCAGCCGCCGATGTTGTTGAGCTGATCCATGAGGCCCGGGAACAGGAGGTCCTCGTTCTCGCTCTGGATCACGATCTCGGGCCGCATCAGCATGACGACGGTGAGTTCGGTCTCGGCATCGACGCGGTTGGTGAAGAAGCGGTTGACGATCGGGATCTTGGAGAGGACCGGCACGCCGGCCTCGATCTCGACCTCCTCGAAGCGGCGCTGACCGCCCATCAGGATCGTGCCCTTGTCGGGAACGCTGACGGTGGTGCGGATCGACTGCACCTGGATCTCGGGCAGCTGGATCGCCGCCTCGAACTCGCCTGCGCGGCCGCCACCCGTGCCGGTGCCACCGACGGCGCCTTGCACTTCCTGCGTCTCGAAGCCGAGCACGGTGCTGGTGTCGAACTGCACGGTCATCGTCACGTAGCGACGATCGGCCGAGATGACGCCCTCGACGTCGAGGACGAAGCCGTCCTGCACGACGCCGACCTGCGGCTGGAACGCGCCGCTCGCGTCACCCGCGACCGGAGTCAGTCCCGAGATGAACGAGATCTGCTTGGCGATGGTGATGAAGGAGCGCTGTCCGTTCATCAGCGTGAGACGCGGTGCGGTGAGCACGACGCCGCGCTGATCGGCCTGGGTCGCCTGGATGAGGAGGTCGACCTGGATGTCGTCCATGTAGCTGAAGCCGGTCGTCGCCGCGGCGGCGCCCGAGCTCAGGATGGTTCCGCCGATGCCCGGGATCGAGCCCTGCAGCGAGTCGAGAATGCCCGACGAATCCTGCGTGAAGCCGACCGGAGTCCAACCCTGCTGGCGACGGATCGGCGAACCGACCGGTCCGAAGACGTAGTCGATGCCGCCATCGTCGTTCGGGATGCCGACCGCCGCGCCCGAGGGCACGGTGTTGGCGATGGCATCGTCCTCGTTCACCTGGTCGAACGATCCGAAGATCACAGGGTCCTTCAACTGACCCTTGTTGCTGTCGCCCTGGAAGAAGAAGTCGCTCAGGTTGAAGTTGGGGTCGGCGGCGCGCGCCTGATCCCACATGCTGTCGTTGGTGTTGAAGTAGAGGTCGAGGTCGACGCCGATCTGCTCGAACCACTCGCTGGTCACGCCGATGACGCGCGCCTCGTAGTTGATCTGCAGCGCGCGGATCGAGCGGAGCTGCGTGAGCAGACCCTCGATGTCGCGGTGATTGCGTGCCGTGTTCGTGATGATCAGGTTGCCGTTGAGCTCCTGGATCTTGCCGGTGTCGCCACCCGCGTCGACCCAGTTGTCCGGATCGACCTGGTCCTGGATGATCTCGGTGATCTGCTCGATGAGCTCCTCGCGGCTCTTGCGCTCGGGATCCTCGCCCGGGTCGCCGATGATGCCACCGCCGCCGCCGCCGGATCCACCGCCGCCGCCGCCGAAGCCACCACCACCGCCGGCGCCGCCACCCTGGTTGCCCTGCGAGAGCGCGGAGCCGAGGTTGAAGTCGGGAGCGTTGTCGAAGTACGGAACCTCGAAGAGGAGGTCGCGGATGTCGTAGACGATCGTGATGGTCTTCTTGCGGAGCTGCTCGGAGCTGCTGACGACGACCACGCCGTCCTCGACCGAGTAGTCGGGACGATCGCTCTCGTCACCGAGCTGCTCGACGACGCGCTTCAGCGCGACCTCGGCCGGGACGTTCTCGAGAGCCAGGGTGATCTGATCCTCGGGACGAACGCCGATGCCCTCGAGCGCCTTCCAATCGGGATAGAAGTCGACACCGCTGACCTGGTTCATGTAGCTGAAGACCTGGTCGAGGTTGTTGCCGCTGAAGTTGACCGAGACGGCCTTCTGGAGCGAGGCCATCGCCTGGCGGTTCACCGCGCTGTCGCGGTAGCCGCTCGCGCGGTCGCGCATGCGCATGTCGGAGAGCGCCGGCCAATCCTCGGGGTACTCGAGAAGTCCGGTGACCGAGCGGTTGCCGGGGCCGGTGATGTTCGGCATCGGCGGAACCGAGCGCTCGAGGATCTCCTTCGAGAAGTTGGTGTAGGCCTCGCTGCGGCGCTGCTCGGTGCCGCTGTAGCTGCGGTAGACCATGCTGGTCTTGAGCGCTGCGCGCAGGGCCTGCGCCGCCGGGTTGTTCGGATCGATGTAGAGGATCTCGTCGCAGACCTGGATCGCCTCGGCGTACTTGAGCTCCATCTGGAGCTGGCGCACGCGGAGGAGGCGCTCGTTGATCGCCTTCTGGCGCGCCTCGAGCTCGGCCTTCTGCTTCGACGCGCTGGCGGCATTCGCCTCGGCGCGGGCCTGGTCGGCCTTCGCGAGCGCAGCGGTCGTCTCGCCGACCTCGATCTGCTCGAGGAGGGTGTTGAGCTGGTTGAGGAGGTCGCCGTACTCGGCGGCCGGGAACACCTTCTGATCGCGATCGAGGCGGATCTTGGCGCTCAGCGCCTCGCGCTTCGCGGTCGCGTAGTCGCCGGCGCTCATGGCCTGGCTCGAGTTCGCGATCGCAGCGGTCACCTCGACCTGCGCGCGCTGCTTGCGAAGCGCGAGGTCGGAGCCGACGTCGTTGATGAGGGCGCCCTGATCGAGCGCGGCCTGCGCGCGCTGCATGCCCTTCATCGCCTCGGCGTCGCCGGGAACCGCGGTCTGCAGCGTCGACCAGAGGTCGATCGCCTTCTTCCAGTCGCTGCGGCTCATCGCCTCGCGAGCGGCGGTGCGCATCGACTCGATCTCCGCAGCCGAGGGGCCCGACTGCGCGACGGGGACTTCCTCGACGGGCGCGGGAGCGGGCTCGGTTGCGGGCGCAGGCGCGGGCGCAGGTTCGGTGGCAGGGGCCGGCTCGGTCGTCGGCGCGGGCTCCGGCGGAGCATCCTGTGCATGGGCGATGTTCGTCCAGGCCGAAGTACCGACGAGTGCGACTGCGATCAGGCCGACGGCGGTCCGGGTGAAGAGGGGACCGCTCTGCGTCGAGATGAAGATCGACTCGTTCTGCGTGCTGCGCTGCATTCTTTGGGACTCCTGAAGTGCCCTCGACGGACACATTTCTCCTGAACAAACGCACTCCGACCAACAGTCCGCGCGCAGGGATGCGTTCGTGGGGAAAGCACCCGCATGGGCGCGGAGCCACCAGACGCATCTTCAGCCGCACGGGCCGCCACCATCGGCCGCGCGGGGCGGACCGGTGGTAGGCGGGGCAAGGTACCCCCCCGCCGCAAGTCCCGCAAGCAGGGGAATGGAGAGCCCCGAGCCCGACGCGTCTGGACGTGCCGAATCCAATGCCGACCCGCCGCCTTCCCGAAGGTCGGTTCGAGGGTCCGCAGCGGATCGAAACCAGCAAAGTGGCGGAATCTCCCGCGAAAAGCAGCGGTCATCGACCGTGCGGCGCCCATGGCAGGCCGGGGCGACGACGCAGTTCGCATCGCGAGACAAGGGCGCGTCCAACCATCCGGACGGCCGACGCGACCCGACTGGCGCTTGCGCGCGATCGGCGAGCGGGACCTCTGTGGACAAACTGTCGGCTTTCGGGGAGCCGCGCCGCGCCAAGCCGGGGATTGTCGCCATCCACGAGGCGAGACGGACGGGGATGAGACATCCGCTGCCGGATACCCGCCGCGCGTCGGTCAAACCGCCGCGAGGGCGACCTGCGCGCGCTCCATCTCGGCGGTGCCGATCGGGCGCCGCGTACGCATCATCTCGATGAAGACGTCGAAGAGATACGCCGAGTCGTGCGGGCCGGGGCTCGCCTCGGGGTGGTACTGCACGCTGAAGATCGGCTTCGTCGTATGGCGGAAGCCGGCGAGCGTGCCATCGTTGAGGTGCACGTGGGTCGGTTCGCCGCCGGCTGCGCGCAGGCTCTTCTCGTCGACGCAGAAGCCGTGGTTCTGACTCGTGATCTCGACGCGGCCCGTGAGCAGGTTGCGGACGGGCTGGTTCGCGCCGCGGTGGCCGAACTTCAGCTTCCACGTGGTGGCGCCGAGCGCGAGCGCGAGCAACTGGTGGCCGAGGCAGATGCCGAAGGTGGGCACCTCGCCCGCGACCTGCCGGAGCGTGTCGATCACGGTCTCGACGACCGACGGGTCGCCGGGGCCGTTCGAGATGAAGAGGCCGTCGGGCGACAGCGCTCGGATGTCGGCCGCGGTCGCGGTATGCGGCAGGAAGTGGACGTCGCAGTTTCGCTCGACGAGGTGGCGGTAGATGTTGCGCTTGGCGCCGCAATCGATCGCGACGACCTTGAAACGGGCGCCGGGGGCGCGGCCCGCGGGGACCGGCTTCGTTTCGACGAACAATCCGCCGCGCGGAGCCCATTCGCCGAGCGCCTCTTCGAAGCGCCCGCTGCAGCGGGGCGAGACCTGGGCGGCGAGATTGGCACCGGCCATCGACGGGATCGCGCGGGCGCGGGCGACGAGCTCGAGGTCGGTGGCCGCCTCGAGCGGCACCGAGCTGATGATGCCGCGCATCGCGCCGCCGATCCGCAGCCGCCGCACGAGGGCGCGCGTGTCGATGCCGTGGATCGCCGGGACCCCCGCTTCCTCGAGCCAGTCGGACAGCGTGCGCACGGAGCGCTGGTTCGAGGCGACCTGCGATAGTTCACGGACGACGAAGCCCGCGACGCAGGGCCGCGAACTCTCGATGTCCTCGGCGGCGACGCCGTAGTTCCCCATCTCGGTCGCGGTCATGGTGAGGATCTGCCCGGTGTACGAGAGATCCGTGAGCGCCTCCTGGTACCCGCACATGGCGGTATTGAAGACGACCTCCCCTGCCCCTTCGAGGCCGACGCCGTCGACTTCGCGAAGCGAACCACCGAACGCGCGGCCGTGGAAGACCGTCCCGTCCTCGAGGGCGAGGCGTGCCAATTTCATCGTCTGCATGGGGCCGGGAGTGTAGCCGAAGGTATCTTCTGAAGCGTGGCCGCCCGCGCGATTCTCCTCCTGACGACGGCGTCGCTCGTGGCACTGGCGGCCGGCGCCGCGGCGGCGAAGAGGGCGGCGGGAGGCGGGGCGACCACCTCGATCGCGACCACCGCGACCAGGCGCGCCGCGCCGATCGACTTCAACCGCGACGTGCGCCCGATCCTGTCCGACCGCTGCTTCGGGTGCCACGGCCCCGATGCCGAGCGCGGCCGCCGCGCCGGGCTCCGGCTCGACACCGAGGAGGGCTCGCGGGCGGAACTTGCGTCGGGCGCCCGCGCGATCGTGCCCGGCGACCTCGACGCGAGCGAGGCCGTGCGCCGCATCCTGTCGGACGACCCCGACGATGTCATGCCTCCGCCCGAACTGAAGCGGCCGCTGAGCGCGGAGGAACGCGCGACGCTTGTCCGCTGGATCGAGGAGGGCGCCGAGTACCAGCCGCACTGGGCGTTTGTCGCGCCCGTGGCGCCGGACGTCGCACGTGTGGTTGGCGAAGCAGGTGCCATGGACGCGTGGACGCGCGATCCGCTCGATCGCCTCGTGCGTGCTCGCTTCGACGCCGCCGGTCTCGCGCCCGAGCCCGAGGCCGACCGCGCGACGCTCCTTCGTCGTGCGTCGCTTGCGCTCACCGGTCTTCCACCGACGCCGGAGGAGGTCGACGCGTTCATCGCCGACACCGCACCCGACGCGTACGAGAGGCGGATCGATGCGATGCTCGCCTCGCCGCGTGCCGCCGAGCATCGCGCAACCGTGTGGCTCGACCTCGCGCGTTTCGCCGACACCTTCGGCTACCAGTCGGACGGCGACTCGTTCACCTGGCCCTGGCGCGACTGGCTGCTTCAGGCGTTCCGCACGAACATGCCCTACGACCGCTTCGCGAGCGCGCTGATCGCGGGCGATCTGTTGCCGGCCGCGTCGCGCGCGGAGGCGCAGGCGAACGCCGTCGCGAGCGCGTTCAACCGCCTGCACCGGATGACCGAGGAAGGCGGCTCGATCTCGGAGGAGTTCCGCCAGGAAGGAATCGCCGACCGGGTGTCGACGTTCGGCACGGCATTCCTCGGACTCACGCTCGAATGCGCGCGCTGCCACGACCACAAGTACGACCCGGTTCCGACGCGCGAGTTCTACGGGCTCGCCGCGATGTTCGGCTCGATCGACGAGAACGGCCTCAAGAGCTTCGCGCATCACTTCAGCGCGCCGCCGCCCTTCATGCGGCTCGAGGACGATGCGCAGGCCGCGCGCACGGCCGAACTGCGCGCGGCGCGCGATCGCGCGGTCGAGACCTGGATGGGCGCGAAGGATGCGGCACGGGACGCGGTGCGCGATGCAACCGGCGACGCCGCCGCATCCGCCGAACTCCCGCCGCCCGCGGCGCGGTACGCGTTCGACGAACTCGCCGGTGGCAGGACGCCGAATGCCATCGACGCGGAGAAGCCTGCGACGACCGATCGCGCACGTCCCGAGCAGCTCGGCGACGTGGCGCTCACCGACGGTCGCGTCGAGCGCGCGCTTTCCTTCGATGGCGACGGCGGCGTGTCGCTCGCGGGGCTCGCGGGCTTCACGCGGCACGATCCGGTGAGCGTCGCGTTCTGGATCAAGCCGGGCGAGCGCAACGCGCGCGCGGCGGTGCTGCACACCGCGGGCTTCTACACGAACGACGCCGATGGATCGGGGCTCGAGCTCCTCATCGCCGATGGCCGCCTGCGCTGGAGCGTGATCCACCTCTGGCCGGGCAGCGCCGCGAGCATCGCGATGGACGACGAACTGCCGGTCGGCGCGTGGACGCATGTCGTTGCGACCTACGACGGCTTGTCGCGCGCCGACGGGCTGCGGCTCTTCGTGAACGGACGACGCGCGGCGACGACCGTGCTGCGCGACGGTCTCGACGGCAACATCGCGGGCGCCACGATCGAGATCGGCTCGCGCTCGCGCGATGCGGGTTTCCGAGGCGGCGCGATCGATGAACTCGCGGTGTGGCGCGCGGAACTTACGCCGGCCGAGGCGGCGCTCGCGGCGGGTTTCGCACCCGACAGCGACGCGAATCTCGCGCACGCCGTCGCGCGCGCGACGGCGGCCGAGCGCGATGCGGTGCGCGATGCGAATCGCACGCTCGCCGCGCATCTCGACACGCTGCCCGCATTCATGACGATGCGCGACTCGGCGTTCGCGGCGCCGACGTACGTGTTGAAGCGCGGCGCATACGACCAACCCGACCGCGCGCAGGAAGTCGCACCGGGCGCGGTGTCGGCGGTGCTCGCGCGCGATTTCTCGCAAGGTTCAAACCGCCTCGATCTTGCGCGCTGGCTGGTCGACCCCGCGAATCCGCTGGCCGCGCGTGTCGAGGTGAACCGGCTGTGGACGCAGGTCTTCGGTCGCGGCCTCGTCGAGACCAGCGAGAACTTCGGCGTGAACGGCACGCCGCCGACGCATCCCGAGGTGCTCGATCTCCTCGCGCACGACTTCGCGCATGGTTCGAGCGGCACGCCGGCGTGGGACGCGCGCGCGATGCTCCGGCGACTGGTGCTGAGCGCGACGTTCCGACAAAGCTCGGCGACGCGCGACGCGAAGCGCGCGCGCGATCCGCGCAACGAGTTGCTCGCCCGCGGCCCGAGCGTGCGGCTTTCCGCGGAGCAGTTGAGGGACGCCGCGCTGCTCGCCGCGGGGCTTCTCGTCGAAAAGGTCGGTGGGCCGAGCGTGAAGCCGTGGCAGCAGCCGGGGCTCGTGTCGGACGCCGGCGGCCCGGGCGGCTACACGCCCGACACGGGCGACGCCGCGCATCGACGCAGTCTCTACACGTATCGAAAGCGCACCGTGCCGCCGCCGACGATGCTCGCGTTCGACGCCGGATCGCGCGAGTCGTGCATGCCGCGGCGAAGCGCGACGAACACGCCGCTCCAGGCGCTCGCGATCATGAACGATCCCGTCTTCACCGAGTGCGCGCAGGCGCTTGCCGATCGCGTGATCGGCGAGATCGGCGCAACGGAGGCCGCACGCGATGCGCGCATCGTGCGCGCGTTCCGGCTTGCGTGTGCGCGCGAACCAAGCGCGGCTGAACTGGATGCACTGCGCACGCTGGTGGCCGCGCGCGTCGCAAGCGGCGAACAGGATGAGCGCGCGGCGCTCGCGCTCGCCGCGACGACGATCCTTGCGAGCGACGGGATGGTGATGTCGCGATGAACGCTGGAAATCCGCACGAGACTCCGCCCAACTACGACGAACTCATGCGTCCGTCGCGACGGCATTTCCTCGGCGCGTCGGCGCTTGGCCTTGGCGCCGCGGCGCTTCATGACATCGTTGGTGAAGTCATCGGGCAAGTGGTCGGTGGAGCGCGTGGACGTGCAGCACATGCCGCGGGAGGCGCGACGGCCGGCGCGACCGATGACCCCTCGCAGGCCGGCCCCCTGCTCGCGGCCCCACACTTCAAGCCGCGCGCGAAGCGCGTGATCTATCTCTTCCAGTCGGGCGGACCGTCGCACCTCGAGACATTCGATCCGAAGCCGAAGCTGCGCGACATGCATGGCCAACCGCTTCCCGACAGCGTGCGCGCGGGGCAGCGGCTCACCGGGATGAGCGGCTACCAGGGCGTGCTTCCGATCGCCGGGTCATTCACGGGATTCAAGAAGCACGGCCGCGCGGAGATCGAGATCAGCGACATCCTTCCCTACACCGCGAAGATCGCGGACGACCTCTGCGTGGTGCGCGGCATGCACACCGAGGCGATCAACCACGACCCCGCGATCACGTTCTTCTGCTCGGGCCATCAGATCGCCGGGCGACCGTCGATGGGCGCGTGGATGAGCTACGGCCTCGGCTCGATGAACCGCGACCTGCCGAGTTTCATCGTGCTCGTGTCGAAGGACGCGTCGCGCGACCAGCCGCTCTACGCGCGGCTCTGGGGCTCGGGCTTCCTGCCGAGCGAGCACCAAGGGGTGCAGTTCCGCGCCGGCAAGGAACCGGTGCTGGCGCTCGCGAACCCCGAAGGCGTGTCGCCCCATGCGCGTCGCGCGATGCTCGATGCGCTGGCCGCGATGTCGCGCGACGCGGTCGCGCGCGAGGGCGACCTCGAGATCGACGCGCGGCTCGCGCAAGCCGAGATGGCGTACCGCATGCAGGCAAGCGTGCCCGAGGCCGCCGACCTCTCGGGCGAGAGCGACGAGACGTTCGAGCTCTACGGCCCGGGCGCGCGCGACCCCGGCACGTTCGCCGCGAACTGCCTGCTCGCGCGACGGCTCGTCGAGCGCGGCGTGCGCTTCGTGCAGCTCTTCCATCAGGGATGGGACCAGCACGGCGGGCTCCCGGGCGGGATCTCACATCAGTGCCGGCAGACGGATCAGGCGTCGGCGGCGCTCGTCACCGATCTCAAGCGGCGCGGGCTGCTCGAGGACACGCTCGTCGTGTGGGGCGGCGAGTTCGGCCGGACCGCGTACTGCCAGGGCCGCATGACCGTGGACAACTACGGGCGCGACCATCATCCGCGCGCGTTCTCGATCTGGATGGCGGGCGGCGGCGTGAAGGCGGGCCACGTGCACGGCGCGACCGACGACTTCGGCTACAGCGTCGCCGACGGAGGCGTGCACGTGCACGACCTCCACGCGACGATCCTGCATATCCTCGGCGTCGATCACGAGCGGCTCACCTACCGCTATCAGGGCCGGCACTACCGGCTCACCGACATCGCGGGCAAGGTCGTGCAGGGCGTGATGGCGTAGGTGCCGAGCGGTGCCAGACGGTGCACGGCACGTGCCAGCCGGTGCCTGGCACCGGCTGGCACGTGTCAGGCACCGACGGCTGACCGCGGAACTCACCGAACCGCATGGACTTGCGGCTTCGCACCTGGGTGCACGGCACGTGCCATGCGGTGCCGGGCACCGCATGGCACGTGCCAGGCACCGTTTGGCATACTCTGACCCCTCGTGTCGCTCTTCGGCCTCCACACGGTCTCCGAGGATCACCCGCTCGTCGTCGTCGCCGTCGAGCGGGCGGTCGACCGTTCCCCCGACGGCCTCACCTACGCGCTTCCGCCGAAGCTCGCGCATCTCCCCGAGGGCGCGCGTGTCGAGGTGCCGCTCGGCCGTGGCGAAACCCCCACTGCCGGCTGGATCGTCGAGCGCCTTCCGCCCGGCGAGACCAACGGCATCCCGCGCGACAAGCTCAAGCACGTCCTCGCGCAGGACGAGTCGGGCGTGGTGCTCCCCGGCGAACTCGTCCAGTTCGCGCGCTGGATGAGCGGCTACTACGCCTGCCCCATCGGGATGACGCTCGCGTCAATCCTCCCCGCCGCCGTCCGGAAGGCGATCGGCCGGGTTGAGCGCACGCTCCTCGACCTCGCGCCCGCGCTCGTCGATGCCAGCGCCGATCCGGCCGCCCGCGCCGCGCTCCCGAAGATCACGAAGCGCCAGCAGCACGCGCTCGATGTCCTCGCGAAGCTGCCCCGGCCGATCGAGATCGGCGACCTCGCCCGGGAGAGCGGCTACTCATCGAACGAGCCCCTCAAGCGGCTCATCGCCTCCGGCCACCTCGTGGCCGTCCGCAAGACTTCCGTCGAGGCCGGCTTCATCGCCCGCGCCGGAAGCCAGGCCCCCGCCCCGCAGCCCACCATCGAACAAAAGGCGGCTATTGACGCGATCTCGCGCGATCTTGGATCGTTCAAGCAACATCTCATCTTTGGCGTGACAGGCGCTGGCAAGACCGAGGTCTACATTCGGGTGATCGAACGCTGCCTCGCCACCGGCAAGAAGGCGATCCTCCTCGTCCCCGAAATCTCGCTCACGCCGCAGACCGTCGGTCGCATTGCTGGTCGCCTTGCGAACGCGAAGGTCGCCGTCCTCCACTCGGGTCTCACCGAGGCCCAGCGGAACCAGCAGTGGACGCTGCTCGCCGAAGGCGGGGCCGACGTCGTCGTTGGTGCGCGCAGCGCGATCTTCGCACCGATCCCCGACGGCACGCTTGGCCTCGTCGTCGTCGACGAGGAGCACGAGCCCGGCTACAAGCAGGATTCGGCCCCCCGCTACCACGGCCGCGATGCCGCGATCCGCCGCGCGCAACTCGCGAAGTGCCCGGTCGTCCTCGGCTCGGCGACGCCAAGCCTCGAGAGCTGGATGAACGCGGTCGAACGGAAGATCTCGACGCTCCACCGACTGACGAAGCGCGCCCCCGGCCTCAACGTGCCGAAGGTGGCGGTGGTCGACTTCGGCGCCGAGCGCCGCATGCTGAACGACCGTCGGCAGCACCTCATCGGCCCGACCCTGCGCGCGGCGATGGAGCAGACGCTCTCCGACGGAGGCCAGGTGCTCCTCCTCCTCAATCGCCGCGGCTACGCGAACTACATCGCCTGCTCCGACCAGCGTTGCGACTGGATCCTCACCTGCACCGAGTGCGACGCCGGCATGGTCTGCCACGTCGACGGCGCGGGCGACCTGCGCCGCCGCTACGTGCGTTGCCACCACTGCCTCGCCGAGCAGATTCTCCCGCAAAAATGCCCGGATTGCGGCAAACCGGTCACCGTGTTCGGCCTCGGCACGCAGCGCGTCGAGGAGGAACTCACGCGCGCGATCCCAAGCCTCGTCGAGGGGAAGACGCTGCTTCGCGTCGACGGCGACACCATGCAGACGGCCGCCCACTTCCACGACGCGCTCGAGCGCTTCGGAAGGGGCGAGGTCCGCGTCCTCATGGGCACGCAGATGATCGCGAAGGGCCTCGACTTCCCGAACGTGCGGCTCGTCGGCGTCGTGTCGGCCGACACCGCGCTTGCCCTTCCCGACTTCCGCGCCGCCGAGCGCACCTTTCAGCTCGTCTCGCAGGTCTCGGGCCGCGCCGGTCGCGGCGAAAAGCCGGGCCGCGCGATCATCCAGAGCTTCGAACCCGACACCCCGGCGATCCGCCTCGCGGCGAGCCACGACTTCGAGCGCTTCGCGAGGCAGGAACTCGAGGACCGCAAGCACTTCGGCCTGCCCCCCTACCGCCGACTCGCGCGGCTGATCCTGCGCCACCCGGGTGAAACCGAGTGCGCCAACCGGGCCGCGGCGCTTGCGGACGCACTCCGGTCGTTCTCGGGCGTCGTCGAGGTCCGCGGACCGTCGGTCTGCCCGATCTCCCGCATCGCCGGGAAGTACCGCCGGCAGATCGAACTGGTCGCCGACAGCCCGGTCGAGATCTCGCGGGTGCTCGCGGAAGCGCGCTCGCGCGGGCTCCTCAAGCTCGGCGAGGAACTGGCGGTCGACGTCGATCCGATCAGCGCGGTGTGAATCGGGCTGCGTTCATGCGTCCCAACCGCTGAATCCCGCGGCGTTTCCCTCTACAATCGCCCCGCTCCGCGCCGCTCCGCCGCGCGTGGTTTCCAGATCGACGGGAGTTCACAGAGATGGCCCAAACGGGTGCCAGCACGGATGGTTCTCACCCCCACGCCCCCCAGTCGGTGAACGGCTGGCAGTCGGACTACATCGAGTCCCTGTTCGCGCAGTTCAAGGCGAACCCCGATGCCGTCCCCGCGGAGTGGCAGAACTTCTTCCGCGGATTCGAGCTCGGCCTCGCGACGGACGCGTCCGGCGCGCCTGCCGCGCCGACGTCGATCCCGGTGCACGCGACTTCCACCGCGACGACCGCCACGACCGCCACGACCACCACCACCGTCATCCAGGGCCTCGACCCCGACCAGCGCAAGGTCGACGAGCTCATCCTCCGCTACCGCACGTTCGGCCACCTCGCCACGCAGCTCGATCCGCTCGGCACCACGCGGCCGTTCCCCGAGATGCTCACGCTCGAGGCGGTCGGCCTCGATGACGGCGCGCTCTCGAAGTCGTTCGATCCGGGATCGCTACCGCTCGATCATCCGTCGACCCTCGGCGAGATCATCTCGTGCCTCGAGCAGACCTACTGCGGCACGATGGGCGTCGAGTACATGCACATCGGCTGCGCCGAGCGCCGCGCGTGGATCGCGAAGCGCATCGAGGGCACGCGCAACCGCCCGAGCTTCTCGCCCGATCAGAAGAAGCGCATCCTCTCGAAGCTCCTCGAGGCCGACAGCTTCGAGAACTTCCTCGCCAACCGCTACGTCGGCAAGAAGCGCTTCGGCCTCGAGGGCGGCGAGTCGCTGATCCCGATGCTCGACGCGGTGCTCGAGACGGGGCCCGCGCTCGGCGTGCAGGAGTTCACGCTCGGCATGGCGCACCGCGGACGCCTCAACGTCCTCGCGAACATCGTCGGCAAGAACCTGCAGCAGATCTTCACCGAGTTCGACGAGGCGTGGACGGCGGCGTTCGCGTCGGGCGGCGGCGACGTGAAGTACCACATGGGCTACTCGAACGAGCACGCGACCTCGACCGGACAGAAGCTCCGCGTGGTGCTCGCGGCGAATCCGTCGCACCTCGAGTTCGTGAACTCGGTCGTCCTCGGACGATGCCGCGGCAAGCAGCGCCTCCTCGGCGACGAGGCGCGCAAGGCGGTTGTGCCGGTGATCGTGCACGGCGACTCGGCGTTCCCCGGCCAGGGCATCGTCGCCGAGTGCTTCAACATGATGCTCCTCGACGGCTACACCGTCGGCGGCACCATCCACTTCATCGTCAACAACCAGGTCGGCTTCACCACCAACCCGCGCGACACCTTCGGCAGCCAGTACGGCACCGATCTCGCGAAGGGCTACGACTGCCCGGTCATCCACGTCAACGGCGACGACGCCGAGGCGTGCGCGTGGGCGGCGCGGCTCGCGATGGAATGGCGGCAGACATTCGGCCATGACATCGTCGTCGACATGTGGTGCTACCGGAAGAGCGGCCACAACGAGACCGACGAGCCGATGTTCACGCAGCCGCTGCTCTACCAGCGCGTGAAGAAGGCGCGCCCGGCGTTCAGGACCTACCGCGCGAAGCTCGTCGCCGAGGGCGTCCTCACCGACGCCGACGTCGAGGCGATGCTCGCCGCGCGCGTTGCGACGATGGACGAGGCGCAGACCGCCGCGAAGAAGCAGCCGATCGATCCGGTGATCGATCCGTTCAAGAACGTCTGGGCCGGCGTCAGCGGCCAGTACTCGCACGAGCCGGTGCAGACCGGCGTCTCGAGCGAGACGCTCGAGTCGCTCGCGAAGAAGCTCGCGCAGTCGCCCGACCACGCCACCGTGCACAAGACCGTCGCGCGCCTCCTCGAGAGCCGCGCGGGCGCCGTCGCGTCGGGGCAGATCGACTGGGCGCTCGCGGAGCTCCTCGCATACGCGTCGCTCCTCGCCGAGGGCCACCCCGTGCGTCTCTCGGGCCAGGACGTCGAGCGCGGCACGTTCAGCCACCGCCATGCGGTCGTCAACTGCCAGGACACGAACGAGGGCTTCTGCTCGCTCAACGCGCTGTCCGACAAGCAGGCGCGCTTCTGCGTGCACAACTCCCCGCTCACCGAGAGCGCGGTGCTCGGCTTCGAGTACGGCTACTCGCTCGGCGATCCGCGCATGCTCGTGATCTGGGAGGCGCAGTTCGGCGACTTCGCCAACGGTGCCCAGGTCATCGTCGACCAGTTCATCGCGTCGGGCGAGGCGAAGTGGAAGCGCTCCACCGGTCTCGTGATGCTCCTTCCGCACGGCTACGAGGGCCAGGGACCCGAGCACTCGAGCGCGCGTCTCGAGCGCTTCCTCCAGCTCTGCGCCGACGACAACATGCAGGTCGTCTACCCGACGACCTCGGCGCAGGTCTTCCACCTGATCCGCAAGCAGGTGAAGCAGGGCTTCCGCAAGCCGCTCGTCGTGATGACGCCGAAGTCGATGCTCCGCCTCCCCGCCGCGGTCAGCCGCGTCGAGGGCTTCGTGCACGGACACTTCCGCCAGGTGCTGCCCGACGTCGGCGTCGCGAAGGGCGCCGAGGAGGCCGTGAACAAGGTGCTCCTCTGCTCGGGCAAGATCTACCACGAGCTCGCCGCGCAGCGCGAGAAGAGTGGACAGACGACCACCGCGATCGTGCGCCTCGAGCAGGTCTATCCCTTCCCCGACGGCGCGCTCACCAAGGTGCTCGCGATGTACCCGAACGCGAAGAAGTTCGCGTGGGTGCAGGAAGAGCCGCGCAACATGGGCGCGTACCGCTTCGCGCAGGCGCAGCTGAAGGAGCTCATGGGCATCGACGTCGACTACGTCGGCCGCCCCGACTGCGCGAGCCCCGCGGTCGGCAGCCAGAAGCAGCACGCGATCGAGCAGGACAAGATCCTCACCGAGGCGATCGGCGCGGCGAAGGCCGGCGATGGTCCCGCGGGCGGACCGGGCAGCAAGAAGGAAACCGCGCACAAGTGAGTGCGTGGACGCGAGGCGCGGCAACGCGCGACGGGCACCGTGCGGAAGCGCACGTTGCGGACTGCGGACGCACGGAATGACGCGCTCCGCGTGTGAACCAACCAGAAGGCAACGGACATGGCAGTCGACATCACCATTCCATCTCCCGGCGAATCCATCACCGAGGTCTCCCTGAGCGGATGGCTCAAGGAAGACGGCACCTACGTCGAGAAGGACGAGTTGCTCGCCGAGATCGAGTCGGACAAGGCGACGCTGGAACTGCGCGCGCCGGCGTCGGGCGCCCTCAAGATCGCGACGAAGAAGGGCGACGGCATCAAGGTCGGCGCCGTGGTGGCGGCGATCGATACGAGCGCCGCAAAGCCGCGTGCCGGAGCGGTCGTGACTGGAGCGGTCGTGGCTGGAGCGGTCGCGCCTGCGGGCGCTCCCTCTGGTGGAAATCATGTTGGAGCGGTCGCGCCTGCGGGCGCTCCCCTCCCTCTGGTGCTTCTGGGGTGAAGAGCGCGCGCGGCGTTCGTCGCGAGAAGATGACGAAGCTGCGGCAGAAGATCGCCGAGCGGCTCGTCCACGCGCAGCACACCGCCGCGATGCTCACCACGTTCAACGAGTGCGACATGACCGAGGTCATGCGTCTTCGCGCCGAGCACAAGGAGGCGTTCGAGAAGCGCTTCGGCATCGGCCTCGGCTTCATGAGCTTCTTCGTGAAGGCCGCGGTGAGCGCGCTCCAGAAGTACCCGCGCGTCAACGCCTACATCGCGGGCCAGGGCGCCGAGATGGAGATCGAGCACCACGACTACTGCGACATCGCCGTCGCGGTCGGCACCGAGAAGGGCCTCGTCGTCCCGGTGCTCCGCAACGCCGAGAGCCTCTCCTTCGCGGGCATCGAGAACGCGATCAAGGACTTCGCCGTGCGCGCGAAGGACGGCAAGCTGTCCGTCGACGAGATGACCGGCGGCACCTTCACCATCTCGAACGGCGGCGTGTACGGCTCGCTCATGTCGACGCCGATCCTCAATCCGCCGCAGTCGGCGATCCTCGGCATGCACGCGATCAAGAAGCGCGCCGTCGAGGATCCGAAGAACCCCGGCCAGATCGCGCTGCGCCCGATGATGTACCTCGCGCTCAGCTACGACCACCGCATCATCGACGGCGCCGAGGCCGTCGGCTTCCTCGTCCACATCAAGGACATGATCGAGAAGCCCGAGCGCATGCTGTTCGCGTGAGCTGGTGACCCCGGAAGGCGATGACCTCGGATCGTCGGCGGGCTTCGTCTCGCCGCGCGACCGCGACGCAGGATCGCCGCGCGCGCGTCAGTTCGCCGTGGCGATGCCGTTCCTCGGGGCCGAACCCTGCGACGAATTTCCGACCGGCTTCTTCTCGCCGTAGGCAAGTTCGCCGTCGTGCGGCACGCCGAGATACTCGAGCGCCTCGTTCATGATCTCCGCGGCGCAAGGGCCCGCGAGCGCGCCGCCACCCGTCACGCCCTTCGACTTGTCCGGATCCTCGATCGTGACCAGGATCGCGAGCTCGGGGCGATCGAACGGCGCGCCCAGCAGGAAGCTCGACATGTAGCGGTCCTGGAAGTAGCCGCCCTTCGGATTGACGAGCTGCGCGGTTCCGGACTTGCCGAACGCGGGGTAGAGCAGGATGTTCTTGAGGCGCTTGCCGGTGCCTTCGGTGATCACGGCCTCCATCACCTCGCGCGTCTCGAGCGCGACCTTCGACGACAGCACGGGCTGCGTGCCGCTGAGCGAGTCGTCGGCGAGCGGAGTGAGCGTGAGCGGCACCATCGAGCCGTCGCGACAGAACGCGGTGAACGCGTGCACGAGCTGGAGCGGCGTCACCGCGATGCCCTGTCCGAAGCTCACCGAGGTGAGCGCACGCGTCTTGTTGGTCCACTCGTCCTTCTGCGGCAGGATGCCGCGGGTCTCGGCCTTGAAGCCGATGCCCGTCGCCTGGTCGAAGCCGAACGAGCGGATGCAGTCCATCATCTGGTCGTTCGTCATGCGCATCGCCACGGTCGCCATGCCGGCGTTCACCGACTTGACGAGGCAGTCGCGCCACGACTTGGTTCCGTAGCTCGACGAGTGCGCCTCGCGGATCGTGCGGCGCGCCCGGCCGTCGACGACCGTCAGCGGTCCATCGGGGAGATGGATCGTCTCACCCGCGCGCGCCTTGCCGAGCTCGAGCGACCATGCCCAGACGAACGGCTTGAAGATCGAGCCCGGCTCGAACGGATCGGTCACCCAGCGCAGTCGCGCGAGCCGCGGATCCTTCGCCGCGAACTTGTCCTCGACCGCATGCGCGTAGGGCGAGCCCGCGCGCAGCGTGTCGTACGCGGCGAGCACTTCGCCGGTCTCGACGTCGACCACGATGCAGCGTGCGCCGCCGGCGTTCGACTTGGCGACGGTCTCGCGCAGCCGGCGCTCGACGACTTCCTGGATCACGATGTCGATCGAGAGCCGCACGTCCATGCCGGGGTTGCCGGGGAAGTGGCTGCTCGCGGGCACCGCCATCACCGAGCCGGTGCTGTCGACGATCGTCGCGGTGTGGCCCGGCAGCGACGCGAGACGCGCATCCGCGCTCGACTCGATGCCGCTGAGACCGCGGACGCGCTCGCCGCCGACGGGCTTCTTGGTCACGGGATCGCGGTTCGCGTCGAAGCCCACGAAACCGATGAGGGCCGATGCGGTGTCGCCGAACGGCAGCAGACGCTCGGGCCGCGTCTCGACGTGCGCGCCGCGCAGGATGCCCGTCGGTCCACCCGCCTTGCGCGCGGCCGCGATCGCATCGATCTGCTCGGCGTCGAGATCCTTCGAGATGACGATGTAGCGCTTCAGGCGCTCCCAGTCCGACTCCTGCATGGAGCGGCGCAGCGTGCGGAGGTCCTCGGGAACCTTGTCGTGGATGAGGCGTGCGATCTCGGCGCGCGGCATGCCGAGCGGGCCCTCGAGCGCGGCAACGAGTTCACCGATCGGATCGAGATCGTTCGGGAGCGAAGCCAGGGTGATGCGCCCACGCTCCGACTCCTCCTCGCTTTCACGACGTGCCAGACGCTCCGCGGCGATCGCGCGGTTGACGGCGTCGCGATAGAGGTCGCGCACGTCGATGAAGAGGGTGCCTCCGAGCGCATCGACCGCGAGCTTGCGGCCGCGCGCATCGACGATGGCGCCGCGCGGATGCTGCGCGATCACGGTGCGCTCCTGGATCGGTCGCCCGTTCGGCCGCTCCATCGAGCCCTGCAGCTCGGGCGACGGATGCGCCTTCAGCTGGTAGACGCGCCCCGTGGTCGCGAGGATCGCGAGCGCGATGCCGCCGACAAGCCAGCGCGAACCGCGCGCGATGCCGCGCGCGCCACGCGTACGCGTCGTTGAGGTCGGGAGCGTCGCGGCGCCCGAGGGCGTGTTCGGAGTCACGGTGTCGTTCGTACCCGGCTGGTTCATCCGCCGAATCCTTCGGCCCCGCGGGCCGGTTCCTTGACGAGCTTGCGCAGCTCCTCCGGCGTTCCGAGCGCGTCATCGCTCGCGCTCGATGGATCCTCGCGGAACGGAATCGGCTTCAGCACAGCGGCTTCGCGCGCGGTCGCGTCCTTCTCGATCCGCTCGACCAGCGTGCGGATCTCGGCGGGCGTCAGGAGACCGGCGACATCGGCCTCGCGACGGATGCGCTCGCGCTCGTTGCGCTCGAGTTCGAAGTGGATGCGACTGATCTCGGCCGCCGTGTCGATGCGCTCCTGTCGGTTGACGAGGAGCGCGCCGAACATGGCGCCGAGAACGACGATGACCGTGGCGAGCTTCGCGAACATCGGGGCCTCCATGCCTCCGCTTGACGCACGCCGGACAAGACCGGCGTCCGCAACTCAGTCTGCGAGCGCGTACTTGAGCTCCATGCCCGGACGGAGCTTCGGGTTCTTGCCGAGTCCGTTCAGCGAGGCGATCTCGGGCCAGCGGGTGCTGTCGCCGTAGACCTCGCGGGCGATGCGGTACAGCGTGTCGCCGTCGCGCACGCGATGCGTGGCGATGCGCGGACCGGTCTCCGCCTGCGGGGCGCCGGGCACGGTGGCCTCCGGCACGACCGCGATCGTCCCGCCCACCGGCGGCGCGGTCTCCTGCGGCGCCGCCTTCGGATCGAGCACCGAGATGTCGGGGATGCGAAGTTCCTGACCGATCTTGAGGTCGGTGGGCTTGATGCCGTTGAACTCGGCGAGCTTCGCGCCGAGCGAGCGCTTGCCGTAGTGCTTCTTCGCGATCGACTCGGGATTGTCGCCCTTGGCCACCTTGTGGACGCGCTCGCCTGCGGGACGCGAAGGCGCACCAAGTGCGGCCGCGTCGATCACGCCCGGAGCGCCGATCCCCTGCATGCCAGTGCCCTGCAGACCGTTCTCGAATCCGCCGATCGCGATGCCGATGTCGGACGAGTCGACGGGAGGAAGCGGCTCGCTCTCCGGAAGCGCACGCGTGCCGAAGCGCTCGGTCTCGCCGGGAAGCGCCTTCGGATCGGGCTTGTAGCTGACGAGTTCCTGCTTGAGCGGCGTGGTGTTCGCCGCGAGGTGATCAGAGACGAGGATGCCGAGAAACAGCAGGAAGCCGAATCCGATCACCATCACAAGCTTGTTTTCGCGCGTCATCTGGAGCGTCCTTGCTCTTGATGCCTGATGTATCCGCGGGAGCGACGGCATGTCGCGCACCCGCGCGACCCTGCGCGCTGCGCGGGGCCGCTCTCAACGCGCGCGGCCGACCGTGACCGCGCGCAACTTCGCCGAACGAGCCCGCGGGTTCGCCGCGGATTCGGACTCGGATGATACCACCGGTCCATCGGTGATCTCGTCGGCGAGTCCGCGCCGGCACATGTCGGCGAAACACTGCTTCACCAGTCGGTCCTCGAGGCTGTGAAACCCGATGACCGCGACGCGCGCGCCCGGTCGCAGCCAGCCTGGTCGTCCTTCGTGCACGCGCTCTGCGGCGGAGACGATCGAGTCGAGCAGCGCCGACAGCGCGCCGAGTTCGTCGTTCACCGCGATGCGAAGCGCCTGGAAGGTCTTCGTCGCCGGATGCAGCCGCGAGGTGCGCGCCCGGGAGCCGTATGCCTCCCGGACAAGATCCGCAAGTTGCGCCGTCGTCAAGATCGGCGTTCGCGTGCGCACCTCGACAATTTTCGCGGCGATCCGACGCGCGAGCGGTTCCTCGCCGAACCGCGCGATCGCGTCGGCGATCGAGCGCTCGTCGCTCGCCGCGAGGAACTCCGCGGCGGTCATTCCCGAGGATGGGTCGAGCCGCATGTCGAGGGGGCCGTCTCGCATGAAGCTCAGCCCCCGCGACGCCTCGTCCACCTGCGTCGAGCTGAACCCGAGGTCTGCGAGCACGAGGTCGGCCGAGATACCCCTCGCGGCGAGTTCACGTGCAACCGACGCGAAGCTGGCGTGGACGGTCGTCGGCGCGGCTCCGGAGGTCCGTCGCACACGCTCCGCGGCGTAGGCGAGATTGCCCCGATCGAGGTCGAAGAGCACGATCGAGCCGGCGACGCCGATCCGTTGGGCGACGCGTTCCGCGTGTCCACCGCGACCTGCGGTCAAATCGACGTATTGGTCGCCCGCCTGGGGCGACAGGGCAGCAAGCACCTCGCTGCAGAGGACGGGCAGATGTCCTGCGATCTGATCCGACCGCGCTTCAGCGGGTGCAGAACCACTTTCGGGTTCAATCGACTCGTTCATGGGCTGCGGAAGCGCCTCTGAAGGGTTGAGGCGACTCGATCGCCGGCTCCGCGGCGGCCGCCGGGACCGCCGCTGAGGTCAACGCTGCAGCGATCGCGGGCTCTGCGGAATCCTTCGAAGCCCCGGCTCCCTTGGACTCTTCGTTTCCCTTCAACTGCGTCTGCCAGCGATTGCGAAGGGCGCTCTTGAGCGCCACCGCGCCGATGCCGCCGAAAGCCACGATCGCAGCCGCGTAGATGATGCGGAGCCGTACCACCTCCTCGATCGCGAGGATGCCGAGCGTCACACCGAACACGCCGAAGAGGAGCGTGACGCCGTACAGCGCCACGACGGCGGACTTCACGCCACCGAGCGCGCGCTTGGCGAGGTGGTGGATGTGATTGGCATCCGCCTGGGACATCGAGACACCCGCCAGCTTGCGCCGGAGGATGGCGAGCGAGGTATCCATGATCGGGAGGGCGAAGATGATCAGGCCGGCGAGCACCAGGTGCGTCTCGCCCTGTTCGCCGAGCATGAGGATGACGACGACGAGGAGATACCCGATCAGGAGGCTGCCGCAGTCGCCGAGGAATATCACCGCCGGGTTGAAGTTCCACGGGAGGAACCCGAGGACCGCTCCGAGCAGCGCAAGGCAGAGGACCACCCGTGTTCCCGCCATCGAGTCGAACGGGTTGTCGAAGTCGACGCCCGCCGCGAGGGCGATCGAGAGGACGAGGAGCGCCGTCGCCATGATGGCGGCGGTGCCCGAGCAGAGTCCGTCGAGCCCGTCGATGAGGTTCATGGCGTTGCAGCCGCCGAGGACGAACAGCGCGATGAGCGCCGTGCCGGTCCAGTAGAAGACGTCGCCCGATGCGATCGAGACCGGTCCGAGGGCCAGAAGCACCGTGGTCGCGTCCCCGACGAACGGCGCCAGCACCCCCTCCGCGACCCGTGTCCCGATGTCCTGGACGGCGAGCGCCGCCGCCGCCACCAGCTGACCGGCGATCTTGAGCCGCGGATCCCAGCCCCAGACGTCGTCGGCAAGACCGGTGAAGGTGATCGCGAGCACGCCGATGACGATCGAGAGCGGCACCGGACCAAGCATGCCGCCCGGACCATCGATCATGAAGAGGCTCAGGCCGAGCGCGGTCATCACGCCGAGGAACACGGCGAAGCCGCCGAGATAGGCGATGGGGAACTTGTGCTGCTTCCGGGCCTCGTTCGGCCGGTCGATGATGTCCATCGAGATCGCCAGACGACGCACGAACGGCGTCGAGATGAGCGTGACGAGGAACGCCGCCACGAAGACGAGGGCGTAGCCGTTGAGGAACTCGATCGCGCTGAACGCCGCCGATCCGAGCGGGAGCGGCGCATCCGGCTGCGGAAGTTCGGGAACCCGCAGGGTGAGGTCACCGTTCAGTTGCTGCATGACGCCTCCCTCGCGGGTCCACGCTTGCGCGCCGAGACCTCGGCGGCGAGGTCCACGATCGTCTTCGACAGCGGGATGGACGGAGTGAACCCGATCGCCTCGCGGATGCGGGTGAGATCGGGCTGACGCGTCTTCAGGTCGTCGAAGCCTGCGGCGAAGGCCGCCTCGTAGGGAACGAAGCGCACCGCGCTGCGCGACCCGAGCGTGGCGATCACGAGCCTCGCGAGCTCGACGATCGAGATCGGCTCGTCGCGTCCGACGTTCAGCACGCGGCCGACGCAACGACCCGAATCCATCATCGTGGGCAGCGCGCCGACCACATCGCGAACATCGCAGAAGCAGCGCGTCTGCGATCCATCGCCGTGCACCTCGAGGTCGCGTCCCTCGAGCGCGGCCTCGACGAAGCGAGGGAGCACCATGCCATACTCGCCGACCTGTCGCGGTCCCACGGTGTTGAAGAACCGCACGACGACCGCCGGAAGGCCGTGCTCGCGGTGGTACGCGAGCGCCAGGTACTCGTCGAGCGCCTTGGAGGCGGCGTAGCACCAGCGGCTGTACGAGGTCGATCCATAGACGACGTCGTCGTCCTCGTGCATCGGGACGCGAAGCCCCTTCCCGTAGACCTCGCTCGTCGAGGCCAGCAGGATCGGCACGCGGCCCGTCGCCGCGAACCGGAGCACCGCGGAGGTCTCGTGCACGTTCGTCTCGATCGTGTGGATCGGCCGCTCGACGACGAGCCGCACGCCGACCGCAGCCGCGAGGTGATAGATGCAGTCGAAGTCGCCGACCGAGAGCGACGGGAGCACGTCGGATCCACGACCCTCGATCACGCGGTACCGCGCGGGCGCCGCCGCACCGCGGCGGACGGCGTCGACGTTCTCGCGCCGACCGGTCGAGAAGTCGTCGACCACGGTGACCTCGTCTCCCCTGCCGAGCAGGAGCTCGGACAGGTGCGACCCGATGAAGCCACCGCCGCCGGTGACGAGCACGCGGGACGGGCGGGAGGACTTGTGTGCGCCTTCAGGCTTCAATGCGGGAGCCGCGTGCTTCGTGTCTTCGAGTGTCGATCCCGCCACGGACGACCGTGGTCAGGCCTTCGTCGAGTAGCTCGCCATCGCCTCGTAGTTCTTGCGGAGGTAGCCGCCGGCGGTGTTGCGCGGACGGTTGAGCACGACGCCGACGATCTGCGATCGCACGTCGCCGAGCTGGCTGACCATGCGTGCGACGAGGCCGCGCTGCTCCTGGAACGCACGGACGATGACGATCGTGCCGTCGACCTTGTTCGCGATCGTCAGCGCGTCGCTGGCGACCACGACCGGCGGCACGTCCACGAGGACGATGTCGTAGCGACCGGAGGCCTCGGCGATCATGGCGTCGAACTTCGGCGTCGGAAGCATCTCGAACACGCGGCTGTCCGGCGTGCCCGCCGACAGGATGTCGACGTCGCCTCCGGCGGGGCGGATCGCATCGCCGAACGAGACCTGTCCGCGGAGAACGTCGCCGAGTCCGACCGCATCGGGCTCGGTTCCCATCGCCGACGCGAGTCGGCTGCGGCGGAAGTTGGCATCGACGACGAGGACCTTGAGCCCGCCCGCGGCGAGCGAGTCGGCGAGATTCGAGACGAAGCTCGTGGTTCCGGCCTCGGGAAGACCGCTCATGCACGCGATCGAGCGGATGCCGCCCTGGGTCGCGGCCTTGCGGACCTGACCGGCGATCTGGCGACAGACCTCGGCGACGACGGACTTCGGAACGTCGCGGATGACGCGCTCGATCTTCTTCGGGCCGACCGGGTCGTCCGACAGATCGGGAACCGTGCCGAGCAGGCGCAGTCCCGGGATCGCGACGAGGTCGGTGGCGTAGCGGATGCGGGTGTCGAGCATCTCGCGGAGGAAGACGAAGGCGAGCGTCGCCGCCAGCATGAGCGCCGCGCCGAGCGGAATCATGATCTTGAGCTTCGGGAAGCTCTTCTCGCGCGGCGTCACCGCCGACTTCGCGATCGACACCGAGCGGGCATCGTCACGGGCCTTGAGCTGGTCGAGGTTGGCGAGCACCTCGAGCTGCTTCTGTCGCGCCTCGAGCAGTCGCTCGCGGCGATCCTTCAGCTCCTGCATGGTGCTGACGTTGGCGGTGAAGTCCTTCAGGCGGACGGCGAGGGTCTCGAGATCGGCCTCGAACTTCTCGAGCAGGCCCTGATAGCTCTCGACCTGGTCGCTGAAGGTCTTGAAGTCGGCGTTGAGGTTGCGGCGCAGGATCTCCTGCAGCTTCGAGTCGCGCTCGAGCTCCGCCGACGCGAGCCGCTTCTCCATCGAGCGGAGCGCCGGGTGGTCGTTCGCGAACTTCTTGCGGTAGGTCTCGACCTCGACCTTCAGCTCGCGCAGGGTGTTGTTGGCCTGCTGGATCTGCGGATCCTCCTCGGCGGTGCGGATGTCGTCCGGCGTCGGCTCGAGGAGGCCCTCCATCTTGGCCTCGGTCTGCTGCTTGCGGCTCTGCGAGAGCGTGAGCAGGGACTTGGTCTCGTTCACGCGTCGCGACGTATCCTCGACGGCGACGAGCACGTTGTTGCGCTCCTCGCTGGTCGAGGTGAGGTTCTTGTCGACGACGAACTTCGCGATCTCCTTGCCGATGCTCGCGAGCTGGGCATCGAGATCGTCGAGCTGCCGGCGGAAGGTCTGGCGGTTCTGCTCGAAGCGCGCGTCGTCGGCGGCCTTCTTGCGCTGCAGGTAGGTGTCGGCGATGCGGTTGAGCACGACCGGAACGTCGGAAGCCTCGTGCGTCGACCAGCTCAGCGAGAAGAAGTTCTGGCGACGGACGTGTCCGGCGCCGAGCTCGTCCTTCAGGTCGTCGACCGCGAGTGCGGGCACGAAGCGGCCGTTCTCATCCCGGTAGTACTCGCTCCACTTGGTCTGCTCGATGTCGCGCGAGTTCATCGCCGCCTCGAGCAGGTCGCGCGAGAGGATGCGCGCCGACTCGGTCTGGCCGAGACGCTCGACGGCCTCCTCGGTGCGCTCGTCGCGAACGATGACCTCGTCGACGCCCTCGGGCGCCGGAACGAGTTCGAAGAGCACCGTGTCCGAGTAGAGCGGGTAGAGCCGGTCGAGCGCGAGATGCGCGATGACACCGAGGGTCGCGCCGACGAACACGCTCGCCACGATCGCCACGGCGTGCTGCCGCAGCACCCTCAACGGGTCGATCGCGACCGCGCCGGCATTGGATTGCGACCCGGAGCGTGGGCGCGGCGGCGCATTGCGGTTGTCGGCGGGACTACGGGTCGGTGCGGTGGTCATGGCTGTCCTCGCGCCAGAGGGCGCTGTTCTCGGCAAACTGCTATCGGGACTCCGCCCGGGTCACTTGAGTTCCTTCAGCAACTGCTCGATGCGCGTCTTCGTCTGCGGATCGGGATTGAGCTTCTGCGCCGCCTCGACGGCCGCGCGTGCCTCGCCGGATCGACCCAGCGCGTTATAGGCCTGCGCGAGGTGGTACTGGACCGCAGCACCGTTCGCGAGCGTGCTCGCGCGCTGCAGGACCTCGAGCGCCTCCGCATGCTTCCCGTCGAGGATGAGGAGCGAGCCGAGCGTGTCGAGGTACTCGCTGCGCGTCGGGTTGAGTTGGACGGCGAGCCGCGAGGCATCGAGTCCCTTCTTCGCGTCCTTGAGGCAGTCGCCGCAGAGATAGGCGTAGTTGTTGAGCAGCGTGTCGGCGTTCGGAGCGAGCTTCAGGCCCTCCTCGAACGCCACGATGGCCTCGGGGCAGTTGCCGCCGATGTACAGCAGCGAGCCGTATCGATCGAACATCTGGGCCCCGAGTTCCGGCATGCCCTTGAAGTCGGTGGACTTCACCACCGTGAGGTACTCGATCGCCTTCGCGGGACCTGCGGAGGGATTCCCCATCGCGAGGTCTGCGAGCACCGCCGCGCCGAGCACGTCGGGCTGACCATTGCCGAGCTGCCGGAAGAGCCCCTCCGCGTCGGCGAGCGACTCTGGGGTGTAGAGCAACGCGACGGCCTCATACCACTGCACGAGCGTGCGCGGTTGTCCGGCTTCGAACGCCGCCTTGGCCTCGCGGTAGCTGTCGGTGAGCGTCTTGATGCCCTCGCCGCGCTCATCGCCACCGACGAGCGCCACGCCGACGTACGTTCGCGCGGTGGGGTTCGTACGCACGATCTCGGGCCGTCGCCGCGATGTCGCGACCGCGCCCCGGTAGTCCTTCGCACGAATGCGCGCGTTGAGTTCGCGGAAGAACACGTCTTCCGTTGGCTGCAGGAGATCCGCGCGCTCGAAGCTCGCGGCCGCATCGGCGAAGCGCGCGCGACGAATCATGAGGTCGCCGAGCGCGATGTGCCACGCCGGATCGCCCGGCATCAACGAGATCGCCGAACGAATCGAGTCCTCCGCGCGATCGAAGCTTCCAGTGCGCTCATGGATCTCGACGAGACGCCGACGCGCCTCGATGCTGGTGGGGCTGATGCGGAGGAACCGCTCCAGCTCGCCGACCGCGCCGTTCACGTCGCCGAGCGCGAGCATGATCTCGCTGCGGGTCGCCGATGCCGCGAGCGTGGAGCCTCCGAGCGCGACCGCACGATCCGCGGCGGCGAGCGCCTCCTGCCCACGTGCGGCATCGCCCGTGAGTTCGAAGAGCTTGCGCTTCGCCATCGCGTCCTGGATGAAGGGCTGCGGCGAGTAGGGTGCGAGCGCCTTGGCCCGCGTGTACGCCGGCAGGCAGGCCTCGTAGGCCGCACGCGCATCCGGGATGCGGCCAAGTCCACGCAGTTCGTCTCCCCTCGCCATCGAGATGGCGCCGTCGAGCATCTCCATCGACACGTCACGCGTCGCACCTACGGCGGCGGCATCGAAGGTCTGCCGCGCCTTCGTGATGTCGCCCGCACGCAGCAGCACCTCCGCAAGACGGAGCCGCAGACCGGGCTCGTTGCCGTTGGCCACGATCGGCTCGAGGAACTCGAGCGCCATCGCGTATCGCTCCGCGTTGAACGCGACGTCGACGATGGTGCGGCTTGCATCACGCGTCGTCGGATCCTCGAGCCGCATCGACTCGAGGAAGGCGGCCTTCGCATCGGCATCGCGGCCAAGCTGCAGCAGCAGGCTTCCAAGCATCACGTTTCCGCGCCAACCCGCGCTCTCGCCGGCGGCCTTTACCGCATCGGTGAGCACGCGGACGGATTCGTCGCGACGACCGAGCACGCGCAGCAACTGGCTGTACGAACTCGCGACGTCGAGATTGCCGGGCTCCTTGCGGAGTGTCGCGAGGCAGATCTCCTCCGCACGCTTCCTCCACTGAGCGCGCGTCCGCTCAAGCGCGGTGTAGCGCGTTGGCGAGTCGAGCTGCGCCCACTGCTGCTCGCTGTACGACTCCTGGCCGCGCTCGTTCAGCACATCGGGGCGGTCGGGGCTTGCGCTCGCAAGCAGGTTCGCGAGAGCGAGGGCGTTGCGGGTGTCACCCGGCGCCACGCGATACTGGTTCTCGCGCATGCGCATCGCCATCGGACGGTCGCCGAGCTGCGCCTCGAGTCCCAGCCACACCTCGGCGATCTCGTTGTCGAGACCTGCCAACTGACGCGCCTGGCGCAGCACTTCGAGCGCCCGCTGCGTGTTGCCGTTTCGCACCAGCGCTCCGACGAGCTGGCGCACGGTCTGCATGTCGTCCGGACGGCGCTTGTACGCCTCCTCGTACTGACGCTGCGCGCTCTCGACGTTGCCATACTGCTCGAGCATGGAACCGAGCGCGCGGAAGACGACGGAGCTGTCGATGCCCGACTGGATCGCGTTCTCGAGGAGCGTGGTCGCCTCGCGCATCTTGCCCTGCGCCGCGAGGAGCTGCGATTCGAGCAGGACCGATTGGGATGGGTCTCGCTTCGACTCCTTCGCCAGCGCGACCACCGCACCCGCCGCGGCGAAGTCCTTGCGATCGATCGCGTCGCGGAAATCAGCCTCGAGAAGGATCGGGTGTACGCGATCCGCGGCCTCGGCCTTGGCACGCCACGTCTTCAAGCCGGCCCGAAGTTTCTCAGCGGTCGCACGCGTCGTTGCCGCGTTCGCCGTGTTGAGCCGTGTCTCGCGCTCCGCGGTCTGCTCGATCGCGACCGCCGACTGCAGGAGACGCAGATAGGTGACGATCGTGCGGAGCGGCTCTTCCTGAATCGTGCTTTCCGTCAGGATCACGACACGCTCGACGGGATCGTCGGAGGCAAAGAGCGCGCGGAAGCGCTGCAGCGCCGGATCCCCCGGGAACGCGACGATCGCCTGATCGATCATCCGGCGCGCGCGCTCCGTATCACCCGCCTGCACTTCGACCGCGATGGCGAACCGCTCGACGGCGATGTTCGGTTCGGGGCTCGCCTTGCGCATCTCGTCGAGGATGCGTCGCGCGCCGTCGAAATCCTTCGCATCAACCGCGGCCTGTACGCGCGCGAACGTATCGATCGCCTGCGTGTCGCCGCGCCCCTGCGCGGAGGCCGGGTCGGCCTGCTGCACCGCGAGCACGTTGCGCTCGAACTCCAGCACCGCGGGATCGTTCGGCAGGCGCTCCTTGAGGAGTGCGATGGTCTCGAGCGCGTCGCGGACGCGGCCGGTGCGCATCTCGAGCGTCACGCGCATCTTCAGGATCTGCGGATTGTTCGGCGAGAGCTGCAGACCGCCGTTGAGGAGATCGAGCGCGCGGCCCGTCTCTCCGAGCTCGAGATTCGCGAATGCCGCGATGATGTAGAGCTCGAGGTCGACCGCACTGCCCTTCTTGAACACCTCGTTGTACTTGATGACCGCGTTCGCGTAGTCCTTGCGCGCCGCCGCGATCTTGCCGTCGACGCGCAGCAGCGGCGAGTTGTCGGGTGCGTCCGCGAGCGTCTTCGCGAGTTCCTCGCGTGTGGCGACCAGCTGCTCGATGCCCTTCGCACGCGCCTCGCCCTGCATGGTCTCGACGCCGTCGTAGAGGAGATCGAAACGAAGGAGCGCCGCGTCGGCGCGGTTGGCCTCGAAGCTCGCCGCGACGAGACCGACCGCCGGACGCTTCGCGTCGAGGATCTTCTGGATCTCGACGAGCGCGGCCTCGCGATCGCTGAAACGGAGGAGCGACGCGAGGATGCGTCGGTGGAGGATCTCGTCGGGATTCTTGGCGAGGAAGTCTCGAAGAAGCTTCACGGCCTGCTCGAGTCCGAGCGGTCCGGAACGCACGAGCGTGTTGGTGGCCGAGTAGATGACCATCGGATCGCCGGAGGCGAGCGCCCTCGTCTCGAGGGCCCGCAGCCTGTCGGCGATGGCCGGCGAGTCGAGGTTTCCGTCGGCATCGAGCACGGCGCGCTCGAGCTCCGCCGTCGCGGTCATGACGCCTTCCGGACACTCGGCGACCGCGGTCGCGAGCGCCTGCGTCGCGGCGGCGTTGGCGCTCTCGAGCCGGTCGGACCGCCCCGCGCCGCGCGCCCGCGCGTAGTCGTCGATCGCGATGCGCGCGAGCGAACCGAGCACGCGATCGCGCTCGGTCGGCGTGAGGTCCTTGCATCCGGCGGCGGCCTTCAGATCCTCGACGGTCTTGAGCCTCTGGGGCTCGTCGAGCGAGTCGAGGCGGCGCATGCCCGCGAACCCGCGGTAGGCCTTCAGCACCTGCTCCTCGGTTCCGCCGACGCGCACGGCGTTGAGCGCCTCGTCGCAACGATCGGAGAGGTTCTTCCAGGCGACGGGCGAGGAGAGGCCCTCGCACTGCTCGATCACGCCCTCGAGATACGTGCGCCAGCGCTCCACGTTGTCGCGGTCCGCGCGCGCGAGGAACTGGAGCGATCCGATGTACTGCTGGTACTTCTCGTTCGCCTCGTTCTGGGTCTCGGGAACGATCCGGAGGATCGCGCCGGAGAACTTCTCCAGATAGTCGATGTTGTTCTGCTTCTTGTTGACGGCGCGTCCGTAGGCCTCCGCGGCCTTCCGGTAGTCGCCCTCGGCCGCCAGCTTGTCGCCGGCCTTGATGAACCGATCGGTGTCGAGGCGCCACATCAGTCCGAACGCGAACAGCGCACCGAGGGACACGGTCGCTGCACCGACGACGAACACGAGCTTCTTGTTGAGCTTCTTGGCCATGGATGTATTCCTCTCGAACCTGACTCCGTCGGCCGGTCTCGCCGGCGATCCGCCTCAACTCGTTCCCGACGCGCCGCCTTCCGCGGACGCCCCGCCTGCCTTCGCCTCCCACTCGGGCCAGTCCGGCAGGCAGCGCATCACCTCGGGCAGCAGTGCCCCGAGGAGCTCCGTCGCCTCTTCCTTGAACGGACCGATGAGCGATCCATCCTCGTCCTCGACGAGCCCCTTCTTCGTCACCTGGATCTTGCAGTAGTAGGCGTAGCGATCGGTCAGGTTGAACGCCGCACGCCGCACGCCGTAGCTGCTCGACTCGAGCTTGCCGTTCGCGATGAAGAAGTAGCCGCCGACCTGGCGGACCTTCGGTGACTTCGGGTTCTGGAACTCGATGGTCGTGGCGATGACGTCGCCGACCGGCATCGTCACGCTCTCGATGTCGGCCGTCACGGCATCGACGACATCGGACGTGAAGTAGCCCTCGATCCTCGAGGGCCGCCACTTCGATCGGTCGATGTCGAGCTTCGCCGGCTCGGAGTTCTGCGTCAGCTCGAGTCCACCGACCGCCCAGCACCGCTCGGGGATGTGCGGCACGGCGTCGATCGTGCCGGTGTAGTAGGCGACGTGCACGTGCAGTGCTCCCTTGTTGGGATCGCCGTCGATCGCGTAGGTGCGGTCGAGGTAGCTCCTGGTGCCGAGCTCCTCGAGGAGGATGTCGGTGTACGAGCCGTCGGGGCCGACCCGCGACCAGCGGCCGATCGTGGTGGGCACCGCGTCGAGCGGCCGGCGCAGGTCGACGCGTTCCTTCGTGAGGAAGACGTTGAACTGCCTCACCAGCGCGTAGAAGCCGATGCCCGCGATCGCGAGCGTCGCGATCGCGACGATGTAGGCGCGGACGGAGGAGCGATCAACCCGCATCGTTCGCTCCCTTGCCCGAAGAGGCCGCGGCCGGGGCCGCCGGGGCCTTCGGCTTCTTCTCCTCGACGAAGAGGTTCGACAGGAACCACATGATGCCGAGATAGAGCACGAGCGCCGGCACGAGCCACACGAGTCCGACGAACGAGTGGAAGTCGCCGGCGGCGAAGTCGGCGTCGTAGAGCGAGAGGATGCCGAGCGTGAAGACGCGCAGCACGTTCACGCCGAGCGCCACCGGGAAGCCGGCCGCCACGAGCAGCACACGTTGCCAGTTCCTCGGAAGGCCCGTGTACGCGATGGCGACGCCGAGCGCGAGGAACGCGACCAGCATGCGCATGCCGCTGCACGCCTCGGCCACGTTCAGCTGGCGCGGCGTGCCGTCGACGTAGACGGAGATCACGTTGCCGCTTCGGTCGACGTCGACGCCGCAGACGGCGAGCATGGCGTACGCGCCGACCGCGGACCAGTCCTGCATGCGCTCCGTGACGAGCTGCAGGAGCCGATCGCTGATCGACTGCCCGAACACGACGAAGTAGGCGAGCGGGAAGAGCAGGATCTTCGTGGCCCGCCAACCGCACACCTGCAGGATCATGCCGAAGAGCGTGATGCCGAGCGCGAATCCCTGCGCATTGTGGTGGACGACGAACCAGCTCGGTCCGAAGGCGCTCGCGATGTATGCGGCGATGCCGACGAGGATGACGGGGAAGCCGAGCCAGTTCGCCCGGAAGGGCTGCGCGAGCAGCTCCTCGCGACGAAGCCAGACGAAGTAGCCCGAGATGAACGGGACGAGCAGCGTGTGTCCCCAGTCGGCCGGCTCGAGGAACGCCCAGCGGACCTGCGTCTGGAAGAACTTGAAGTACACCGCGACCACGACCGCGCACGCGACGGCGATCGCGAGGAACATCCTCCCCTGCGAAAGCACGACGCTCGGGGCGGCGGCCGCACCGGAACGATCTGGAACTTGCGCGCGGGCGGAACTCATGCGGAGGGACCGAAGGCACGGCCGGTCGCGCGCATGCACCATGCCGCGACGCGAACGCTGCGTCCCCTTCCGGGCCCTCCAGCCCCACCGAACGACCCGACAGGGCCACGCGTTACGACGCGTGTGCCCGGGCGGTTCGGGAGATCGGTGGAAACAGGACGCATTCGCGAGGACGGACAATCGACGGCGCGCGGAACGCCATTCGATCGGGATCAGTTGATGGTGAAGTTCTCCGGCGGCGGACCGAACACGTCGTTGCCGAAGTTCCGGTCGAGCAGGAAGCCGAAGCCGTAGGTCATGCGGAAGCCGTTGCGGATGACCGCGAGCGGCAGCGCGAAGAAGTCTGTGCCGATAATGACGTGATCGTCGGCCTGCATGTAGATGTCAGGCTCGGCGCGGTTGCGGATCGCCTTGAGATCGACGCGGATCGTCGCCTCGCGGTCCTTCCCCACGACACGCACCAGGTCGACGCGGTCCGGAATCGCCGTCGGTGACAGGCCACCGGCCGCGGACACGAATCGGCTGAGCGTCAGTCGACCGTTGGTGTTCGACAGTTCGTACACGCCGATGCGGTTGATCTCGCCGTCGATGTAGAGGAACCCGGTCTGCGGCGGCTCGACGTAGACCTGATCGCCCGGGCGAATCACCACGTTGAGGTTGGGGTCGCCGAGCACGAGCTTCTGGTAGTCGACTTCGATGATGCGCGTCGCGTACATCGAGTCGCTGGCCGCGGCGGTCTTGCGACCAGCGCGCGCCGCGCGACCGGCGGTCTCGCTTCCGCGGACCCAACGGCCCGTGGTGCTGTCGAAGGTCCAGCCCGTCGAGGGCGCCGACTGCGCCTTGATCTCGGTGACATCGGCCTCGCCCACCTTCGGCGTCGCGAGGTCATCGATGTCGACCGCGGGACCCTGATCCTGCCCAAGCGTCCTCGGCGTGTCGCCGATCGAGCCTGGCGAAGACTTCGGCGCCTCGGCCGGCGCAGCGCCGGTTCCGGCATCCGATGGAGCCGGGTCGGGCTTCTTCGCCCCACCCTCGAGCTGATTGATGAGTTCGTCGATGTCCACGGGCGGCTTCGTCTCGGTTCCACCGCCGCTGCTCGAGCCACCCGACGTGGCAGAGCCGCCCTTGCCGGCCTGCGGCTCGGGGTAGATCGGGTTCAGGGTGTCATCGAGTGGCGCCGCGCGAATCACCGTGACGCGCTGGGTCGTCGACATCGTGCCGCCCGCAAGCGCGATCGCCTCGGTCAACCGGAAGTCCGGACGCGTGAGCGCGAAGACTCCGGTCGACTGCACCGAACCGTAGATGGTGAACTGGAAGCCCTGGCCGCGCTCAAGCGAGACCGAGACGAGCGGGTTCTGGATGATGCGCGAGGCCTTCGCCTCGATCTCCTTCTGGAACTCCTCGACGGTCAGGCCTGCCGCCACGACGTCGCCGAGCTGCTTGATCGGGATGTTGCCGGTCTGATCGATGATGCGCTCGAGCACCTCGGTCTCGCCCGGCGCGAGCAGCTCGAAGATCTCGATGCGCACGGCGTCACCCGGAGCAAGTCGGTACTTCAACTCGCCAGGCACAAGATCCTCCGCCGTCGGCGGCGTCGTCTTGCGCCCGGACATGCCGGCCTCGTCGATCACGTCGAGGCGCGCCAGCACCGGCATCGTGGTCGGCGTGTGCTCGAAGTAGCCGGTACGGCTCGGATCGAAGTAGGAGTCGACCTCGCAGCCTGCGAGAGCGAACAGCGCCGCCGCGCTCGCGAACGCGTGGAGAACCCGACGGAGACGCGAGCGTCCGGCGGGGGCGTTGGCCTGCGAGTTCGATTCGATGGAGGGAGCTTGCTCGATGGAATGCACGGGCGGGACTCCGGCTGTTGCCGTGAAGACTCCACAGGACCATCCACCGGGAGGGACCTGGGAGTGCCGCCCTTATCGGCACGGTTCCAGTTTGGATTTGAGGATTCGCCCGAATGAAGTTCAGGGACAGAGTGCCCGGAGGAGCACCGCCATGCGCGCGGCGACCCCGCAGGAGACCTGCGCCAGAATGACGCTATCCACCGGATCGTCCGCGACTTCCTCATCGATCTCGACGCCGCGGTTGACCGGCCCCGGGTGCAGGATGGGGACACCGGCGCGCAACAGTTTGCGCCGTACGGACGTGAGCCCGTAGGTGCTGCGATAGTCTGGCGCGATACCCGAGCCCGCAGCACGCTCCAGTTGAATGCGAAGCATCATGATCGCATCCACTTCGCGAATGATCGCATCAATATCGTGATGGATCGAGATTTTACCGGGACCTTCTGCAAGCTGCTCGAAGCCGCGCGGAACCAGCGTCGGAGGCCCCACGATCAGGACGTGCGCTCCAAGCGCGACGAGCGCGTGCGTGGTGGAACGCGCCACGCGCGAGTTGGCGATGTCGCCGACGATCGCCACCTTGCGGCCCGTCACGTCGCCAAGCCGGAGCCGCAGCGCGAGCACGTCGAGAAGCGCTTGGGTCGGGTGCTCGTGGCGCCCGTCGCCGGCGTTGATGACCGGGCAGCGCACGGCGTTCGCGACGAGCGCCGCCCCGCCGGAGATCGAGGTCCGCACCACGAGCGCGTCGACGCCCATCGCCTCGATGTTGAGGGCGGTGTCGATCAATGTCTCGCCCTTGGAGGCGCTGGAGCCGCTGGAGCCGAGCAGAACGACGTCCGCCCCCAGTCGCCGGGCTGCCATCTCGAAACTGACCCGGGTTCGGGTGGAGTCCTCGAAGAAGATGTTGGCGACGACGCGCCCCCGCAGACGGTCGAGTGAAGGAGCATCGCCGACGGCGACGGGAAGGAGTTCCTGCGCGTGATCGAGAAGGCGACGCAACTCCGCGACGGGAAGGCCTTCGATCGCGAGGAAATCGCGCTCGGGACTCGAGAGACCGGTGCCGGCGGTTCGTTGGATCAGGCGCACGGGCGGCAGGATACCGGGAGGCGCAGCGCGTGCGGTGCGCACGGCAGCCGCGAAAATCGGCCTGTTCCGACGGGTTTGGCCTGCCGATCGAACCGTGCCGTCGGTCGCCGTCAGTCGCCGACGGCCGCCATCGACGGGTCGGCGACGATGTGGAGCGGGTGGGAGGCGGTCGCCACGCGACCGCTCGCCTCGTCGCGGATCTCGATCTTCAGGCGGTAGCTGCCAACCGAGAGGTACTCGCTGACCGAGACGATCTCGCCGACGAAGAAGTCCTCGCGGCGGGTGGGGCTGTGGTCGACGACCGCGGTCCAAGCCGGCTGCCGCGCCCAGACCTCGATGCCGTCGCGCTCGCTCTCGATCGAGACGCGGGTGGCAAGCCGGGTGACGAACTCGCCATCGACCAGTTCGCTCGAGAAGCCTGCGAGCTCGGTGTACAGGATGAAGCGGGCGTTCGAGCGCGCGAGGAACCGATCGCTTCCGAGCGGCGCGAACCGTCCGAAACTCTCGACCTTCTTGCAGAACTCGACCTTCGGAATCTCGAGCTTCGGGCCACCGGTCAGCGCCGCCACGAGGCCCTCGGCCGTCGCCTGGTCGATCTCGCCGCCCTGCGCGAGCAACCGCCCGACGGCGGCGAACGCGGTGTGGACCTTCTCGATCCGCTCGCGCTCGGCCGGGAGCAGGTCACTGCCGAAGTCCGTCGGCAGGGAGAGCGACGGCTCACCGATCGCAAGCGCCGCGTACGCCAGCCAATCGCGCGTGGGCTCGGTGCTCGAGGCGCCGCGCTTCGCGAGGCTCTCGGCGAGCAGCCGGGTCAGTTCGGCAGGATCGGTTGGCGCGGCGGCTGGCGCGGGCGGAAGTTCGAGGCTCGCGTTCGCGAGGCTGTCCTTGGACGGTACGGCGGGGGCGACCGATGTCGGCACGGATGGAGGCACGGATGGAGGCACCGACGTCGATTCGGACGGGTTCGCGGCGGTCGTGTCCGACGGCGCGGCGGTGGTCGGCGGGGTGTCGGGTGCGTTCGCGGGTGCGGGCGCCGTGGTCGCGGCCGAAGCAGTCTTCGGCTCCTCGGCGGGTGTCCTTGCCGAGCTCGGCGGGGTCGAGACCGCGACTTCGGTGTTCGGCGCGGCACCTGCCGCGTCGGCGGCACCGGCCTTCGCAGGTGGGAGTTTCGTCTCGACGGGCGCGTCGTTGAAGGCGGGCGCAGCCGCGCCGACGCGATTGCGATCGGCCTGCATCGCGGCCAGCGCCTTCATGTCGTCGTCGTACGAGCCGGCGAGCGCCTCGACCAGCCCGGACTGCGGATCGGAGGATGATGCCGACGGCGCGCCCCCGTCCGACGAGCCGGTACCGGGCATGCCCTGCGCAAGCGACTGCGCATCGGTCGGTGGCTCGGCGAAGGCCGGGTCGGGCTCGTCGCTGAACACGACTTTCTCGGGAACGCGTCGGGTGGGCGGCGGCGGAAGTTCCGCGGAGACGGGCTCGATCGCTGCGTCGGCGCTTGCCTGCGTGCGCGAGGGCGCAGCGGCGCAGCCGATCAATCCCACCGGGCCCGCAAGACCGAGCGAGAGCATGCCGGCGACGCCCCAGGCGAAGGGATGGCTCGCAAACGCCGTCGACGCGAGGGTCGCGGGGCGGGATGCGTCGCGAGTGAGTTCGTGACCGAGATGGTGGGGAAGGCCCTGCTGCACGCGAAGATCCTCTTCGTGGGTCGGCCGTGGAAGCGGCCAGACGGGGTTGTGCACCGCGGTGCACATGGGGCGCGGCCATCCTGGCCACGGCGATCCGGGCGGCCCGGCGAACAACTCGCCCTCGCGCGCGGAGGCATGGGACAACCCGTCGGGCGGCCCCGTGCTTTCGCAACCCCCGCTATCGGCTCCAGAACGGGGATTTCCTGAGAATCGGAGCCCCGGCGCCGGCCATTGCGGCACGCCTCAGGCGCGTGCAGGCCGCACGGCGCAGCGGGCCGCGAAGTCGCTTGCGAAGGCCTCGAGCGTGCGGGGAAGTTCGCCCGCGAGGCCCGACTTCGAGCGGCGGTCGAGGTCGATCGCGTCGGAGAAGAGGCGCGCCGCGCGCGTCGGTCCGAGCGTGCGTGCGGCGCGCAGCGTCGGCCCCATCGACGGCCCCCACAGCTTCACCTGCTTCGAGACGACGCCCTCCGCGACACCTTCGCCCAGCATGCGGGATGCGTCGTGCAGCTTGCGCGCGAGATCGACGAGCGACCAGAGGATGAGCTGCTCGGGTGCCTGCGAGATCTCGACGAGCTCGCGCACCTTGCGCACCGCCTGTGCGGGGCGGCCGCCGAGCACCGCCTCCTGGATCTCCCACGCGGCCTCCTCGCGGCTTTGCCCGACGAGCGCGGTGACGAGGTCGGCGGTGACCGCGCGCTTTCCCTCGGGTTCGCGCGCGAGGTACGCGCCGAACTTCGCGAGCTCCATGTCGAGCCGCGCGAGATCGGTGCCGACGCGCTCGACCAGCGCCATCGCCACGTCGGGCGTCATCGATACGTCGTACTGCTTCGGGCCGCGCCTCTGGCACCAAGCCGCGGCGGCATCGGAGCCGGGCGGATCGCACTTGATGACCGCGCCGATCTTCGCGACGAGCTTGTCGAGGTTGCCGGGTCGCCACCCCTCGCTGCGGAGGACAAGCGTCGCGTGCTCGACCGGCTCCTCGGCGTAGCGCTCGAGCGCACGACGGCGCTCCTCGCTCGCGACGAACTGGTCGGCCTTGTCGACGACGACGAGCTTGTGCGTCGCGAGGAGCCCGAAGGTTCGGAGTTCGTCGAAGACGTCGATCGTCTGCGCCGTGGCGCCGTCGAAGTCGAAGCGGCTCGGTTCGCCGAAGCGCTCCTCGAGCTGCCGCGCGAGGGCGTGCAACCGCTCCACGATCAGGTACGAGTCCTTCCCGTGGAGGATCACGAAGCGCATGTCGGCGGAGGTCTGCTCGGCCATGCGCGCATAGTACGATGCGCCGATGCTCGCGCTCGTCGTCACGAGAGGCCCGGACCGCGGCCGCGCGTTCGCGCTTCCCGAGCGCGAGCCGCAGCTCCTCGGTCGTTCTTCGGAGGCGCTGCATCTCACCGATGCGACGGTCAGCCGACGGCATGCCGAGCTGACGCCGGACAACGGCGTCTGGACGCTGCGCGACCTCGAGAGCCGGCACGGGACGTTCGTGAACGGCGTGCGCCTCGCGGGCGCGGTCGAGCTCCGGCCGGGCGACCGCGTGCGGCTCGGCGACACCGAGCTGCTTGCGATCCGCGAGGGCGAGGCGGCGCCGGTGACGCACGACGACGGCGCGGTCGAGGGTTCGATCGCGCGCAGCGGCAAGGTCGGGAGCGGACGTGCCGATGGAGGCGCGGGACAACGCGGCGCGGAATGCGAGGAAGACGGCATGCGCGCCGCCGACCGCATCTCGGCGCGCCTCGTGTCGGTCGCGGCCGAACCGACCGACGCGGACGTGTTCCTCGCCGAGGCCGTGCGCGAACTGGGTGCGGCACTTGCGCCGGCCGAGATCGTCGCGCTGCGCGCCGTCGACGCTCGGCTCGACGAGTTCGTCGCGCCGGCGCATGCGGCATCGTCGACACCGCACGCGCCGCTCGCCCTTGTCCGCGCCGCGATCGACGCGGGCGAGATCCTCGCCGGCGGCATCGATCACGCGCTCGTCGTGGTGGCGCCGTTCGGTGCGATCGGGCGGGCACGCGGCGCATTCGTCCTGCGCCGCGACGATCGGCGATCGCCGGATCTCATCGAGACCACGGTGCTTGCGCGCGCGGCGGAGGTCGCGTCGCTTGCGCTCGCGGCGCGCGGCGAACGCGACGCGCGCGGCACGCGCGACCGACTCGCGTTGATCGGCGAGACGGTCGCCGCGCTGAGCCACTCGATCAAGAACATGCTGCAGGGCATGCGCTTCGGCGCCGATTCGGTGGATCTCGCGCTCTCGCGCGGCGACCTCCCGCGCGCGCAGGAGGGCTGGCCCGTGCTCCAGCGGAACCTCGACCGCATCCACGCGCTCGCGCTCAACATGCTCGCATGGGCGAAGGAGCGGCCGCTCGAGCCCGAGGAGACCGATGCCAACGCGATCGTGCGCGAGGTGCGCGAACTGCTCGCGCCCGCGGCCGGCCGTCGTCGCGTGGGCGTGTTGCTGCGGCTCGACGAGGCGCTGCCCCCGATTCGACTCGACGCCCCCGCGGTCCATCAGGCGCTCACCAACCTCGTCCTGAACGCGATCGAGGCGGCTCCGGAGCGGACGGGCATCGTCGAGCTGGCGACCGAGTACCGCAGCGACACCGACGAGCTGGCGATCCTCGTGCGCGACAACGGACCGGGCATCTCGGACGCCGTGCGCGCCCGGTTGTTCGAGCCGTTCGTCACCTCGAAGGGCCAGCGCGGCACCGGACTCGGCCTCGCGGTCGCGCGCAAGATCGCAGAGCGTCACGGCGGGCGCCTCGAGGTCGGCGAGACGTCGCGCTCGGGCACGACGTTCGTCCTCTGGCTTCCGGCGGGAGGCGAGGGCTTCGATCCTGCCGAAACACGCGTCCCACAGGGACCGAAGAGCATGCGCCCGGAGGATTTCCGCTGGAAGTTCGAGTGATTCGTGCGCTGCGCCGCGCCGTACCGGCCGCAGCCGCCCGGCGGTTGCCCCGACTTCGGGAGGGCTTCCCGAACTTCCCGAATCCTTTCCGAAGTTCTGCGGTCGGCTTGCCGATCAACCCGCCACCGATACGATCCCGCCCCCGGCGGATGGCTCCCGGCGCTCGTGCGCCTCGACCTCCGACGAACGGCGGAAGGTCGGAGGGATGCGGGAACCGCCCGCGCCGCTCCGATGACGAAGCCCGAGTCAGCCCGATCCGCGCACGGCGCGTCGCGAGCACACGCATGAACTCCCTCTCCGCGAACTCCATCCTCGAGCCGCACCTTCCGCACATCATCGCCTCGCTGCCCCCGGAGCGCCGCCACGAGGTGCTCGCGGCGACCAGCTACCAGCGCACGCGCGAGATGACGATCGACGAGCTCCTGCTCGAGAACCGCGTCGTCTTCCTGATCGGCGAGATCAACTACGCCTCGGCCGCCCGCGTGATGATGCAGATGCTCTACCTCGAGAACCAGAAGAAGGGGCAGGACATCAACTTCTACATCAACTCGCCCGGCGGGTCGGTGGACGACACGCTGGCGGTGTACGACACGATGCAGTTCATCTCGTCGGACGTCGCGACCTTCTGCATCGGCCGCGCCTACTCGGGCGGCGCGGTGCTCCTCGCCGCGGGACACCCGGGCAAGCGCACGATCCTGCCGCACGCGAAGGTGATGATCCACCAGCCGCTCGGCGGCGTGACCGGCCAGACCACCGACATCCAGATCCAGGCCGAGCACATCACCAAGATGAAGCGCACGCTGAACGAGATCCTCGCGCGCCACACGAGCCAGCCGCTCGAGCGGATCGCGAAGGACGTCGAGCGCGACAAGTTCTTCAGCGCCGACGAGGCGAAGGCCTACGGTCTCGTCGACGAGGTCGCCCTCTTCCCCGACAAGAACAAGAAGTGACCGCGCCCGCCCGTCCTTTCCAGCGACGAAGAACACGAGACGAAACACCATGACCCTGATCCCCATCGTCATCGAGAAGACCGGCCGCGGCGAGCGCGCCTACGACATCTACTCGCGGCTCCTCAACGACCGCATCATCTTCCTCGGCGGACCCGTCAACGACCAGATGGCGAACCTCGTCGTGGCGCAGCTGCTGTTCCTCGCGAACGAGGACCCGCGCGCCGACATCTCGCTGTACGTCAACAGCCCGGGAGGCAGCGTGACGGCGGGCCTCGGCATCGTCGACACGATGAACTTCATCCCGTGCGACGTGTCGACCTACATCATCGGTTGCGCGGCGAGCATGGGCTCGGTCATCGCCTGCTCGGGCGCCAAGGGCAAGCGCTACGCGCTCCCGAACTCGGAGAACCTCATGCACCAGCCTCTCATCGGCGGAGTGCTCGAGGGCCAGGCCACCGACCTCGAGATCGAGGCGCGGCACATCCTCCGGATGCGCGACCAGCTCTACGCGATCTACTCGAAGGCGACCGGCCAGGCGCTCGACAAGATCACCGCCGACTGCGAGCGCAACAACTGGCTCACCGCGCAGGAGATGCTCTCCTACGGCCTCGTCGACAAGGTGCTCGAGAAGCTGCCCGCCTCGGCGATCACACCGAAGGCGAAGTCGGACGAGTGATCCGCCGCGCGTGACCTGACCACGAACCCAGCGACCATCAAGGACAGCACGGACGACCGGCGCCTCGGACGCTTCGTGCTCGCTGGCTTGCCGAGAGCCAGCGGTTCCATGCCTTGCGTCTCAGGATCGCGTGCCACGATCGCGTGGCGTTCCGCGGTCGGGGCGGAGAGCGTTCCTCATCCAGGATGACCTCGATCCCCCGTCGTGCATGTGCGATCGGTCGCCGCGCGCTTTCGCGTCCCGCGATGTTCTGCGAGGATTCCCGCAGCGGCGCCTTGTCCTCCCGTGCGGGACCTCGTCCGACTCGCGCGTCGGATCGCATGTCGGATCGCGTCTCGAATCACGGGTGGCAGTGGCTTCGCGCATCCTCACCAGCGGCATGGCGTCCGGCGACCATACACCTTCCCTCTTCGGCGACGCGTTTCCGGCGCCCGAGCCTCGGCGCGGACGAACCGCCGCGGACCCAGCCGCGCCGATCGCCGCATCGGGCGAGCTTGTCTCGCTCGGCGCTCGGCTTCCAGCCGGAATCCACCTCGGAACCTCGAGCTGGAGCTTTCCGGGCTGGCGCGGACTCGTCTACCGCGACCCGTGCGGCGAGACCGCGCTCGCGCGCGACGGGCTCTCCGCGTACGCGCGCCATCCTCTCTTCCGTTCCGTCGGCGTCGACAAGACCTACTACCGGCCCGCGTCGCGCGACGAGTTCGTGCGACTTGCCGCGCAGGTGCCGGAGGGTTTTCGCTTCCTGGTCAAGATGTGGCGCTCGGTGGTCGAGCCCGAGCCCTTCGGTGGCGGCGACGCGACCGCATTCCTCGAGCCGTCGATCGCGCTGCGCGAATGCGTGCTTCCCGCGGTCGAGGGGCTCGGCGCGAAGTGCGGACCGCTCCTCTTCCAGTTCCCGCCCATGCGGTTCGCGAGCGCCCGTGCGGCGCGCGACTTCATCTCGCGGCTTCGCGCGATGTTCGCCGCGTTGCCGACGGGCCCGCTCTACGCCGTCGAGGTGCGCAGCGAGAAGCTGGTCGGCCCCGAACTCGGCGAGATGCTCGCCGAGGCGGGCGTCGTGCCCTGCCTGACCGTGCATCCGACGATGCCGGACGTCGAGACGCAATCGCGCGAACTGGCGCTGGACCCCGCGCGGCCGCTCGTGATGCGCTGGATGCTGCGCGCGAATCACCGCTACGACGAGGCGAAGGATCTGTACGCGCCATTCGACCGGCTGGTCGAACCCGACGACGCGAGCCGCGACGGACTCGCTCGCCTTGCGCGTGCAGCGAGCGTGGCTGGCCTCGGCGCATGGATCATCGTGAACAACAAGGCGGAAGGTTCGAGTCCCTTGTCGGTGGAGAGGCTTGCACGCGCCATCGTGGAGTGACGGGTGCTGTCGACGGACCGACTCCCGCGTCCGTTGTTCCGCAGACTTCGTCTGCGGGCACACAGGTCGGACGTGGTCTCCGCGGTCGACACGGTCTCCGCGGCCTCCGCGGTCGCCGCTGCGGCGGCTCCCTCCGGCGCGATCCACGCCCACCCGGTCGCGAGCGCTCCATCGACTCCGCTCGGCCGCCGAGGATGCACTCCGAGGCGCGCCGACGAAAGCGAGCGAGGGCGGGCACCTGAAGCGCGCGGAGCGACGCTTCAGCAGCCCGCCGGTCGCGAGCGCTCCATCGACTCCGCTCGGCCGCCGAGGATGCACTCCGAGGCGCGCCGACGAAAGCGAGCGAGGGCGGGCTGCTGAAGCGCGCGGAGCGACGCTTCAGCAGCCCGCCGGTCGCGAGCGCTCAATTCAAGTGTCGCCGCATTCGTTCGGCCACCTCGCGGCCCTTGTCGTAGAGCAGCACGTGCCCGGCGTTCGGGAACACCTCTCCCTGCATGTCGCGCAGGCCGAGCCGCCAGACCGCGAGCATCGAGGGATCGGTCAGGAGGTCAAGTTCGCCGTACAGCACGAGCGTCGGCGCCTTGATGCGCGGGATCAACTCCTCGCAGCCGGATACGAGGAAAGGCCGCAGATCCTCGACGATGCGGAGAAAGGCCTCGCGTCGCTCGACTGCGCGCGCGACGAACGCGCGGCGGATCGGCTCGGGCATCGGCGGAGGATTCGGGAAGTTGAGGCGCAGGACCTCGGCGAAGCTCGCGTCGTCCTGGATATCGAGCGGCAATTCGCCCGCCGCCACGCGACGCATGAAGTCGTTCTGTCGCGGCGCAACGACGCCCGCCGGGGAGAGCAGCACGATCTTGCGCACCGAGTCGGGATAGGTCGCCGCGTACGCAGCCGCGAGCGCGCCGCCCATCGACGTGCCCACGACATCCACGGTCCCGAGCTCCTCATGCTCGCGGAAGCGCTCGACCGCATCGACGTAGAAGCGCCAGTCGTGGGTGCGGTCGCCGTGCATCTCGTGCTCGCCGAAGCCGGGTAGATCGGGAATCAACACGCGGTGCGTGCCGTTCAGGATCGGCGCCACCCCCATCATCGCCTCCGCCGAAGTGCCGAGGCCATGCAGGACGACACAGGTGCGCCCCGGCATGGCGGCCGATGCGACCGCGCTGTCCGAGGGATGCGTGTCGAGCACGCGCCACCGATGGCCGTCGATCTCGACGAAGCGCTCGGTGACGCCCGCGTTCGCGTGGCCCGCCGACATCGCGAGCCGGAAGGCCGTCATCGGATCGTTCCAGATCCAGAGCCCGGCCGCGAGGCCGGTGACCGCGAGGGCCGCAGTCACCGCGAGTGCGATGCGCAGAATCCGCCGGAACCGCGAGCGGGTGCGTACGGGCGATGCGGACGCGGATGCCGCGCCGTCATCGCCGGTCGCACCCATCGCCGGGCACTCGACCGGATCGACCGCACGGGGTGGGGACGGGGAGTCGTCGTTCATGGCCCGGCAGGGTATGCGCCGCTTCCGTGCCGCGTGCGCGGCCGTACCATGCGCGCCATGGCCAACGACCTTCCGACCGACGCAGAGATCCAGCCCTTCCGCGAGGCGTATGAACGAACGCGCTCCGAGATCGCGAAGGCGGTCGTCGGGCACAAGGAGATCGTCGATGGCGTGCTGGTCTGCCTCTTCGCGGGCGGTCACTGCCTGCTCGAGGGCGTACCCGGCCTCGGCAAGACGCTCCTCATCCGGAGCCTCTCGCAGGCGCTGCATCTCCGGTTCAGCCGCATCCAGTTCACGCCCGACCTGATGCCAGCCGACGTCACGGGCACGACGATCGTGGTCGAGACGGAGAACGGCCGCGACTTCCAGTTCCGCAAGGGACCGATCTTCGCGCAGATCGTGCTCGCCGACGAGATCAACCGTGCGACGCCGAAGACGCAGTCCTCGATGCTCGAGGCCATGCAGGAGCGCAGCGTCACCGTCGGTGGCAACACCTACGAGCTCGAGCGGCCGTTCTTCGTGATGGCCACCCAGAACCCGATCGAGCAGGAAGGCACCTATCCCCTGCCCGAGGCGCAGCTCGACCGATTCTTCTTCAAGCTCGTGGTCGGCTACTCGACCCGCGAGGAACTGTCGACGATCCTCGACCGCACGACCACCGGCGACTCGCCGAAGATCGAGCGCGTGCTCGACTCGGACGGCATCGTCCGCGCGCAGAAGCTGGTGCGTCGTGTCGGGATCGCGGCCAACGTCCAGGACTACGCGGTGCGCATGGTGCTCGCGACGCACCCGGGCGGCCAGTTCGCGACGCCGATGGCGAACCAGTTCCTCCGCTTCGGCGCAAGCCCCCGCGCGGCGCAGACGCTCGTCCTCGGCGCGAAGGTGAAGGCGCTTCTTGCCGGACGCAACGCGGTATCGTTCGACGATGTGAAGGCGGTCGCCCTGCCGGCGCTCCGCCACCGCATCCTGCTCAACTTCGAGGCGGAGGCCGAAGGCCGGACCTCCGACGAGATCGTCAAGAACATCGTCGACACGCTCGTCCTCGACGCGCGCTGAGCCGATCGCACGCCACTCCGACCGAGTCCACCGCGTCCGACGCGACTCCTGCGGCTCCACCGCACGGTCGCCGGAACCGGACGCATCCAACACCGCAAAGACCATGACACGCACCACCACGCAACTCGCCGCCACCACGCTCGCCTCGCTCGCCATCGCCCTGCCCGCCCTCGCGCGGCAGGAGGAAGGCGGCGTCGAGACGCCGAACGTCGCGGTCGATGCCGCGAAGGACGACCTCCGCTTCGTGCTCGCGGGCGGCTACGCGCACTTCTTCTCGACCGACTTCGACACCGGCGGCGGCGACGTCGCGGTCGATCGCGGCTTCGGTTCGCTGAACATCGCGTCGGCACCGAAGGACACGTACCGTTGGGACGTCGAGCTCGCCTGGGAAGGCTCGTGGTACTCGTTCGATGGCGCCAACACGCTCGCCGCCGCCGCGGGCGGAACTCCGTGGGACGCGGTGCAGTCGATCGTGGTGACGCCGGGCGCGAGCTTCAAGCTCGACGAGCACTGGCGCGTCAACGCGCGCTTCCTGCTGCAGTTCGCGGGCGAGAACGATGCGGACGTCGGTGACAGCGCGACGTACGGCGGCATCCTCGCCGCCAGCTACACCTTCAGCGACAAGTTCACGCTTGGCCTCGGAGTGCTCGCGACGTCGCGCATCGAGGACGACGTGCTCGTCGTGCCGCAGCTCGTCATCGACTGGCGCCCGTGCAAGGAGTTCCGTCTGTCGAACTTCGCGGGCCCGGAGGCGTTCCCCGGCGGCGCCGGCCTCGAGGCGATCTGGGTGCTGTCCGAGGAGTTCGAGATCGCGCTCGGTGGCCGCTACACCTACCGACGCTTCCGGCTCTCGGACGAGGCACCGGTGTCCGACGGCGTCGGCACCGACGAAGGTCTGCCCACCTGGCTGCGCGCGACGATGCGCGCGAAGTGCGGCGCCCGCATCGACCTCGTGGGCGGCTTCCAGTTCGCCGGCGAGATGCAGATCGACGACTCGAACGGCAATGAACTGGCGAAGGTCGACGTCGAGGCGGCGCCCTTCCTCGGGGTCTTCGCGAGCTGGAAGTTCTGATGACCCCGAAGGGCTCCAGCGACAAGCTGCCGACTCCGGGCGCCGCGCCGACGACTCCGTCGACGGATCCTGCGCGCGGCGGCGCGCCCCTCGTGGCGGCACCGCGGCCGGTTGCGCTCATCACCGGTGCGAGCGCCGGGATCGGACGCGAGTTCGCGCTGTTCCTCGCCGAGAAGGGTCATGACCTCGTTCTCATCGCGCGGCGCGAGGATCGGCTCGTCGAGGTGAAGAAGACGGTGAGCGAGCGCTTCGGTGCGCGTGCGATGGTGATCCCGGAGGACCTCTCGCACGCGGCCGCGCCACGGCGCATCGCCGACACCATGCGCGCGTCGGGGCTCGAGATCGATGTCCTCGTCAACAACGCGGGCTATGCGGTGAAGGGCTCGTTCCTCTCGGTCGACTGGGCCACGCACGCCGACTTCATCGCGGTGATGACGACGTCGTGGATCCACCTGACGCATCTCTTCGTGCCGTCCATGGTGCGACGCGGACGCGGACGGATCATCAACGTGTCGAGCCTTGCATCGCTTGCACCCGAGCCGCCGGGAAGCCTCTACGCCCCGGCGAAGTACATGATGACCTCGGCGAGCCGTTCGCTGCGGCTCGAGCTGCTCGGCACGGGCGTCCACTGCACGGCGCTCTGCCCGGGATTCACCTACACCGAGTTCCACGACGTGCTCGGCGTGCGCGACGAGATGAACAGCCTCCCGAAGTACATGTGGCAGGAGGCGCGGCCCGTGGTCGAGGCCGGTTGGCGCGGTGTCGAGCGCAACGAGGCGGTCGTCGTGCCCGGTGCGTTCAATCGCTTCGCTGCGTTCTGGTGCAAGGTTCTCCCGTACGGACTCACGAGCCGCATGCTGCCGAAGGCGGTCGCCGAACGCGCGACGCGTGGCGAAGGCGAGCGACCGAAGGATGGCCGTCCACGATGAGCCTGTTGTGCGTTCCGATTGCCGTTGACGCGGAAGAGGAGATCCCGGCGGCGCTCGAGCGCGCCGGCCGCGCGCGCGTCCTTGGTGCGCGCATCGTCGAGTGGCGCTGCGACGGGCTTGCCTCGCAGGGCGATGCGTCGGACGCGGCTGCCGCGATCGGCCGGCTCGTGCGCGGTTCGCCGCTTCCATCGATCGTCACGATCCGGAGCGCGGCCGAAGGGGGCACCTGCGCGCTCGCGGAGTCCGCGCGCCTGGCGCTTCTCGCGCGCGTGGCACGCGCGGCCGAGTCCTCCGATATCCCACGCATGATCGACGTCGAGCATGCGTCGATCGGCGACGGCGCCGGCAACGACGTGGTCCGCGCGCTGCTCGCGTCGGCGCTCATGCCACGCGCCGAGGATGCGCCCGCCGCGAAGCTCGTGGCGAGCGCGCACGATTTCACGGGGCGTCCCGCCGACCTCATGCGACGCGTCGCGGCGATGCAGGAGGACCCGATCGTGTCGGTCGTGAAGCTTGCGTGGATGGCGCGCAGCATCCGCGACAACCTCGAGGCCTTCGACATCCTCACCTCGCGCGCGAAGCCGACCATCGCGCTCCTGATGGGCGAGTTCGGACTCATGAGCCGCGTGCTCGCGCCGAAGTTCGGCGGGTTCCTGACCTTCGCGTCCGATGCCGAAGGAACGGGCACGGCGCCCGGCCAACCGACGCTGCGCGAACTGCGCGATCTCTACCGCTTCGGCGCGGTCGGACCCGCGACGCGCGTCTACGGCGTGGCCGGCTGGCCGGTCGCGCACTCGCGGTCACCCGCGTTCCACAACGCGCGCTTCGCGGAAGCGGGCCACGACGGCGTGTACCTGCCGCTCCCGGTGCCGAGCGAGTGGGAGCACTTCAAGGCGTCGATCGGCGCGCTGGTCGATCACGACCGCCTCGACTTCGCGGGCGCGAGCGTGACGATCCCGCACAAGGAGCATCTCGTGCGCTTCGTGCGCGAGCGCGGCGGCACGGTCGATGCCGACGCCGCGTGGCTTGGTGCGGCGAACACGCTGATCGTGCGTCCGCATGGGACGCCCGACGCGCAGCGGCTGGTCGCGACCAACACCGACATGCCCGCGGCGGTCGAGGTGCTGTCGGCCGCGCTTGCGACGCGCGGACGAACGCTCGCGTCGTCCCGCGTTGCCGTCCTTGGTGCGGGTGGTGTCGCACGCGCGGTTGCGGGTGGCCTCGCGCTCGCGGGTGCGACGGTCGTCGTCTTCAACCGGAACCACGAGCGCGCGGAGGCGCTGGCCGAGTCGCTCTCGGGTCGCGAGACGAAGCGCGCGGATGGCAGCACGCATGTCACGAAGGTGGTCGCGGGCCGCAGCGATGCGCTCGCATGCGGCTGCTTCCACGCGTTCGTCCACTGCACGCCCGTCGGCATGCAGGGCGGGCCGGATCCGACGGGTTCGCCGCTTCCAGACGACGTGCATCTCGACGACTCGGTCGTCGTGATGGACACCGTGTACGCGCCGCGCGACACGCCGCTCGTGCGCGAGGCGCGCTCACGCGGGGCGATCGTCGTTGATGGCGAGGCGATGTTCCTGCGGCAGGCGGAGCTCCAGTCGGCGCTTTTCCTCGCGCGCTGGTGACGTCCGCCGCGGCATCGGGTGCGGTACGATCCGGTCGATGTCCGACTCCGACGAGTCCATTCTCGAAGCACGCGCGTTTCTCCGGGCGCATCTCTCGGGGACGATCGGCTTCGACGGCGAGTTCGTACCGATCAAGGTGGTGGTCGCTCCCGACGGGGCGCTGGTCGCACCGGTCATGGTGGCGATGCTGCGCACCTTCGACAACGCGCTCTTCATGCCCGACGAGGGCGACGACGCGATGCACATGCAGGTGACGCTCGAGGAGATCCAGGACCGCGGGGACACCGCGGCGCTCTGCGACCGCTGGCGCATCTACCACGGCGAGCCCGAGGACGTGCGCTGGGCACGCATCTCGATCGACGCCGCGCGCTTCCGCGGCCGCATGTTCGACGGCATGGCGCTGATGGAGCCGAACCCGCTGGCGGCGGTCGAGGCGAAGCTCTGCCGCGAGATCAACGGCTCGATGGCCGATCTCCTCAAGAGCGCCGTCGCCGCACACGCGGGCCTCGAGGTCGAGTCGCCGCGGCTCGTCGGCGTGGACACGCTCGGATTCGATGTTCGCGGACGCTTCGACGTGGTCCGCTTGCCGGTCGATCCTCCGATCGCGGATGAGCAGGACGCGATCGCGGCGCTCGAGGAGCTGGCCGGGGTCGAGGACGAGGGCGAGGCCGAGCACGACGCGGCGGAGCAGGATTGACGGCGAAGGCCGCGTTCAGGGAGACGACGAGTGCATGCGGACTTCGACATTCCCGCCGATCTCGGACGCGCAATCGGGCGTATCGTCGCGGACGCGCCGCAAGGCAGCTCGCAGGAAGCCGAGGCCGCGCGCGTCGATCTCGCGCTCGCCGATCTGATCGAGGAGGACGCCGCGCACCGTCCCGCGTGCGACGGCCTGCCGTCCCTCGAGCGCTATCTCACGTCGTGGCGCGCATGCGGCGTCATGGACGTGGACGACGTTCGGAGGTTCCCCGTCGCGCTCGAGGCGGCGATCCTCGCGGCGGTCGGCGCAGGACGCGACGCAGCGGCCGGCGATGCGCGCCTGCAGGACCGCGCCTTCGCGCTGGCGCTCGAGTTTCCCGGCCTGCGCGACGAGATCCTCGCCGTCGCGCTCGCCCTCGGCATTCCCGAGGAGGCGCCGGACCGGCTGGAGATCGACATCCTCGCGTTCGGGCGCTGGCGCGTGACATCGCTGCTCGGCCAGGGGGCGACGGCGACGACCGCGATCGCACGCGACGAACTGCTCTCGACCGCAGAGACGACCGTCGAGGTCGTCCTCAAGCGTTACGACGACCACGAAGGCACGGCGCGGGCGCACGCGCTGCGCGAACTCCGGGCGATCGTCGCGGCGCCGACCGGCGTCGCACCGCAACCGCTTGCGATGCATGCGCCACCGGGTTCGGCCGCGCACGTCGTCGTGCGCCACGAGCCTTCGCGCTGCATCGAGGGCCCGGACGACGTCGCCTCGGCGGTCGATGCGCTCGCTCGGCTGCATGCGGCGGGCATCGCCCACGGCGACCTGAAGCCGGACCATGTCCGCGTCCGTTCCGATGGAAGCGTGTTCCTCATCGACTTCGGCTGCGCCACCGCGGCGTCCGATGAAGCGGTTCGGTCGGATCTTGCCCGGCTGACGGAAACCGCGTCGCCACACCTGCCGCACCTGGCCACCCGGTCCGCACGCGCGGCGCTCGCGCGCGGCCGCACGGGCCTGGCGCGACATGCGCTCCACGCCTTCGCGCCGCGGGTGATCAAGCGTCGCGCGCGAAACGCGCTCGTCGCCCTCGCCATCATCGCCGCGACTCCGATCGCCGGATTCGCGTACGGCCGGTGGATCGCCACGCCGGCGTGGCGGGAGGCCGGGGCGACCGAGCCGACGAAACTGGGCGATGAGCTCGGCGTGCTCGCGAGGACCGGGAGGCTTGTTCGCGCAACCGTCGGGCCGCACGGCCGGTTCGAGACGGTCACGCTGCACATTCACGAGTTCGATCAGGAACCGACGCCCGACAACACCCTGTGCACCGTCAGGAAGCTGAAGTTCTTTCGATTGCTCCCGGATGGCAGCGCCGAGTGGAAGTTCGCCGACGACCCGCCGCTCGTGCTCGAGGAGGCCGAGGTCCGTCGTCGATGGCCGTCCGCGCTGCCCGACCCCGCGCCGAAGTGACCTCTCCGTCACTCCCCCGCAACCCGCTTTCCGGAACCCGCGCCGCGACCCGCGCGGCGCGGCTGATTTCCAAAGATTCCGACACCGCCTGTCACTGCCGACGCGCTGCGGTCATTGAGAGCGATGGCTCGGGTGCGGCGGGTGCGGTCATGCACCCCGGCGCTCTCGCGAGCAACGTGGGCTTCGGAACACCCTCCGAGTACTTGGTAAGGATCGGCCGTGCACGAGGACCGTGAAGAAGTCCCGTCTGGAAAGGAACCCTCCCACGCGAAGGCGCGCC
>JAJTGL010000038.1:0-7770 GCA_021297795.1 Planctomycetaceae bacterium
GGCGCGGACGTCGCGGTGTTCGCCGGCGACCGCCGCGGCATCATCTACGTGCAGGGCCAGCGCGTGGCGAACGTGCCCGAGCCCGAGATCCTCGATCGCCTGCTGCACGAATGCCGCGAGTTCGAGGCGAAGGTGAAGCGCGGCGAGGCGAAGCTCGGCGAGAAGCTCGTCGAGATCGTGCCGCCCGACCCGATCGGCGAACTCGGCTCCGGTGCCGACAAGATCCGCGCCGGCCTCGTCGAGAAGATCGGGCTCCCCGGCGGATCCGCCTGAGCGGCGCTGCCTCGATCCTCGATGCACCCCCGCCCGTCCAACCGCCCCCGCTTCGCACGCGCGGCGCTCTCGGCTGCCGGGGTCGTCGTCGCCGGGTCCTGGTCGTTCCTCGGCGTTGGATGCGCGATGCCGCGCTGGACACCGAATCCCACCTTCACGATCTCGCGACCCGAGGCCCAGAGGGACCTCCGTCGGATGCAGGAGAACCCCGTCGAACTCGAGCGGCCGCTTGTCTTCCTCGCGGGGATCGGTGACCTCTCGATCTCGAGCGGCGCGATCGAACGTGCGATCGAACCGACCGTGACCGGGCCGCGCGTCGAGATGCACTTCTTCGACGAGTTCACGTTCGATGGCGCGCGGCAGAAGACGCTGCGAGAGGTGGCGAACGCCCTGGGGACGTCGATCGAGGAGATCCCCGAGGTCGACGTGGTCGCGTTCTCGATGGGTGGCCTCGTCGCCCGGTACGCGGCGATTCCGGATTCCGCCGGGCACCGGCTGCCGATCCGGCGCCTCTACACCATCGCGACCCCCCATGAGGGGGCTCGGCTCGCCGGAATCCCGCTCGGCGTTCCGCAAGGCGACGACATGTGCCCGACCTCCGACTTCCTCGAGATGCTGCGACGAACGAAGCGCGACTACGAGCTCGTCTGCTACACGCGACTCGACGACGTGACCGTCGGCGAGGAGTTCGCGGCGCCCGAGGGCGTCGACCTCTGGTGGGTTCCGACGCCGTCCGGCGAGTGGTCGCACATGGCTGCGTTCAACGACGAGCGCATCCTCGGCGACATCGCGCGCCGACTTCGCGGGGAGACGCCGTGGACGCGGAAACCGGCGGCTCCGTTGCCGAACTGACGCGGACTGCCCGCGAGGCCGACGCCCGACCAACTGTCCGAAACAGGCGCCGATCCCGCGTTTGCGCCCGGCAGCCCGCGACCGATGCCGAGAGGTGCGCGTATATTGCCCTTGTCATGACCGCCCACGCCTCGTGCCCCCCACGTCGGACGTCCCCGCGCGCCCTTTCCCGTGCGTTCACGATCGTCGAGCTGCTCGTCGTGATCGGCATCATCGCGATCCTGATCTCGCTGACGTCGGTGGCGCTGTCGCAAGCGGGCGGCAGCGCGCGTCAGTCGCGGGCGCTGTCGGGCCTGAAGCAGGTCGGCACGGCGTGGCTGCAGTACTCGAATCAGAACGACGACCGCACGATGATCGGCTACGCCGACCCCGGCGTGCAGCAGTACTTCAAGATGAAGGCGAAGGATCGCGCCGGCAACACGGTCGCGGCGGCGGACGCGGCGTACTACCCGCACCGCCTGCTCCCCTTCCTCGGGTACGACCGCTCGCTGATGTACGAGTACATCGCCGAGTACGAGGACGTCACGAGCATCCCCGACAACGTCATCGCGCAGAATCCGGCGTGGGGCTACAACGCGTTCTACCTTGGCGGATGGTGGGAGATGCAGGGCAGCCAGCCCGCGATGCGCTACGGACAGACCGCGGGCGTCGTCTGCCGCTCGGTCGCGCAGATCGAGCGCCCCACCGAGATGATCGTCTTCTCGGCGAGCACCGCAGCCGAGCCGGGCCTCTACAAGGCGCCCGACGAACTCCGGCTCGGATCCTCCTGGGTGTGTCCGCACATCGTCGGCCAGGAGGTCATCTGGCGCTCCACCGACGGCGGAAACTACGGAACGATCGACGCAAGCGGCGGCCAGCCGGGAGCCGTGCTCGGAACCCTCGCGTCGCTGTACTCCTCGGCGAACCGCCCGAACGTGCAGACCGTGCAGGGTGGAGGCGCGGCGCTCGAGGTGATCGTCGCCCAGAGCGTGCCGCACCGCCGCATCAAGAACTTCGTGCAGACCGTGCGCGCCGACATGTCGACCGCGCTCCAGGGTCTCGGCGACCTGATGAACCAGGGTCGCTGGATCAACGCTGCCGGCCGTTCCTCCGACCCGTTCAACTACACGCACAACTGAGGTTGGATGACCGACCTCGACGTCACGTGCAGTGCGCGTGCCGCAGCGTGGTCGCGTCCCTTCGCCGTGACGTCGTGACGGACGATCGCACGGGACTCACGGCGCCTTCGCGGGCAACCGGGCCTCGAGATCCTCGATGCGGCGATCGATGCGCGCGGTCTCGGGACCGCTGCCTTCGGGGTCGCCGGCGATGATCGCCGCGCGCGAGGCACGGAAGCGCGCGACCTGCTCCTCGATGCGCTTCGGGGTCCACTCGTCGACCCACATGGCGCGATCCCAGCGGATCTCGTCGGCAACCAGGCCGAACTCGTCACGCAGCGTCGCCTCGAAATCGCGCATGTGCGCGGCGCCGTAGAAGATCGCCACCGACGCAGGCCGCTCCTCGCGCGAGAGCAACGCGCGCAACGCGTCGATCACCGCGTCGTTCCGCTCGTCGATGATGATGCGCGTGTCGACGTCGCCGAGTCCACGCTCGGCCTGTCGGCCACCCTGCCCGAGCGCCTGGATGACCAGCTTCTTGAATCCAGGCGACTGCGAGACCATCGACAGCAGGAACCGCACGACCCCCTGCTGGAGTCCCGAGTCGTTCGACAGCATCTCGAGCGTCGTGCTGCGCTCGCCGCGCTTCCAGAGGCGATCGAGGAGCTCCTCCATCGGAAGGTCGGCTGGTTCCCAGCCCGGTCGGTCGTAATCGATCGAGCGCACCTGCAGCGACACGCCGAGTGCGTCGGCGAGCTCCTTGTAGAGGTCGCGGCGATCGTCGTTCTTCTTCCCATCCGTTGCGCCCGTCGCGTCGCCACGCGCGTCGACGGCGTCCCTCGTCGCGCCGGCCGCGCCCTTGTCGGCGTCGGTGTCGGCGTCGGTGATCGCGTCGGTCTCGCGCGCCTTCGGGCCGAGCACCAGATCGAGCGCCGCGCCGGCGCCCCCGACGTGCCCGTCGGAACCCCGCGAAACAAGGGCGAATCCGTGCGCGCCGTCCGCGACGTACTCGACCGGCCTGCCCCACCCGTCGACCATGGCAAGGTCGAAAGGCCGAGCAAGTCGCGTGTCGCGTCCGACGATGAACGCGCGCAGTTCCGCGCGATCGGACGGCGCACGCCCCTCCGCGCGCACGAATCGCCGGACGAGTCCACGCACGAAGAGCATCGCGTCCTGCGTCGAGCGCTGGCGCGCGAGATCAGTCTCACCGCCCGTACCGAACGCACCGCGCGGAAGCACGCTCTCATAGAGCACGATCTCGTGGGCATCGAGCAGCTCGACCAGCGATCGGTAGTAGCGTTCGTCGCCGATGTGGACGACGCCGACGAGCGAGACCACCGGCCCCTTGCCATCCGGCCGACGGTACGTCCACGTCGCGGTCTCGAAGGCCGTCACGCCATCGACCGTGCGGGATCGCATGAAGGGCGATGAGGCGTCCTGTGCGTGGATCGAGGCTGCGCACGCAAGCCCCGCGACCACGATCGAGGCGCGGAGCACGGACGTCACCGCTTCACCGACCAGTTGCGCGTGGGACCGAGCCCCTGCTTGGCGGCGGTCACGATCGCCTCGAAGCGGCCGAGGGCCTTCTCCGACTGTGCGCGGAAGATCATGTACGGGAAGAGCGCTCCGAGCGCGATGACGAGGCCGCCGGCGGTGGTGATGAGCGCCTCGGCGATGCCGGCCGAGACGTCGCGCGGATCGACGAGCGTGCGCGTGCCGCCGAGCAGTTCGAACGACTGGATGATGCCCGTCACGGTGCCGAGGATCCCGAGCATCGGGCTCGCGGTGATGATCGACGACAGGATGCCGCTGAAACGCTCGGTCTGGCCCCGCAGTTCCTCGATGACCTCGACCGCGATCGCGTCGTCCGGCCCCTCCTCGAGCATGCGGCGGCCGAGCTGGTCGTAGACGTTCCCGGGGGTGTCGATCAGCTCCTCCGCCTTCGAACGATCGCCGTTCCGGAAGGCCCGGAGCAGCTTGCGGAAGCGCTGCGTCTCGCGGTTCGAGTGGAGTCGCCCCCAGAACCAGATGCGCTCGAGGGTGATGGCGAGCGCCACGACGCTGACGGCGACGAGCGGCCACATGACCCAGCCGCCGCGTTCGATGATCGAGAAGAGGTCCCAGGACTCCATCATCCGCCCATGGTAACGCCCCGCTCCGGGACGCACTTCGACCGCAACGGACGGAAGGGCTCTTCCGCTACATTGGAAACGATGCCTGCGCCTTCCTCCGCTCATCCGAGTCCCGCTGCCTCGGGCGAAGCACCGCTCGACCCGTCGCTCCTCGCAGAGATCGAGAGCGCGTTGTCGGCCTTCCTCGCCGAGTCGGACATTCCGGCGAACCTGCGCGCCGCGTGCCTACACGCCGTGCTGGCAGGCGGCAAGCGCCTCCGGCCGATCCTCGTCCTCGAGTCGGCGCGCGCGGCCGGCGGCTCCGTGTCCGACGCGATGCCCGCTGCGATCGCGATCGAGTTCGTGCACGCGTTCAGCCTCGTCCACGACGACCTACCCGCGCTCGACAACGACACCATGCGCCGCGGAAAGCCGACGTGCCACGTGGCGTTCGGCGAAGCGATGGCGATCCTCGCCGGCGACTGCCTTCTGGCCCTCGCGCCGGTCGCGGCATCCCGCTCGCGGCACCACGGCGCCGAGATCCAGCGCGAACTCATGTCGGGCACCGTCCGCATGATCGCCGGGCAGGTGTACGACACCCTCAAGGGCTTTCCCGAAGGGCTTCCCGAGGCGCGTCAGGTCGAGTTGATCCACCACAACAAGACGGGCGCGCTGCTCGAGGCGTCATGCCGCATGGGCGCGCTTGCCGCGAACGCAGCACCCTCGGCCCTCGATGGCTTGACGCGCTACGGTCGGGCGATCGGACTGATGTTCCAGATCGTCGATGACCTGATCGACGCGACCCAGACCGCCGAGCACGCCGGCAAGGCGACCGGAAAGGACGCCGAGGCCGGGAAGCTCACCTATCCCGGGATCCACGGGCTCGACGGCAGCCGCCGCGAGGTGGAGCGGCTTCGTGCGGAGGCGGATGCCGGACTTGCGCCCCTTGGCGCCTCCGGCGCGCGCCTCCGCGCACTCGTCGACTTCCTCGCGACGCGCACCCGCTGACGATCCCGCGCCGGTCCCCGATCGACGCTTCCTCGCGACGAGGCGTGCTGCGCACCGCCGAACGACGTCCGAAATCCTCGATTCAAGCCCCTTCCGCCGGGTTCGTGCATCGGGCGTCGATATCATCCGCGAATCACCTTCTCGGGCGATGGAATGCCCGATCCCGCGTCCTTCCCTCCTTCGGGGCGCCGGCCGAAGCGGAACTGAGAAACCCGGTAACCACCGTGACCTCGCGCATCCTTCCCACGCTCAACTCCCCCGAACTCCTCCGTCATCTCTCGATGGACGGCCTGCGCGATCTCGCCGCCGAAATGCGCGCGGTGATCTGCGAGCAGGTCGCGAAGTCCGGAGGCCACCTGGCGCCCAATCTGGGCGTGGTCGAACTCTCGATCGCGATGCACCGGGTCTTCGACTTCTCGCACGACCGGCTGCTCTTCGACGTCGGCCATCAGTGCTACCCGCACAAGCTGCTGACCGGACGCTACCCGCTGCTGTCGAAGCTCCGTCAGCGCGACGGCATGGCCGGCTTCCCCGAGCCGCGCGAGAGCCCGTACGACCTCTTCTCGGTCGGCCACGCGGGCACGGCGATCTCGACCGCGGTCGGCATGGCGCGCGGCGACCTCCTCAACGGCGAGGGATTCTCCGAGACCAACCCGAACGGACGTCGCGTCGTCTCGATCATCGGCGACGCGTCGATCGTCAACGGCGTGGCGATGGAAGGCCTCAACAACGCGGGCACGCTGAAGCGCCAGTTCCTCGTCATCCTCAACGACAACGGCATGTCGATCGCGAAGCCGCAGGGTGCGATGGCCGCGTACTTCGACCGGCTGCGACTCTCGCAGACCTATGGGGGCTTCAAGAAGGCCGCGAAGGAGTTCTCGAAGCACGTCGTCGGTGGCAAGGCGATGGCCGATGTCTACCACAAGCTCGGCGAACTCTCGAAGACCTGCATCAGCGAGGACGCGTGGTTCGAGCACTTCGGGCTCGTCACCGTCGGCCCGGTCGACGGCCACGATCTTCCGTCGCTCATCGACGTCCTCAACGAGGCGAAGCACTTCGATCGCCCGATGGTCCTCCACGTGAAGACCGTGAAGGGCAAGGGCTTCGCATTTGCCGAGGGCGACTCCACCACCTTCCACTCCCCGAGCCCGTTCCGCATGATGAACGAAGACGGCGAGGAGCTCGTGAGCGAAGGCTGCCGCGTCGAACTCAAGAAGTCAGCGCGCAGCTTCACGGGCGCGTTCGGCGAGATCATGGCCGACCTCATGGCGCGCGATCCGAAGGTCGTGGCGTGCACCGCCGCGATGCCAGACGGCACTGGCATTTCGAAGGTGATCAGCAAGTACCCGGACCGCGTGTTCGACACCGGCATCTGCGAGAGCCACGCGGCCGACATGATGTGCGGCCTCGCGAAGACCGGCTGGAAGCCGTTCCTCGCGGTCTACTCGACGTTCCTCCAGCGCGCATTCGACCAGTGCTTCCAGGAGGCTTCGCTCCAGGGCCTGCCGCTTCGCCTGTGCCTCGATCGCGCCGGCTTCGTCGGCGGCGACGGCGCGGTGCACCACGGTTTCTGCGACGTGGCCCTGCTCGCGACGCTGCCGAAGGCATGCCTGATGGCCGCGATGGACGAACCGAGCCTCAAGGCCTCGGTGGAGTTCATGGCGGGCTTCGAGGACGGTCTCTCCGCGGTGCGCTATCCGCGCGACGCGGTCAGCCCAATGTATGCCTCCGAGGCGTGCCCGCCGTTCGTGCTCGGCAAGGCCCGCGCGCTCGTCACGCACGCCGAGCCGCAGGTTGCGCTCGTCGGCTACGGCACGAGCGCGATCGATGCGTCGGAAGCGGCGAAGGAACTCGCGTCCGAGGGCATCCTCGCGAACGTCTACGACGCCCGCTTCGCGAAGCCGGTGGATGTGGCGCTCTTCCAGAACCTCGTCGCGCGCGGGATTCCGATCATCACGGTCGAGGATCACTCGATCCGCGGCGGATTCGGCGCATGCGTCCTCGAGGCGTGCAACGAGCACCGCATCGATACGCGCGGCATCACGCGCCTTGCGATGCCCGACGGCTGGATCTACCAGGGTGAGCGCAAGGAGCAGCTCGCGGAGGTCGGCCTCGACCCGGCGAGCATCGCGGCGAAGGCACGCGAGGTCGCGCTGAAGCCGAGCCGCAAGCCGGTCGGGGTCTGAAAGCTCAACCGACTCCTCTCGGCCCCCGAGGATTCACTCCGAGGATTCACTCCGAGGGTTCACTCCGAGGGTTCACTCCGAGGGTTCACTCCGAGGGTTCACTCCGAGGATTCACTCCGAGGGGTGCCGATGAAAGCGAGCGAAAGCGGGCACCCGAGGCGAAGCCTCGGCAGCCCGCGAGTCGCGAGCGCTCGTCATGAAGGCGGTCGCCGCTGCGGCGGCTCCCTCTGGCGCGATCCACAC
>JAJTGL010000038.1:7849-29032 GCA_021297795.1 Planctomycetaceae bacterium
TCGTCATGAAGGCGGTCGCCGCTGCGGCGGCTCCCTCTGGCGCGATCCACACCAGAGCGAGCGAAAGCGGGCACCCGAGGCGAAGCCTCGGCAGCCCGCGAGTCGCGAGCGCTCAAATCAGTGCCGTACATCCTTCGCGCGGCCCGACACCATGCGGTCGACCGGCATGAAGATGAGGTTCACGCGTTCGGCGAAGAGGCGTCCGAGACGCTCGAGATCCGCCACCGCGGCCGCGGAAACTCCACCGGTCGCCTTCGTCGCCTCCGCGATGCCCGCCGCATCCCACTCGGGGTGCCAGTCGAGCCCGAAGACCCACGGCCCCATGCCCCACGCGGCGATCTTGGCGCCGGGGGTCGACGCGAAGGCGCGCGCGCCATCGGGAAGCTTCGACACGCACTCGTCGTTCCAGACGACCTGCTCGCTCCACCAGCGCTGTCCGGCGAAGAGCGGCTCCTCGCGACCCGCTCCGTTGAGCGAGACCTTCACCAGGCCGCGCTCGGATGCCGTCGACACCTCCCCACCGAGGGCGCGCGCCACCAGTCGCGAACCCGCGCCGATCCCGAGCACCGGAATCTCGGCCTTCACCGCCTCGCGGACGAACGCCTCGATCGCCGGCGCCGAAGCACCGGCAGAACCTCCGCCGCCGGAAACGACGACGCCGTGAACCTCGTCGAGATCGAGCGGCATCGATCCCGCGGATCGGGCATCGATCTGATGCACGTGCTGGCCGAACTCACGAAGCGTGCGACCGAGATTCGCGGGAGCGCCGTGCGCGTCGAGCTCGAAGTAGTGGATCGCCATGTGGTGGATCTCCGTCGTGCAGGGCGTGTCGCGGTCAGACGCGCGGACCCGCGGCGATGACCTCGGCGGTCATCTTGAACTTGCTCTCGTTCTCGCGGAACTTCTTCGCGAGCTCGGTCGCCTTCGCGTCGTACGCGGCCTTGTCCGACCACGTGTTGCGGGGGTTGAGCACCTCGGCCGGGACACCCTCGACCGCCGTCGGCATCGAGAGCCCGAAGATCGGGTGCGTCTCGTAGGAGCCCTTCGCAAGCGAACCGTCGAGGATGCGCGTCACGAAGGTGCGCGTATACGCGAGCTTGAAGCGGTGGCCGACGCCGTAGGGTCCGCCGGTCCAGCCGGTGTTGAGGAGCCACACGTTGGCGCCGTGCTTCTTGATGCGCTCGGCGAGCATCTCGGCGTAGACCATCGGCGCGCGCGGCAGGAACGGCCCGCCGAAGCACGGCGAGAAGTTCGGCTGCGGCTCCTTCACGCCCGCCTCGGTGCCCGCGAGCTTCGAGGTGTAGCCGTTGAGGAAGTAGTACATCGCCTGCTCGGGCGTGAGCTTCGACACCGGCGGAAGGACGCCGAAGGCGTCGGCCGAGAGGAAGACCACGTTCTTCGGGTGACCGGCGACCGACGGGATCTTGGCGTTCGCGATGTACGACACCGGGTAGGTGACGCGGGTGTTCTCCGCCTTCTTCGCGCTGTCGTAGTCGGGGACGCGCGTCGCCGGATCCATCACGACGTTCTCGAGCACCGAGCCGAAGCGGATGGCGTTCCAGATCTCGGGCTCGCCTTCCTTCGAGAGCTTGATGCACTTCGCGTAGCAGCCGCCCTCGACGTTGAAGACGCCGTTCGCGCTCCAGCCGTGCTCGTCGTCTCCCACCAGATCGCGATTCGGATCGGCGGAGAGCGTGGTCTTGCCGGTACCCGAGAGACCGAAGAAGAGCGCGACGCTCGACGGATCCTTGCGGTCCACGTTGCACGAGCAGTGCATCGGGAAGACCTTCATGTCGGGAAGGTCGTAGTTCATCGCGTAGAAGATCGACTTCTTCATCTCGCCGGCATACTCGGTGCCGACGATCACGACGGTCTTCTTCTCGAGGCTCTGGACGATGCCGATGTGGCTCTTGAGCCCGAACTCGGCGGGATTCGTGACCTTCATGCCGCAGGCGTTGATGATCGTCCAGTCGGCCTTGAAGGCGCCCATCTCGGCGTCGGGCACGTTGATGAAGAGGGTCTTCGCGAAGAGCGAGTGCCAGGCCTTCTCGGTGAAGACGCTGACCTCGAGGCGGTAGGCCGGATCGGCGCCCGCATAACCATCGAAACGGAAGATGTCGGCCTTCGACGAGAGGTGCTTGAGGGCCGCAGCCTTCAGCTTCTCGAAGTGCTCCGGCGAGACCGGCTGGTTGACCTTGCCCCAGTTGATGCTCCCGTGGATGCCCGGGGTGTCCTCGAGGAACTTGTCGTCGGGGCTGCGGCCGGTCCGTTCGCCGGTATCGCACTGGAGGGCGCCGTTCGCAGCGAGCTGGCCCTCGCCACGCGAGAGCGCGAGCTCGACCAGCGCGGCGACGGAGAGGTTGGCGTGGATCTTGGCGGAACCGAACTCGACCGGAAGGGTGGACATGGCCATGACTGGATGCATCTCGGGGAAATCAATCGAAGTCCATCGCCGCGCGACAGATGGCGCGGCGACCGCCCGGCGACCCCGGGCGAAGGGGCGGATGGTAGCACATCGGCCCTCGCCGACCGTCGGCGTGACAAGTGCCGGGAACCTTCGTTCGACGTCGGATTGTTGACCCAGAAGCCGGGATTCGGTATCGTTCCCGCCTCTCCGGAGACCATAGCTCAGTTGGTAGAGCACCGGATTGTGGTTTCGGCTGTCGCGGGTTCGATCCCCGTTGGTCTCCCTGAATTTGAGCGGCCGCAACTGGCGGCGCGCTGCGCCTTTGGCGCAGGTGCGCCGCCTTTGCGGCCTTTCGCGTTTTCCACACACCTGCGGGGCGGCTGCGCCGCGACCGCAGGCCTTTGCTCGCTTTGGTGCTGCGATGCGAGGCGCGCTGCGCCTTTGGCGCAGGCGCGCCGCCTTTGCGGCCTTTCGCGTTTTCAACACCCCTGCGGGGCGGCTGCGCCGCGACCGCAGGCCTTTGCTCGCTTTGGTGCTGCGGTGCGAGGCGCGCTGCGCCTTTGGCGCAGGTGCGCCGCCTTTGCGGCCTTTCGCGTTTTCAACACACCTGCGGGGCGGCTGCGCCGCGACCGCAGGCCTTTGCTCGCTCTCGCGCGACGACGCGGGGCCCTCCGCGGTAGCCTCCGCACATGCGCTTCATTGCCGTACAGACAAATCCCCGCTGGATGGATGTGGCCGCGAACAGGACGGCGATCGACCAGACGATCGCGAGCGCGCGTCCATGCCGCGGCGACTTCGTCGTGCTCCCAGAGATGTGCGAGACCGCCTGGACCGCCGAGACAGCCCCCTGCCTCGAGGCGCTCCAAGCCGTGACTCCCGACTCGGAGTCATGGTTCTCGAACCTCGCGCAACGCCACGGCATCTGGCTGCAGGCAGGCTTGATCGCACGGAACAGCGACGGCTCGCTTGCGAACGCCATCCTCGTCCTCGATCCAACCGGCGCACGCAAAGCCATCTACCGCAAGAACTTCCTGTTCCCAGTCGAGAAGCGCAGCTACCAGTCCGGCGACGGTCTCGTCCTCGTCGACGTGAACGGCGTCCGGGTCTGCCCCCTCATCTGCTACGACCTTCGATTCCCGGAACTCTGGCGATTGGCCGCGCAATCCGGTGCCGAGGTCTTCTCCGTCAGTTCGTCGTGGCCGTCCGTTCGTCAGGAGCACTGGCGTGCCCTCCTCGTCGCCCGCGCGATCGAGAACCAGGCGGTTGTGATCGCATCGAACAGGACCGGGAACGACCCGACGCTTGCTTACGTCGGGGGCTCGGTCGCGATCGACCATCTCGGCCAACGCGTCGGTGAATGCGACACCGAGTTCGGCGCCGTCGCGATCGAGTTCGACCGGTCCGCGTTCGATGGATGGCGCGAGAAGTTCTCCGCGCTGCGCGATCTTCGGACCTCGCTTCTCGGCACCACGTCGATCGAGCGCCGATAGCAACGACTTCGCGGAATTCCCCCGCGAAGCCCGCGACGGCCCTTGCGAACCCGTCGTCGCGCTACATTGCGAGCGCGCCGCTGGAGCTTGGCGCAGGGAACGACTTGATGAACAACGATCGACATGGAGAGTCGTGCGCGCGGGAGGTTGGCGCACGCGTCGATGCAACGGAAACGCGCGAGCAACCCGCCGTGCGCACCGAAACCCGTAACGCGCGACGATCAAGCGACGCGCGACGCGACGCCGATGCGTCGCCCCCGCTGACATCCGACTGGAACCTCTACCGATCGCATCTCCTGCGCGTGTTTTTCCGCGATGCGGGAGCACTCGCGGGTCGATACCGCGTCGGTGGCGAGGATCTCGTCGCGCATGTGCGCGCCCGCTCGTCCGCGACCCTCGAGCGCGGAGCGCTGCTGAAGCCGGTCGCGTGCATCGGCGACCTCACCGTCGCCACCGCGTGCTGCCTCGGACGCGCGAACGCGATGAACGAGCTCTGGATCTACGCCGAACCCGCCATGACGCGCGCCGCGCTCTCGCGCCTTCCCGAGACGCTGGCGCTCACCTGGACCCGCCGCTACTGGACGCGCCTCGAGCGCGCCTCCCGCGAGGGTGCAGGGCTCGCGCTGTACGACGGCTCGCGCCCGATCCGACTCTGGATCGTCGAGCAGCTGCTCGGCACACTCGAGGAGGAGCGCTCGGCCGGCCGCCTCGAGATCCGCCGCGAGCATCTGGGCCGTCCGGCGGCGTTGCGGCTGGTGGGCGAACTGCTCGCCTGATTCGGCCATTCGGCCTGCGGAGAACCGACCCGCCTTTCGGCGGGTGGAAAAGCACACCGACCCGCCTTTCGGCGGGTGGAAAAGCACACCGACCCGCCTTTCGGCGGGTCGGGTCCTTGCTCATGCCAACTCCCGGACTTGAACCGGGGACACTCGCATTTTCAATGCGATGCTCTACCAACTGAGCTAAGTTGGCGTACGCCCGAAGGCGGAGCGGAAGAGTAGCCGAACCGCGCCCCCTGTCAAGTTCAGGCCCGCCGTCCGCGCATGGCTTGGTCCGGAGACCTCGGTCCTGTCTGAGGAATCGCCGAGGGCCCGAATTCCGCGTCGGCGCCAGAGTGGCGAGGAGGCGAGACGAAGGTGTATCCGCAGCGATACGGTGCGTCGAAGCCGACGAAGGCGGATCATGGCCAGTCGGGATGCCGCGCGGATGGAAGCCCGGCGGATCCGTCAGACAGAGCCTAGGCCGCGCGACGGAGGAACTCGGGCAGCCCCCCATCCTCTGGATTCGCGCTGCCGCGCACCGGGTACTGGTGGGCGAGAAGCTGCGTCAGCGTGGTGTAGTCCGCGATCTCGAACTGGACCGCCATGCCGAGGACGCGTGTTGCGAAACGAACGGCGCGCGGCAGTTGCTTGCGGCTGGTCGCGGCCACGAGATACCCGTCGTCGAGCCGCAGCGGCACAATGCCGAACTGCCACGCCTGTCGTCGGATCACGAGCTCGCGCGCGTCGTCGTCGACTCCACGCTCCGAGTCGAAGAGTTCCGCGCGGTCCTGCGTCTGCTCGATCCAGACGCGCTCGATCGTCTCCGGAGAGACACGGAACAGACGCTCGGCGATCGCGCCAAACGGCTCGCCGCTCGACTCCTGCTCCTCGAGAACCTGCTCGACCTGCCTTGCGTCGAGAACCCCCATGTGGACAAGCATTTCCCCGATGCGCATCGCAGCACTCCTCAGTGCCCTCGCGGGCGAGACGGAAGGCCGGCGCGAGGCGGTACGTCCGCACTCCGCTTCCGGTCAGAACTACCGTCGGCTTTCCAAGCGTCCTCGCTGCGCCCGCCGCGCGGGGATCGGCGAATCCTGCCCGACGGACCCGGCGCAATCGGGACGAGCCGCACAGACCGCAGCGCGCGATGCGCCCCTTGCAACGACCGCGGGGAACACGGATAAACCTCGCATGGCCCGCGCGCCACACGATCGAACGGTGCTCGAGAAACTGGTCAAGCGCCTCGACCGCGCCTTCGCCGTGCGGGCCTCCACATGGTCCGAGCGGATCGACCCGACGACGCTGCGGGGCTTCCGCCGCGCGCTCGATGCGGCGGGCGAGGCGCTCGCCGCGAAGGACGTCGCGGAGACGCGCCTCGACCGCGTGCGCGCGGTCTGCGCCGAGTGCCTCGTGGCCGAAAGACTGCTCGAGGCCGACTGCCGCGTCGTCTACGAACTGGAGACGCCGTCGGGCCGCCACGTCGACTTTCGCGCCGAACGCGAGGGCGCGACGATCGACATCCACGTGAAGCGCGCCCCACAGCCGACGCTGCACGACCAGCCCGGCGTGGTGACGCCCGCCTGGCGCGCGCTCGAGGACGTGCAGCGCGGGCTCGTCGTCGCGGTCGCCCTCACGAAGCACCTTCGCGGCCGTGCGCTGCACGCGGCGCTCGACGAGGCGTTCGATTTCGTGGAGCAGGCATCGGTCGGCGACGAGATCGCCTTCCGCGACGCCGAGGCCCGCACCGCCGCCCGCCTGCGCGTGATCGCGCCTTCGCCGAGCGGCCACGTCGAACTGGTCCCGGATCAGTCCGCGAGCTTCGACAGCCACGTGCCCCGCTTCCAGAGCACGCTTCGCAAGGCGTTCGCGCAGTTCATGCCACGCAGCGAGAACCTCATCGTCGTGTGCGGATCGACCGGCGGATTCGAGGCGTTCGCCACCGCGCTCCTCGGCTCGCACATCGAACGCTGGGACCGACGTCCGCGCCCCGGGGAACTCGTCGCGTACGGACGCGGAGGCGACGGCTTCTGGTCGGGCTCGATGCGCAACCAGTCGCGCCTCGCGGTCTACTGGGCGCTCGAACCGCTCGCGCAGCCGCTGCTTTTCGCGCGCGAACCACGCGCAACCGCGGATCGCGCGAAGGACGCGCTCGCGCTCGCCCGCTCGATCTTCGCGTGAGAAGGCGCGCGCGTGCGTCGAGGTTCTGTCCGAGGGATCGCCGGAGGCACGAGATCCGCGTCGGCGCCCGAGTGGCGAGGAGGCGAGACGAGGCCGTCTCCGCAGCGAGACGGTGCGTCGAAGCCGACGAAGGCGGATCATGGCCAGTCGGGATGCCGCGCGGATGGAAGCCCGGCGGATCCGTCAGACAGCGCCTAGCGGTCCGCGGACTCGTCCGGGTCGAGCATGCGGGGATCCACGAGATGCGGCGGTCTGCGCTTCGGCGATCCGGCACCCGCCGCCCCGCCCCACGCAGCACGCTTCGGTCGCGCATCGACGCCGTCGACCAGGAACGCCTCCCCGAGCGGCAGCAGCGCCTCGATCTGACGATCGCCGATCTCGACGACAAGTTCGACCTCGGGGGTGCCGTCCTCGGCCTCGACGTACCGCCGTTCGTGCACCGCGCAGCGCTTCTCGACCGCATCGACCAACCGCGCGGCACGGATCGGGATGCGCAGCGTGCGCCTGCGCATGCCACCGGTCACCAGCGCGAGGATGCGTGCGCGCAGTTCGTCGAACCCGGCGCCCGTCACCGCGCTGATCGGAATCGCCCCAGGCTCGCGCTCCTGCCATTCCGCCAGCGTGCGCAGCGCGTCGCGCTCGTCCTGCGGGAGTTCCGCGAGGCGGTCGCACTTGTTGAGGACGAGGAATCTCGGCTGGGTGTTCGCGCCCACGTCCTCGAGCACGTCGCGCACCGTCTCGAGCTGCATCGGCGCCTCGCGGTCGCTCGCGTCGAGCACGATGAGCAGCGCATGCGCATGGATCGCGTCCTCGAGGGTGGCGCGGAAGCTCGCGACGAGGTGGTGCGGCAGATCGCGGATGAAGCCGACGGTGTCGGAAAGGAGGACGGCGTTCGCGCCGCCCACGTTCCAGCGCTCGACGCGGGTCATGAGCGTCGCGAAGAGCTTGTCGGCCGCGTAGGCGCCGCCCCTCGTGAGCGCGTTGAAGAGCGTGCTCTTGCCGGCGTTCGTGTAGCCGACGATGCCGACCGTGAAGTGCTCGGCGCGCCGCTCGGCCACCTCGCGCGCCTTGCGGATCTGGACATCCTCGAGCTCGCGCTTCAGCGCCACGAGGCGCCGCGACACGAGCCGACGGTCGATCTCGAGCTGCTGCTCGCCCGGCCCGCGCGTACCCACGCCGACCGGCGCGCCACCGGTCACCTGTCCGAGGTGCGACCACATCGCGCGGAGACGCGGCGCGGTGTACTCGAGCTGCGCGATCTCGACCTGCAGCTGCGCCTCGCGCGTGGTCGCGCGGTTGGCGAAGATGTCGAGGATCAGCTCGCTCCGGTCGATGACCTTGACCTTGACCTCCTCCTCGAGGGCCTGGATCTGCGACGGCGAGAGCTCGTTGTCGAAGATGACGACGCCGGCGCCCAGTTCCCCCACCATCGCGACCAATTCCTCGACCTTGCCCTTGCCGAGGTAGGTGCGGCCGCTCGGCGCCTCGCGATTCTGCAGGAGTTCGCCGACGACGCGCGCACCCGCGGTCTCGGCAAGCGCGCGCAGTTCGCCGAGCGGGTCGGCGAAGTCCATCCGCGAACCGCGCATGCGGACACCGACGAGCACGGCGGGCTCGGCGGTCACGTTGGCGGCGTCGCGAGGATCGATCTTCACGAGGTCAATGTACGCGCTTCGGCATCGCGCCGCGCGCGAGAAGCGAGACGGGTTCGGCCGGGATCGAGAGATCCTCCCCCGCGCGGAGCGCGGACGATTCCGCGCGAAGGAGCGCGGCGTATCCGGCGATCATCGCGGCGTTGTCGCCGCAGTAGCGCGGCTCGGGCACGACGAGGCGCAGTCCGCGCCGCGCGCTCCACTCGGCGAGCGCCGCGCGCAACGCACGGTTCGCGACGACTCCGCCGCCGACGAAGACCGCCTCGAGCCCCCGGGCGGCATCGTCGTCGTTCGAGGTCTCTCGATCCGCAGCCGCATCCAGCCGGTCGATCACCTGCGCGATCGCGGCGCGCTGGAAGCTCGACGCGAGATCGGTGCGACGGCGCGCATCGAGATCGGCCAGACTGCGCGCGAACGCCGCCTGCGCGCCGCGCCCCTGCGGCACGCCGCGGATCTCGTAGAGGAACTTCGTCTTCAGCCCCGAGAACGAGAAGTCGAGAGGATTTCCGAGCCGCGGCAATCCGAAGCGCAACACGTTCGCGTCGCCGCCCTCTGCGCACCGCTCGAGGTTCGGTCCGCCCGGATGCGGGAGGCCGAGCATGTTGGCCGCCTTGTCGAACGCCTCGCCGATCGCGTCGTCGATCGTCCGGCCGAGAAGCGCCGCGCCGCACGCGCCCTCGAGGCGAAAGAGGCTCGTGTGCCCACCCGAGACCACCAGTCCGAGCGCACGCCGTGGAGGCGTGATCGACGTCGCATCCGAGCCCGGCACGTCCGACTCCGGACGAAGGAGCCCGGCGTAGAGATGCGCGGCCACGTGGTCGACGGCGTGCAGCGGCCGATCGAGCGCCCACGCCAGCGCCTTGGCCATGCTCGCGCCCACGAGGAGGCTCCCAATCAGTCCCGGCCGGATGCCGACCGCGACGGCCGCGATGTCGCCGACCTCGAGACCCGCCTCGCGGAGGGCCGACCGAACGACCGGAAGGATCCGCTCGAGGTGCGCTCGGCTCGCGATCTCGGGCACCACGCCGCCGTACTCGGCGTGCAGCTCGTACTGCGACGCGACCACGTTCGAGCGGACCCGGAGGTCCACGTCGACGACCGCGGCCGCGGTCTCGTCGCAGGAAGTTTCGATGCCGAGGATGCACGACATGGCCGCGCATGGTAGAAGCACCGCAGGAAATGGCCTACCGCCCCCCCTTCATCGACGAACGCGCCATCATGGTCGAGGGCCGACATCCCTCGACGCTCGAGGACCAGGAGTTCCTCGCGCAGTGCGAGATCGAGACGGGGCGCGTGTCCGGCCCCGGTGGACAGCATCGGAATCGCGTCGACACCGCGGTCTGGATCAAGCATGTGCCGACCGAGGTCGAGGCGCATGCGACCGAGCGGCGCAGCCAGGCGCAGAATCGCCACATGGCGATCTTCCGGCTTCGCCTCAAGCTCGCCTGCAAGGTGCGCACGGTGACGAGCCGCGACGGCCACAAGCCGAGCGAACTGTGGTGCCGCCGTCGCCAGGGCGAGAAGCTCCCCGTCAATCCCGAGCACGAGGACTACCCGGCGCTCCTCGCCGAGGCGCTCGACGTGGTCACCGCGCGTCGCTACGACGTGGCGGGCTCGGCGGGCATCCTCGGCGTCACCATGAGCCAGTTGACGCGCCTGATCCGTCACGAACGCCATGCGTTCGCGCGGATCAACGAGGGACGCGAGGCGATCGGCCTGACGAAGTTGAAGAGCTGAGCGGACGATCCGCGGTCCGCGGAAGGAATCGATCTGGCCGCGGGGCGCGGCCGATGGGTACCATCGCGACCATGGCACCTTCCCCCAGCGCCGCCCTCGCCGACCGGATCCGCGCGCTCGCCGCCGAGGAGGCTCCGTACGCGACCGCGCTCCGTCGCGAACTGCATACCTATCCCGAGATCTGCTACGAGGAGGTCCGCACGAGCTCGCGGATCCGCGCCGCGCTCGACGAGGCGGGCATCGCGCACGTCGACGGGCTCGCCGGCGGCACGGGAACGCTCGCCTTCCTGCCCGGGAAATCCCCCACGGCGGTCGCGCTTCGCGCCGACATCGACGGCCTCCCGATCGAGGAACTCGGCGACTGCGCGTGGAAGTCGCGGACCGCGGGCCGCATGCATGCCTGCGGCCACGACGGGCACACCGCGATCCTGATCGGCGCGGCGCGAGTCCTCAAGCGGCTCTCATCCGAGGGAACGCTTCCGAATCCCGTGCGCTTCCTCTTCCAGCCCGCGGAGGAAGGCGGCGCCGGCGGTCGACGCATGGTCGAGGACGGCGCGCTCGAGCCGCGCCCCGAAGGCCCGGCTCCGCGTCGCATCTACGGCCTGCACAACTTCCCCGGCCTGCCGCTCGGAACCGTCGCCACGCGACGGGGCGCGCTCTTCGCGGCGAGCGACCGCTTCGAGATCGACGTCGTCGGTCGCGCCGCGCACGCGGCATGGCCGCATCAGGGACGCGACCCGATCGTGGCGGCGAGCGCGGTCGTGCTCGCGCTGCAGGCGATCGTCGCACGCGAGGTCGATCCACTCGACGCGGGCGTCGTCAGCACCACGATCTTCCAGTCCGGCACCGCGATGAACCAGATTCCCGCGCAGGCGAAGTTGCAGGGTACGGCGCGCGCGCTGACGGAGGCGACGCGCACGCACATCGAGCGGAGGATCTGCGAGATCGCGACGGATGTCGCCCGAGCACACCGCTGCGAGGCACATGCGCGCTACATCCGCGGCTACCCGGTCACGCGCAACGACGACGCGAGCGTGACCGAGTTCGAGCGGATCGCGCGCTCGATGCTCGGCCACCGCACGCTCGCGCACATGGACGCGCCGGTGATGGGCGGCGAGGATTTCGCCTTCTACGCCGAGAGGATCCCCGCGTGCTTCTACATCCTCGGCGTCGAGGACGGCGCCTGGCGCACGGCGAACCTCCATCAACCGACCTTCGACTTCAACGATGCGGCAATTCCGACCGGAATCGAGGCGATGGTCGCGCTTGCCCTCGCCGATTCCGCGGACGCGGCCTGATCGAAGCCGCACGACCGCCCCCCGATGGGTCCGCGATCGGCCCGCGAGCCGACGCGGTTTCCGGAGGAGATCGCCGATTCGCCTTGCAGATGCGGGGAACCGGACGATCTTCCCTCCTCACCGATCAGCCACCCCGGCAACCCTCACGATGCAACTCCTCGCACTCGCACTCCTCCCCACCCTCCTTCCCGCCCTGCCCGTCCTTCCCGCCGATGCGAAGAGGCCGCAGACCACGCAGGCCGAACGCGCCGTCCGGACCGACGCCGCATCGAAGACGGGCCCGTCCTCGCTCCGCCTCGACCGCACGGAACTGCACGGCGACGGCTACCGCCCGCTCGATGAAGGCGAGTTCGCCGCATTGCGCGCCGGCGTCCCGGCCGCGAGCATCGTGATCGACCTTCCGCGGCGTGGCGCCGTGATCGCGAACGTGTCGGCGCACGAACTCGTCGCGACGGACTTCCGGACGGAAGTCGCCTCGATGGTCGACGGGCGCAAGATCGCCTCGCCGCTCGAGGCACCCCTTCCGCTCGCGTACGTGGGCTCGATCGCGGGCCACGCGGACTCACGCGTCTATCTCGGCTTCGGCCGCGAAGAGGGCGCATCCATCGTGATCGGTGTTGTCGAGATCGGCGACGAATCGTGGTGGATCTCGGATGGCGGCCTTCGTGCGGCGAAGCTCGGGCTCCCCGCGATGATCGCGCACGAGTCCGCGCTCGCCGGGCAACCGCTCGACGGACTCTCGTGCCTCGCCGACGAACTTGCCGAGAACTCGAAGTCCGGCGGCGGCGCGGAGGGCGGCATCGCCGGCGGCGCCGGTTGCCGCGAGTTCCGCATCGCCGTGGACACCGACACCGAGTTCACGATGGTGGCGCGCGGCGGAAGCACCGTGTCCGCGATGCAGTACGCGCTGCTCCTGATGGGCGCGGCGAGCCAGGTCTACGCGCGCGACATCGACGCGAGGCTCCCGATCAACTTCCTGCGACTGTGGACCGGCGAGGATCCGTGGACGATGGGCGGCATGGTCGACCAGCTCTACCAGTACCGCGACTACTGGGTGGCCAACGAAGCCGGCATCTCGCGCGACCTCGGCCATCACCTCGCCGGGCGTGGGCTCGGCGGCGGCGTGGCATGGCTCGGCGTGGTCTGCGCGTACCCGGACTACGCGTTCGGACTCTCGTCGGGCGTCGGCTACGGCTTCCCGTATCCGCTCATCGACCACGACCATGGCAACTGGGAGCCGATGGTGGTGAACCACGAGATCGGCCACAATTTCGGCGCTCCGCACACGCACGACCACAATCCTCAGGCGGATGGCTGCGGCACCAACGACTGCTCGCAGGCGTGGACGGGCACGATCATGTCGTACTGCCACGGATGCCCGGGCGGCATGTCGAACGTTTCGCTCCTCTTCCACCAGTACTCGAAGGACTCGATGAACGGGTTCATCGCGGGCGTACCGTGCGCCAACGGCGGGGCCTTCGCGGTCGGCGATGCGGCGTCCACGCTCGAGAACACGAGCGTCGCGATCGACGTGCTCGCGAACGACGCGTTCGTCAACTGCGCGCAGGCGACGATCTCGGTGTTCGACGCCGTCACGAAGCTCGGCGGACAGATCGCGCGCGACGGCGCGAATCCCTCCATCCTCGTCTACACCGCGCCCGCGAACTTCGTGGGAGTCGACACGTTCTCCTACTCGATCGTCGATGCGAACGGCGACACGAGCGCAACCGACGTGATCGTGACGGTTCGCGAGGTGCTCGACCAGACCTACGTCCTCAACGCGCTCGCGGGTGTCGGCGCCAACTGGTACGCCATTCCCGAAGGAACCTCGGCGCTTCCCGACTACGACGTCATGCAGCGCTACGGCTCCGCCGTGCTCCCGAACATCGACATCGCGTCGACCGGCGGCGAGTTCTCGACCTCCGGTCGCGCCGACTTCATCGGCGCGCGATTCGAGGCCTGGCTCGACATCCCGCAGTCGGGGCTCTGGAGCCTCTCGACCGAGTCGGACGACGGCTCCCGCATCGAGGTCGACGGCGTGCTCGTCGTCGACAACGACGGATTGCACGGGATGGTGGACCGCTCGGGAGTGATCGGTCTCGAGAGGGGTCGGCACCGGATCGTGGTCGACTTCTTCGAGAACGGCGGCGGCGCCGGCGAGATCGTGCGATGGGAAGGCCCGGGAACGGCACGCGCGGTGATCCCGGCGTCCGCGTTCACCCGTGGCGGCGTGATCATGCAGATCGATCTCGATGGCGACGGAACGATCGGCGCGGGCGACCTCTCGAACCTCCTCGCGTCGTGGGGCCCGGCCCCGGTTGGAACGCCCGCCGACTTCGACCGCAACGGTTCGGTCGGCGCCTCCGACCTGGCCCGTCTGCTCGAGGCGTGGGGTTCCTGACGGCACGACGGCCGCGGCGACTGCGGAAACGCGTCCGAGAACGCGCCCCGCGCCAAAGCGCCTCCCAGCGTCCAGGGCCGATGGGATCCCGCGTCCGCGGCAGGTCGCCCTCCCGTCAGCACTTGCACGCAATCGGGGCCTTCGCTACATTGCGCGACTCGACATTTCAAACCGCTCGAACTACCGGGCCCCTGCAGCGATGCAGGGTCCGCAGCAGACGAGGCCGCGTGCGCCAAGTCTGTTGAGTCCGGTGGGAGGTCACGGAAACCATGGCTGCAAAGAAAGTCACAAAGCAGTTCAAGATCATGGCGCCGGGTGGCAAGGCCACTCCCGCCCCGCCGATCGGCCCCGTCCTCGGTGCCAACGGCGTCAACCCCGGACAATTCATCACGAAGTTCAACGAGGCAACGCGCGCGCTCAACGGCCGCGTGGTCGGTTGCGTCATCACGGTCTACTCCGACCGTTCGTTCGACTTCGAGATCAAGAGCTCGCCCACTTCGGTCCTCATCGCTGCGGCGCTGAAGGTCGAGAAGGGCTCGGGTCGTCCGAACACCGAGAAGATCGGCAAGCTCTCGAAGGCGCAGGTCAAGGCCATCGCCGAGGAGAAGCTCAAGGATCTCAACACCACCAACATCGAAGCCGCGATGCGCGTCGTCGCCGGCACTGCACGCTCGATGGGCGTGACGGTGGAGGGCTAAACCATGCCAACGATTTCCAAGCGTCGCAAGGCGAATCTCGACTCGGCCACCAAGGCCGTGCTCACCCCGGCGGAGGCGGTCGCCGCCCTTCGCAAGTTCAAGACCCCGAAGTTCGACCAGACGGTCAACGTCGTCATGCACCTCGGCATCGATCCGAAGCAGGCCGACCAGATCATCCGTGGCTCGATCGGCCTGCCGCACGGCACCGGCAAGACGGCGCGAGTCGTCTGCTTCTGCCAGTCGGACAAGGTTGCCGCGGCGAAGGCCGCCGGCGCGGTCGAGGCCGGTTCCGACGACCTCGTCTCGAAGATCGAGGGCGGCTGGATGGACTTCGACGTCGCCGTCGCAAGCCCGGACATGATGCGCGTCGTGTCGAAGCTCGGCAAGGTGCTCGGCCCGAAGGGCCTCATGCCCTCGCCGAAGGCCGGCACCGTGGCGCCCGACGTGGTCGGAGCCGTCAGGGAGTACGCCAACGGCAAGCAGGAGTATCGCAACGACGACGGCGGCAACGTCCACGGCGTCATCGGCAAGCTCTCGTTTGCCGACGCGAAGCTCGTCGAGAACCTCGAGGCGTTCATCGCCAACATCAACAAGATCAAGCCCGCCTCCGCGAAGGGCACGTACATCAAGAAGTGCGTCATCGCAGCGTGCATGAGCCCCGGCGTCCAGATCGCCGTCTGATCCGAAGCACGAGTTCAGCGGCATGAACGGGCGGCGTGCATGGGATTCGTCCCCGCCGTGAAAGGAACAGTCATGAGCAAGCCAGTCAAGGACATGATCGCGTCGGAGTACACGCGCCGCTTTGAGGGCGTCACCGGCGCCGTCGTCGTCGAGATCCGTGGTCTCGACGCCAAGGCCACCACCGACGTGCGCGGCAAGATGCGCGCGAAGGGCATCAAGATCACCGTCGTCAAGAACGCACTCGCGCGACGCATCTTCAAGGGCGGCGCCCTCGCGTCGCTTGAGAAGGCGCTGAAGGGCCCCTCTGCGCTCCTCACCGGAGCCGAGAGCGCGGTCATCGTCGCGCGTGAAGTCGTGAAGGCAGCAGAGGCTGAGAAGAAGATCGTCCTCAAGGGCGCCATCTTCGACGGCGAGTACTACGACGGCGACGCCGGCGTCAAGAAGCTTGGCAGCTTCCCGACGAAGGAAGAGGCACAGGCCAAGGTCGTCACGCTCGTGCTCTCGCCTGCGCGCAACATCATGGGTTGCGTGAAGACGATCCAGGAGAAGCTCGAGAAGGGCGAGAGCATTGCAAAGGTCGCCTGAGGCGACCTTCGCCATGCGTGGTTGGTAGGCCGATCCGCGCTCCGGCGCGGATCGGGCCGCGTGAATGAAGCCGGAGTTGGTAGGCCGATCCGCGCTCCGGCGCGGATCGGGCCGCGTGAATGAAGCCGGAGTTGGTAGGCCGATCCGCGCTCCGGCGCGGACCGGGCCGCGTGAATGAACACGGCGTACGAAGTCAGATCCAAATCAAGTATCCACCCAGGATCCAGTCCGCCACCGACTGGTCCCACACAGAGACGCGAGTCTCAGGGATGAAATGCCGCGCGTTGCGGCACCTCTCGGTGGCAAGACAGCGGCGCGAGCCGCGGAGCAAACACCATGTCCGACACGAAGACCTTTGACGCGAAGATCAGCACCCTCGGCGACTCGATCGCCAGCCTCACCATCAAGGAGGCCGTCGAGCTCACCGACTACATGAAGGTGACCTACGGCATCGAGCCGGCCGCTGGCGCGGTCGTCGTCGCGGGCGACGCGGGCGCCGGCGCCGCCAAGGCCGCCGAGAAGACCGAGTTCAACGTCGTCCTCAAGGGCGCCGGCACGAACAAGATCGCGGTCATCAAGGCCGTGCGCGAGGCCACCGGCCTCGGTCTCGCCGAGGCGAAGGCTCTCGTCGACGGCGCGCCGAAGACCGTCAAGGAGAACGTCAGCAAGGAAGACGCCACGAAGCTCGTGGACGCCCTCAAGGCTGCCGGCGCCGACGCTGCCGCCGAGTGATCCGAAATCGGGAAGGACGCGGGCGCCCGGAAACACCGGGCGCCCGCGTACCCCCGCTCGGCTCAGTCGGAAACAGCACCTGAAACCTGGAGCGCCACACCGACGGCGCACCGCCACCGTCCGGGAACCGAAAATGCGGTTCTCCCGACGGTTGAGGGTTTCCGGAATCGTGTCTACACTCGTGATCTCCCAATCGAGCGCGGCCCTCGCTTGAAGCATTCGCTGATCACACTCTGAAACCTGGCATCAGGACGGCGTTCCCTGTTTGGGTTCGCGTCTCTGGTGCTTTCACTTGTTAGGGGACTCTTTGATGTCGTCCAAGACGATTCGGGACTTCTCGAAGCGCGGGGATGCCCTCCCCGTGCCCGTTCTCACGCGCGTTCAGTCGGACGCCTACCGGCGCTTCCTCCAGCTGGACAAGCCGCACGACGAGCGCGATACCCGGCTCGGCCTCGAGGCTCTCATGCGGGAAGTGTTCCCGATCGAGAGCTACGACGGCTCGATGAAGCTCGAGTACCTCTACTACAAGCTCGACGAGCCGCGCTACACCGCGGACGAGTGCCGCGAGCTGCGCCTCACCTACGGAAGGCCGTTCCGCGTGGGCGTGCGTCTCGTGCGCGAGGGCACCAGCGAGATCGCGGAGGAGGAGATCTACCTCGGCGAGATCCCGATCATGATGGGTGGCGGCGAGTTCATCGTGAACGGCGCCGAGCGCTGCATCGTGAGCCAGCTCCACCGCTCGCCGGGCGTCGATTTCTCGATCGTCTCGAGCTTCGGCGACCGCCCGCTCCACCAGGCGCGCGTGATCCCCGAGCGCGGCTCGTGGATCGAGCTCGAGGTGACCAAGAAGGACGTCCTGGCGATGCGCATCGACCAGTCGACGAAGCTCGCGGCGACCACGTTCCTCCGCGCGCTCGATGAGCAGTACTCCTCCACCGACCGGCTGCTCGAGCTCTTCTACGACGTCGAGGAGATCAAGGTCGCCAAGCTCAAGCCCGAGCACTACGCGGCCGAGCTCGTGATCGACTCCGACACCGGCGAGGAACTCTGCCGCGTCGGCGCCCCGATCGGCGAGATGGTCTCGACCATCCAGGCCTCGAACCTCGGAACGATCCGCGTCATCACCGACGCGAGCGACCCGCTCATCCTCAACACCCTCGCCGAGGAGAAGCTCGACTTCCTCGCCGGCGTCACCGAGCACGAGGCGGCGCTCCTCAAGATCTACGGCCGTCTGCGTCCGGGCAACCCGCCCCAGATCGACAAGGCGAAGGCGCTCTTCCAGGAGAAGTTCTTCGACGAGAACCGCTACCGCCTCGGCCGCGTCGGCCGCTTCCGCATCAACCGCAAGTTCGAGCACGACGTCGAGTACTGCGAGGGCGGCAAGCTCGGACAGCTTCCGTCGGAGTCGGTCCAGCACATCCGTGCGCAGGACTTCCTCGCGGTCATCCGCTACATGCTCGACCTGCGCGCCAAGCGCAACAAGGCGCACGTCGACGACATCGACCACCTCGGCAACCGTCGCCTCCGCACGCTCGACGAGCTGGCGACCGAGGAGATGCGCAAGGGCTTCCTCAAGCTGCGCCGCACGGTGCAGGAGCGCATGTCGACCCGCGAGCCGGGCGACCTCGCCAAGGTGGCGGACCTCGTCAACTCGAAGTCGATCTCGAGCGCCATCGAGTTCTTCTTCGGCCGCAGCGAGCTCTCGCAGGTGGTCGACCAGACGAACCCGCTCTCGATGCTCGTCCACGAGCGTCGTCTCTCGGCGCTCGGCCCGGGCGGCCTCAACCGCAAGCGCGCGGGCTTCGAGGTGCGCGACGTGCACATCTCGCACTACGGCCGCATCTGCCCGATCGAGACGCCTGAAGGCACGAACATCGGCCTCATCGCCTCGCTCGGCATCTACTCCGAGATCGACGACTACGGCTTCCTCCAGACGCCCTACCGCAAGGTCAAGGGCGGAAAGGTCTCGCCGGAGGTCCAGCTCCTCCGCGCGGACGAGGAGCTGAAGCGCGTGCTCGCCACGTCGGACGTCCTCAAGGGCGCGACGATGAAGGGCGACTCGAAGCAGCTCGAGGGCATCGTCCTCGCGCGCATCGACGGCGACCTCGCCGAGGTGCCGGCCGACCAGGTCGAGTACGTCGACGTGAGCCCGAAGCAGATCGTCGGCGTCTCGGCGTCGCTGATCCCCTTCCTCGAGCACGACGACGCCAACCGCGCGCTCATGGGTTCGAACATGCAGCGCCAGGCGGTGCCGCTCGTCAAGACCGATCCGCCGTGCGTCGCCACGGGCATGGAGAAGTCCGTCGGCGTCCACTCGGGCATGATCGTCACCGCGGCCCGCGGCGGCACCGTGACCTTCGTCGACAGCGAGCGCATCATCATCGACAACGCCGACGAGTATGTGCTCCGCAAGTTCGTCGGCCTGAACGAGCGCACCTGCCAGAACCAGCGTCCGGTGGTCCGCCTCGGCCAGAAGGTGAAGGACGGACAGATCCTCGCCGACGGCGCGAGCACCCGCATGGGCGAGCTCTCGATCGGCAAGAACGTGCTCGTCGCGTTCAACACCTTCGACGGCTACAACTTCGAGGACGCGATCGTCATCAACCAGCGTCTCCTCAAGGACGACACCTTCACCTCGATCCACATCGAGAGCTTCGAGGTCGAGATCCGCGAGACGAAGCTCGGCCGCGAGGAGTTCACCCGCGACATTCCGAACGTCAGCGAGCGCGCCCTGCGCAACCTCGATGAGAACGGCGTGATCGCGACCGGCGCGCGCGTCGGCCCCGGCGACATCCTCGTCGGAAAGGTCTCGCCGAAGTCGAAGAGCGAACTCTCCCCTGAGGAGAAGCTGCTCCACGCGATCTTCGGCCGCGCAGGCGAGGACGTGAAGAACGATTCTCTCGAAGTCCCCGCGGGAACAGAGGGCGTCGTGATCGGCGCCAAGCGCTTCAGCCGTCGCATGCACCTCAGCGACGAGCAGAAGAAGCTCCTCAAGAAGGAGATGGCCGACTACGAGGCGATGATGGACGGCAAGCGCATCGACCTCTTCCGCAAGATGGTCGGTGAGATCAACCGCATCCTCGGCACCGAGATGGTCGATCCGTCCACCCGCCAGAAGGTCGGACAGAGCGACATCCCCGAGGTCATCCTCGAGCAGATCGAGAACTTCAACGAGAAGTGGATGAAGGGCTCGGCGGAGGCGCGCGAGACGGCGAAGGTCGTCTACGGGCAGTTCTGGCCGCGCATCATCGCCACCAACGCCGAGAAGAACCGCAAGCTCGACCACATGAAGCGCGGCGACGAGCTCGCCTCGGGCGTGCTCGAGATGGTGAAGGTCTACCTCGCCACCAAGCGAACCCTCTCGGTCGGCGACAAGATGGCGGGCCGCCACGGAAACAAGGGCGTCATCGCCCGCATCGTTCCCGAGGAGGACATGCCGTACATGGAGGACGGCACTCCGGTCGACGTGCTGCTCAATCCGCTCGGCGTGCCGAGCCGCATGAACGTCGGCCAGATCCTCGAGGTGCACCTCGGCTGGGCGGCGCAGGTCCTCGGCTTCCAGGCGACCACGCCGGTCTTCGACGGCGCGCACGAGCACGAGATCTTCGGCACCATCGACGAGGCCAACAAGCACGTCGAGAAGCGCCTCGCCGAGTTCGAGAAGACGGGCAAGGACCCGGGCCATCCGCGCGAGCTCCTCGCGCGCATGCCGGCGAACTGCAAGATCCAGCTCTACGACGGCCGTACCGGCGAGCCGTTCCACCAGCGGACCACCGTCGGCTTCATGTACATCCTGAAGCTGCACCACCTCGTCGACGACAAGATCCACGCGCGCTCGACGGGTCCGTACAGCCTCATCACCCAGCAGCCTCTCGGCGGCAAGGCACGCACCGGCGGCCAGCGCTTCGGCGAGATGGAAGTGTGGGCGCTCGAGGCCTACGGCGCGGCATTCGTGCTCCAGGAGCTCCTCACCGTCAAGAGCGACGACGTCGAGGGTCGTACCAAGATCTACGACTCGATGGTCAAGGGCACGAACACCCTGCAGGCGGGCATGCCCGTCGTGTTCGACGTCCTCTGCCACGAGATCAAGGGTCTGGGCATGAACATCCAGCTCGAGAAGCAGACGACCGAGGCCAACATCCTCCTCTGATCCGGACGGATCGGGTCGGTTCGGCAGGATCGTGCAAGCGAAGTCAGCAACAGAAGTGAACTCCCCCGCCGCGTCTGAAGCATCCTTCAGACCCGCGCGGGAAAATCAGGAAGGCAACCGCGATGTCCGAGAGCGTCTACGACCGCGTGAACGACTACGGCTCCGTCAAGATCACTCTTGCGAGCCCGAACGACATCCGAAGCTGGAGCTTCGGCGAGGTCAAGAAGCCTGAGACCATCAACTACCGCACGTACCGCCCCGAGCGGGACGGCCTCTTCTGCGAGCGCATCTTCGGTCCCGAGAAGGACTACGAGTGCGGCTGCGGCAAGTACAAGGGCACGAAGTACAAGGGCATCATCTGCGACCGCTGCGGCGTCAAGGTCACGCACAGCCGCGTGCGCCGCAAGCGCATG
>JAJTGL010000039.1:0-566 GCA_021297795.1 Planctomycetaceae bacterium
GTGGATCGCGCCGACGGTGAGGCCAAGCGCGCGGAAGAAGGGGAACGTCCAGTCGCGGTCGCGCTGGACGAGGTAGTCGTTCACGGTGACGACGTGCACCTGCTTCTTCTCGCATGCGGCGAGGTAGCAGGCGAGCGGGCCGACGATCGTCTTTCCCTCGCCGGTCTTCATCTCGGCGATCTTGCCTTCGGCAAGCACGATGCCGCCGATGAGCTGCACGTTGAACGGGCGCGCGCGGAAGGGCGGCCGCGATTCGGGGTAGATCGTGCGGACGGCCTCGTAGATCGAGGGGTCGATGTCGAGGTACTGCCAGCCCTCGACGATCTGCCCGTGACCGCGGAGATCGCCCTCGGGAAGGCGTGGCTCGGCCGCGCGCATCGCGGCGAGGGTCTCGTCGAACCTCGCGCGCACGTCGGCCGGGAGGAGCGAAGGGTCGAACGCACCGGCCGGCAGCGCGGGGTTGAAGACGTTGCGGATGCCGACCGAGCGGTCCATCGCCTCGCGCGCGACGGCGAAGATCTCGGGGATGAGCGCGTAGGGCTTCTCGCCGGCGGCGATCCGCGTGC
>JAJTGL010000039.1:579-21468 GCA_021297795.1 Planctomycetaceae bacterium
GCGCGGGGTTGAAGACGTTGCGGATGCCGACCGAGCGGTCCATCGCCTCGCGCGCGACGGCGAAGATCTCGGGGATGAGCGCGTAGGGCTTCTCGCCGGCGGCGATCCGCGTGCGGAACTCCTCGGTCTTCGCCCGGATCTGTGGATCGGTGAGGCGACGCATCTCGGGCTCGAGCGCGTTCGCCTGGTCGACGATCCGGTTGTAGCGCTTGACGTCGCGCTGGTTCTTCGTGCCCATCGTCATGCGGACGAACCAGTCGAGGACGGGGATACCCTTCAGAAGCTGACTCATGTGCTGTTCCTGTCGTTGGGTCGGCGGGGCCGACAGCGCCGCGGGCGAACGCCGGGCGCGGAATGCTCCGGGCCGGACGGCGCGGAGCGTGGATCGTTGGGAAGTGGTGAGAGGCCTGTCCCTCGGCGTTGCCACGATGGAGTCCCGATCGACCCGAGGAGTCGTGCAGGGCTTCCGGCGGCGGGAGGGCGCGTCAGGCGATCGGCGGGGGAAGGACCATGGTCCGCAGCCGGGCGGAGCGGTCGGGGCCGGCGGCATCGAGCCGCAGGCGGCGTTCGGCGCGGGCGATCGCCGCGTCGGAGCGGACGCGAGAGGCGAGGCTCGAGGCCGCGCCTGGATCGGTCGCGCGCAGGAGGTGGCCGAAATGGAGGTGCGCCGGAAGATCCGCGGGGGTCGAGAGCACCCCGAGCGCGAGCAGCGCGTTCGGGTAGCCGTGGAGCAGACCCTGCGCCGCGAGGGCGTTGGCCTCGGCGCGGCGTGCACGCTCGCTGCCGGTCTCGGTCCCACCGAACGCCGCGAGGATCGCGACGAAGCCCGCGACGACGATCGCCGCCGTCAGGCGCAGGTGGGGGTGGTTCCGGTCGAGGGTGGTCGGCATGGCGGGCGAACGGTCGGACTCCGGCCGAAGCCGGGAGTCGAAAGGTAGCACGGATCCGGACCGAGGCGGCCGCGGGTTGCCGGGAGATCGACCGAATCACGGAGTTGAGTGCAGGCTTTGCCGGTGTTCCGGTAGTCTCTCGGACCGTGACAGGGGCCTCCCAACCCAACCCGCCCGGCCGCGCCGCAGCCCCCGCTCCCGCGGGGGTGGCGGCGGCACCGTCCGGCGTGCTGCTCGCCGCGCGGGGGGTCACGGTCGAGTACCCCGGTGTGCGGGCGCTCGACGACGTGTCGATCGAGTTCCGCGCCGGGGAGATCCACGCCGTCGTCGGCGAGAACGGCGCCGGCAAGAGCACGCTGATGAAGGTGCTCTCGGGCCTCGTGCGTCCGACCACGGGCTCGGTCGAGGTCGGTGGTCGCCGCGCCCAGTTCTCGGGGCCTTCGGATGCGATCCGCGCCGGCGTCGCGATGGTGCATCAGGAGCTGAACCTCGTGCCCGCGCTCGATGTCGCGGAGAACGTGCTCCTCGGCCGCGAGGAGGTGATGGCCTTCGGGCTTGCGATCCGACGGGGTGCACAGCGCGCGCGTGCGAAGGCGCTCCTCGCGATGCTCGGCGCCGACATCGATCCAGCGCGCAGCGCCGAGGATCTCTCGATCGCGGAGGCGCAGTTCGTCGAGATCGCGAAGTGCCTCGCGAGCGATGCGCGCGTCCTGATCTTCGACGAGCCGACCGCGGTGCTCGGCGAGCGCGAGACCACGCGGCTGCTCGCGCTGTTCCGCCGACTGCGCGACGAGGGTCGGGCGATCGTCTTCATCTCGCACCATCTCGACGAGGTCGTCGCGGTCGCCGACCGCACGACCGTGCTGCGCGATGGCAGGCTGGTGCAGGAGTTCGCGCGCGGCGCGGCCGACGAGGACGCGCTCGCCGCCGCGATGGTCGGTCGCGAGCTCGGATCGATCTATCCGGAGAAGGGCGTCGCGGTCACCGATGCCGCCCCCGCGATCGAACTCGTCGGCTTCGGCGCGACCGGACGTTCGCGCGGCATCTCGCTTGCCGTCCGCCCGGGTGAGATCGTCGGTCTCGCGGGGCTCGTGGGCAGCGGCCGCACGGAGACCGCCGAGGCGATCGTCGGACTCCGGCGCTCGACGGGCTCCCTGCGCGTGGGAGGACGGGACGTGCGGTTCACCTCGCCGGCCGCCGCGCGCGCGGCGGGCGTCGCGTACGTCAGCGAGGATCGCAAGGGCCGCGGTCTCCACGTCACCATGTCCTCGATCGAGAACATGACGATGCCGTCGCTCGACCGGTACGCGCGCCTCGGTGGAATCTCCATCGATGGGAGCGGCGAGCGCGCCACGACCGACCGCTGGATCCGCGACTTCGCGATCCGCTGTGCGCGACCGGAGCTCCCGATCTCGTCGCTCTCGGGCGGCAACCAGCAGAAGTTCGCGTTGGCGCGCTGGCTCGAGGCGGGCCCTCGGGTCCTCATCGTCGACGAGCCCACGCGCGGCGTCGATGTCGGTGCGAAGGGCGAGATCTACCGGATCATCGCGGATCTCGCGCGGCGCGGCCTCGCGTGCATCGTCATCAGCTCGGAGCTGCCCGAGGTGATCGGGCTCTCGCATCGCGTGGTCGTGCTGCGCGGTGGCGAGGTCGCGGGAGAACTGCCGCGCGAGCGGCTGCTGCGCGAGGATTGCGAGGAGCGCATCGTTCGCCTCGCCTCGGGCCTGAGCGAAGAGAAGGAGCGTGACGCGTGAGCGACTCGAGCAAGGATCGATCGGGTTCCGGTGCTTCGGCCGACGCCGGGAAGGCGACGGTCGCGGCGGCCGGCTCGCCTCGACAGGGTGGGACTTCTCGTGGCCCCTTCGAGCTCGGTCGCTTTCTCGAGCGCTGGGGCGTGCTGGTCGCGTTCTTCCTGCTGCTCGGCACGAGCACGTGGGCCGAGGGCTTCGATTTCCTCAGCTTCGAGAACTTCCGCACGATGCTCAACTCGAACTCCGCGGTCGGCATCCTCGCGATCGGCATGACCCTGGTGATCGTCAGCTCGGGGATCGATCTCTCCGTCGGCAGCATGCTGGTGCTCTCGGCGGCCTTCGGCGTCACCGCGATGAACTGGGTGGCGGAGCGTGGGCAGAGCGAGCTCAACTCGGTCCTCGTCGCGGTCGCGGCGATGCTCCTCACCGGACTCGTCGCGGGAATGCTCAACGGTGCACTCGTGGTGGTCGGTCGACTCGCGCCCTTCATCGCCACGCTCGGTGGACTGGCGGCCTACCGGTCGATCGCGCTCGCGATCGCGGAGGCCGGCGAGATCCGCTCGTCGAGCGCAACGCTCTTCGCGAAGATCGGCCGGAGCGGCATCCCGCTCGGATGGGAATCGGGTGTCGATGCCGACGGCAACCTCGCGTACGCAGGACTGCTGAACGCCGGCGGCAAGCCGCTCACGCTCACGTGGGCGATCATCGCGTTCGTCGCGATCGCGCTCGTCGCGCAGTGGTTCCTCTCGATGAGCCGATTCGGCAGGCAACTCGTCGCCGTCGGCGCCAACGAGACGGCCGCGCGCTACGCGGGCGTACCGGTCGGATGGGTGCGGTTCCGCGTGTACGCGATCATGGGCATGCTCGCCGGCGTCGCGGGGGCGTTCGTGAGCGCCCGCGGAAACTCGGTGTCGACCTCGGGCACCGGACTCAACTACGAGCTCGATGCGATCGCCGCCGTGGTGATCGGCGGGACGAGCCTGCGCGGCGGCTTCGGTCGCGTGTGGGGCACGGTGATCGGCGTCCTCATCCTCGCGATGATGACCAACATCCTGACGATCTCGAAGGTGAGCGTGTACTGGCAGGGCGCCGTGAAGGGCGCGGTCATCGTGCTCGCGGTGCTCGTCCAACGCGGAAGAAGGGCATGACCGCGATCACGCGCGCGATCCGCTATCTTCCCCGAGCGCGGCACGTCCGCACCCCGCCTGCCGACCCGAGAGAACAGCCCACATGAACACCCGCATTCCCTTCGCCACCGTCCTTGGTTCCGTCGTGCTCGCAACCTCGTTCCTCGGTCTCGCGGCCAGCGAGCCGGCGGTGCCGGCCACGCCTTCCGAGCCCGCGGCGCTGCAGCCCGCGAAGGTCCGCATCGGCGTGTCGATCCCCGCGGCCGATCACGGCTGGACCGCGGGCGTCGTCTGGTGGGCGAAGGAGTGCGCGAAGCTCCATCCGAACATCGAGTGGACGATCGAGACCGCGAGCACGCCCGAGGAGCAGATCACCGACATCGAGACGCTCGCGCCGAAGATCGACGGGCTCGTCGTGCTCGCGACCGAGAGCGCGCCGCTCACGCCGGTCGCGAAGGAGATCCACGAGCGCGGCATCCTGCTGGTGAACGTCGACCGTGGTTTCCTCGAGCCGGTCGCCGACATCTTCATCGAGGGCGACAACAAGGCCTTTGGCCGCAAGAGCGCCGAGTTCATGGTCGAGAAGCTCGGTGGCAAGGGCAAGGCGAAGGGCAACATCATCATTCTCGAGGGCATTCCCTGCACGGTGAACACCGATCGCGTGAACTCCGCGATGGAGGTCTTCAAGGCCGAGCCAGGCATCAAGATCGTCGGTCAGCAGGCCGCGAACTGGAATCGCCAGAAGGCGCTCGAGGTGACCGAGACGCTGCTCGTGAAGGCTCCGAACGTGACCGCGATCTGGGCTTCCGACGACGACATGGCCCTCGGCGCCGAGCAGGCGCTCGCCGAGAAGGGGATCGAGGGCGTGTGGATCCTCGGCGGAGCGGGCATGAAGGACATCATCAAGCGCGTGATGGACAAGGATCCGATGTACCCGGCCGACATCACCTACCCGCCGTCGATGATCGCGACGGGCATGGAGATGGCGGCGACGGTGCTCCGTGACGGCAACAAGGCCGCCAAGCTCCAGTACATGCCGCGGCACCTCATGATCGACGTCGACCTCGTGACACCGGCGAACGCGAAGGACTTCTACTTCCCGAAGTCCGTGTACTGAAGCCCGTGTAATGAAGCCCGTGCACTGAAGTCCGTGTACCCGGCCCGGGATCGTCCCCGCGTGCGGCATCGGCTTCGTCGCCGGAGGAGATCGTCGTGACCAACAGCGACCATGCGGACATGCGCGGTGGTGGCGGCGCGCCGCCACCGCACGAGGAGTCCTCGGCTGCATGGCGAGGCCCGCTCTCCGGCGTGCTCGACGCGATCTGGAGTGAACTCGAGGGCGCGACGAAGGATCGGCGGCACGGCTTCCACGTCCCCGCGATCGCATCGATCGGTCGCGACGGAGCGCCGCAGGCGCGGAGTGTCGTCCTCCGGCGCGTGCTGCGCGATGCGGGCGAGCTCCACTTCCACACCGACCTCCGCAGCCCGAAGGTCGCGGAGATCGCGGCGAATCCGCGGGTCGCGTGGTTGCTCTACGACGCCGGACGTCGGCTGCAGCTGCGCATCGAGGCCGAGGCGGCGGTGCTGCGCGACGGCGCGCGCGTCGACGAGGCGTGGACGCGTTCCGCACTCTCGAGCCGACGGTGCTACCTCGCGCCGCACGCGCCCGGAGAGGTGGCGGAGGAGTGGTTGGCGAACATCCCGGAGGCGCTGGTCGCGAGGGTTCCAACCGAAGAGGAGTCGATGGCGGGGCGCGTGCACTTCGGTCTCGTCGTGACGCGCGTCATGTCCATCGAGTGGCTGTTCCTCGCAAGCGAGGGACATCGTCGCGCGAGATTCGTGGCCGACGGGGACCGAACGTCCTGGCTCGCGCATTGGCTTGCGCCCTGACCCGGCCGGCGGGGAATCGAGGTCGGATCGCGCACGCGCGACCGGTTCGGTGGATCGAGCCGATAGGATGAACCCATGCCGTCGCCCGCATCCGACATCCTCGAGCGGCCATTGCTCATCGTCGGTGCCCCGCGCAGCGGCACGACGTGGCTGATGCGAACGCTGCTGCAGGATCGCCGGCTGGTCGGTGGACAGGAATCGCACTTCTTCCGGCTGCTCGGGTCGTCGCTGCAGGCGTTCGACCGGCAGCTCGCGCGTCCGCGGCAGACGGGACTCGGGTGCTACTGGCGTCGCGAGGAACTCGTGGTCGAGCTGCGTCGACTGTGGAGGAAGACCTTCGAGCCGCTTGTGGTCGCGCGTCCGGACGCGCAGCTGCTCGTCGAGAAGACGCCGGACCATGCCCTGTGGCTCGATGTCGCGAAGGACATCATTCCCGAGGCGCGCGTGATCCACATCGTGCGCGACAGTCGTGCCGTGGTGGCATCGCTCCTCGAGGCCTCGCGACGTCCGTGGGGGCGTGTCTGGGCCCCGAAGTCGCGCCAGGCGGCCGTCACGATCTGGCGCTCGCACGTGTCCGCCGCGCTGAACTCTCCGCTCCCGGTGCATCTCGTGCGATACGAGGATCTGGTCGACGATGCGCCGACCGTCCTCGCCGGTATCTATGCGTTTCTCGATTTGCCGCAGGACCCCGCGTCGAGCGCGACGGCCGCCGCGTCGGGAACCTCGCTCGACGCGTATGTCGCGTCGGGGGATGTGGGCGATCTTCGTCCCGAACCGGAGGGATTCGGCCGCTCGGGCGAGGAGGCGCGCGATGCGTGGAAGACGTCGCTCGGGGCCTGGGACCGTTGGCGCGTCTGGGCGGATACACGCGATGTCCTGGAGCCGCTCGGCTACGGCCCCCGCGGTGCGAGGCCGAGACGATGAGTTCCGACGCATCAGGCATCGCGCGGGACGTTGGTGCGGCGCCGAGAGTCTCGGTGATCCTCATCGTCCGCGATGGCGAGCGCTTCATCGAGGAGGCGCTTGCGTCCATCGCGGCGCAGACGATGCCGTCACTCGAGGCGATCGTCGTCGACGACGGATCGCGCGATCGCACGGTCGAGATCGTCCAGCGTTGCGTCGCGCGCGACCCCGTGCGCATGCGGCTCGCGCGGCACGAGCACGGCTCGAACCGCGGCATGAGCGCCTCGCGCAATCTCGGCATCCGCCATGCTCGGGGCGGCTACATCACGTTCCTCGACCATGATGACGCGATGCTTCCGGAGAAGCTCGCGCGACAGGCGGCCCTGCTCGACGCGCATCCCGAGGTGTGTGCGGTCGTCGGGCCGAACATCCGGTGGCGCTCGTGGAGCGTCGGCGGTGCATCGCGTGGCGCGCGCTCGTCCGACGATGGCCGGGATGTCGAGTCGCATCGGCGTGGCGACGAGGTGCAGCAGCTGGGCGTCGACGGACAGGCGGTGCTCGTACCGCCGGGATTGCTGCCGTTCTTCCTGCGCCGCACGGCTTCGACCCCGCAGGCGCCGATGGTGCGTCGCGAGGCGATCGACGCGATCGGTGGATTCGAGGACGCGTTCACCGACATGTACGAGGACCAGGTCTTCTTCTCGAAGCTGTTCCTCCACGGATCGGTGCTCGTGGATACCGAGCCGCTGCATCGATACCGGCAGCACGACGACTCGTGCGTGCGCCGCACGCATCGCGACGGCCGCCAGCGCGCGGCGCGTCGGCGCTTCCTCCGGTGGCTGCAGGAGCGGCTCGCACAGGCGGACGACTCGGTCGCGGCAGGGCTTCTTCCGATCGTGGCGGCGGAAATCCGCGCCTCGTGGTTCGCGTCGCTTCGTGCGGTGCCCTCGAGGATGCGCGCGCTCCTCCGGCTCAGGCGCTGAAATCCGCCTCTCGCGCGGTGCCGCGGAAGTGCTCGCGGAGCTCGTCGTGGTTGAGGAGCGCCGCGCGCAGGTCGTCGGGCGTCGCCTTGCCGGTTCCGGCCTGCATCGGAAGCGGCTGTACGCCGAGGAAGTCCGTGACACGGCCGAGCGCCGCGACGAGGTCGGCGAGGAGTTCCTCGTACTCGAGCGCGAGCGCCGGCGTGCGCAGGCCTCCCGCAAGACGCAGGACATCGCGCTGCGCCGCGTCGCATGCGGCGATCTGCCGCTCGAGTTCCAAGGGATCGATCGCGACCGGCGCGAGCTCGGGTGCGTCGGCGGCGTTGTTCCAGCGCCCGGTGGCCTGATGGATCCTCCGTGCGTTGATCGTCGAGACGGCGAGCTTGACGAGGTTGCGCCGCAGCAGCGTGATCGGGCGCACGTCGAGCGCGTCGAGGAGCGCCCGGAAGCCGGCGGGATCGCGCACGTCCTTCGGCTTCGTCTTGAATCCGACGGCGCGGATCTCCGCGGCGTGCGTGCGTGTGTAGTGGTCGCGCAGCCACTGGTCCTGCTCGACCGCATCGAGGCGCACAAGCCTCTCGCCCTCGGCCGCGATCTCAGGGTGCGAAGCGAGGCACGAAACCAGCAGGCTGCTTCCGGTGCGCCCCGGGAAGAGGATCACGAAGCGCGTCGTCGGTGCGGGGCGTCGGAGCCAAGGCCAGCGCATGCGGCGAGGGTAGCAGGCGGTCCGCGTCGGTCGACGCGGCGCGACCCTCGGCTAGCGGAGCGTCGGCCGCAGCAACGCCGCCCGGAGCGTGAGCGCGAACGGGATCCACCACAGGAGATCGTTCGTCGGGATCGTGACGCCGAACGTCCATGGGATCTCGCCACGGGAGGCGGTCCAGAGGAATCCGATCGGGCCGAAGATCTTGCCGAGGAAGCCGACGAGGACGATCGGCCAGTGGCGCACCGGGTCGCGGCTCGCGCAGAGGTAACCGATGCCGTAGACGCCGATCACCATGCCGAGGCACTGCCAGATGCCCCGTCCGGTCCCCTCGAGCGCGGGCATGCCGACCAGGTTGAAGAGGGCATCGGGCGCGAGCACCACCCACGCGCCCCAGACGAGGTTGTAGATGCCCGCGGCGAGGAGCCAGTGGCGCATCCAGGGCCGAAAGCGGGGGGTGTCGAGAGCGTCGAGGCGGCCGTGCATGGGCGAGGGTTCGGCGCGACCGTGTGGCGGGATTCGATTCGGACGGTGCAAGCCCACTCGGAATCGTGATTCCCGCGTCCGCCGGGCGACAGGACGTCGAGGGCCATTCGGTAGCATGACGCGATGAGCGGCGCATCGAGTCAGCCGGTCTCGCCTTCCGATCTGCTGCCGATCTCCGGCGAGCGGCGTTCGTTGCCGAACTGGAAGGAGCGCTGGACCGCGCCGCTCCGCGTGTTGCCGAATCTCCTCGTCATCGGCGCCCAGAAGTGCGGGACGAGCTCGTTGCACGAGTATCTCCGCGTGCAGCGCGAGGTTCGCATGTCGCGGATCAAGGAGTGCAACGTGCTCTGGACGCCGGCATGGAGCCTGCGCGAGTATCGCGCGTACTTTCCCTCGCGCGCGACCTGCCTGCTCGGCGGGGTGAAGCGCGTGGGCGAATCGAGCCCGTTCTACCTCTTCCATCCGGCGGCGATCGAAGGTGCGCGGAGGCTCGATGCCGCGACCCGGGATCTGCGCGCGATCGCCGTTCTTCGCGATCCGGTCGGGCGTGCGTGGAGCCACTACAAGCACTCGCAGCGATGGCATGGCGAGTCGGTGCCGTTCGAGCAGGCACTCGACATGGAGGAGGAGCGGATCGCGGCGAGCGAGGCGGATTTCCGCAGTTACTCGTACCAGGCGCGCGGGGACTACGCGCTCCAACTCGCGCGCTGGTTCGATCTCCTCGGTCGCGACCGCGTGCTGGTCCTCGAGTTCACGGAGGTCCTCGCGATGCGCGCCGAGATGCGGGCTGAGATCGCCCGTTTCCTCGGCCTCTCCGGTCCGCTCGAGGGCGAGTTCGGTGGATTCAACCTCGGGCGACGCGAGGAACTGCCCGCCGGAGTCCGCGCGCGCCTCGAGGAGCGGTTCCGCGAGCCGAACGAGCGGCTCGCAGAGCTGCTCGGCCGGCGCTTCACGTGGATGCGGTGACCTTCGCGTAGGCTGCGCGACCCCGATGCAGTCCCGACTCCATCATCTCGACGCACTGCGTGCGACCGCGATGCTTCTCGGGATCGCGCTGCACGCGTCGCTCGCCTACACCGGCGGGCCGTGGATCGTGCGCGACGAGGGGCATGGAGCGTTCGGAGGGGTGTTCTTCGCGATCCATGGCTTCCGCATGCAGCTCTTCTTCCTGCTGAGCGGATTCTTCACCGCGCTCCTGTGGCGAAGGCTTGGTCTTGCAGGGATGCTGCGTCAGCGCGCGGCGCGCATCGCGCTCCCGCTCCTGATCGGGATGTTCACGATCGTTCCCGCCGGATGGGCGGTGATGATCTGGGCCGGTGCCGCACAGGCGGCGGACACCGCCGCGGACGCCACCGCATCGGCGGCCGCCACGGTACCGCCCGACGTCTCGAGCAACGGAGATGCGGCGTCGCCCGGCACGACCCCCACGCCGCATCCCATCGGGGTCGCGATCTGGTTCCTCTTCCGCTTCCCGCTCTTCCACCACCTCTGGTTTCTCTGGTTCCTCTGCTGGATGATGTCCGGATTCGCGATCGTCGCCTGGTGCGCCGAGCGCGGTCCCGGCGCACGGATCCTCGCGAGATTGCGCGCGCCGGGGCCGCTCCTGCGCACCTTCGTCGCGTCGTCGGGCGCGCTTGTCTGGCTCGTCCCGCTCACCGCGCTCACCTTCGTGGTCATGGACGCGATGAAGGAGGGGCCGGGCTTCGGCGCCGACACCTCCGCGAGCCTGCTGCCGCTCCCCGGAGTCCTGCTCCACTATGCGGTCTTCTTCCTCGCGGGCGCGCTGCTCTTCGAAGTCCCCGACGCTCTGCACGGCTTCTCGCGTCGCTGGATGCTCTCGCTCATCGGGGCGGCGGTCGTGTTTCCGCTCGCGGTCGGATTCGCGATGCGTGCACCCTGGTCGCATGCGCTCGTCCCCGTCCCGGTGGCCCACCGCGGCATCGCGTCGCTGGGTCAGGCCCTGTACGCGTGGCTCGCATGCATCGCGCTGCTGGGCTTTTTCGCGCGATTCGTGCGCGCCGAGCGGCCGGTGCATCGGTACCTCGCCGACAGCGCGTACTGGCTCTATCTCGCGCATCTGCCGCTCGTGATCGCGGGGCAGATCCTGCTGCGCGGGCTCCCGTGGCCTCCGCTTGTGAAGTTCCTCGTGCTCGTCGTCGGATCGACCGCGATCCTTCTCGCCAGCTACGAGTGGTGCGTGCGACGCACGTGGATCGGCGTGCTCCTCAACGGCCGGCGTGCCGGCTGATCTGGTCACGCGCTCCACGCGGCGAGAAGCAATCCGAGGTCAGACGCACCTACCACGCCGTCGCCGTCGAGATCGCCAGGGCCGCCCGTGCCCCATGCGGCGAGAAGCAGCGCGAGATCGTCGGCGCCCACCGAGCCATCGCCGGTGATGTCCTCGGGAATCACCGGAATCATGCGCAACAGTTGCGTGGTCGTCGAGCCGCCGTGGCGGCCACTCGCGAGGATCGCGCGATCGTTCGTCACGGTGCCGAGTCCAGTGATCATCCAGGCTTCCTCGCCGGGAGCAAGAAGATCGTCCGGTGCGACGTTCGTCTCGCCGAGGAAACTCATCCAGATGCCGCCGTTCTGCACGTATCCCGAGACGTCGCCGGTGTCGTTGATCGCGTTCGCGGCGGTCGTGGTGGCGCAGCCGCCGACGAATTCCCATCCGATTCCCGCGCGATATCGGATCGCGAAGTTGCTGCAGCCCGAGAAACCGAGGATCTGACCGCAGAAGTTGCCTGTGTCGGAGAGATCGATGCCCGTGAATCCCTGCCAGTTGCCCGGCGGGAGCGGGATCGTGGTCAGCGACATGTCGTCGAGGTCGAGCAACTGGTTCCACGCGAGCACCACGCGGTGTTCGTTGACGTCGGCCGGGAGCGAGATATCCGGAAGGACCTGCGCACCCGCGGCGGTGAAGCGCACCGAGCGCGAGTACATGCCGAGGCCGAGCCCGCCCGAGCCGCCGACGATGTCGCCATGGCTGTTCACGGCGGTCGCGGTGCTGTAGGTGTCGCCCGGATATGGCGCGAGCAGCGTGAAGACGTAGCCCTTCTTCGTCGGGTGCCATGCGGCGGCGCGCGAGCCGATCGAGGCGATGGAAGCCGTGCTGACGGCACCGACGATGATCCCGTTCGGGCTGATCGCGTAGGCATCCGAACTCTGCCAAGACGCGGGCGTCGGAAGCAGTTCCGGCGGACCGCCACGCGCGGCGACGAACGCACGGCCGATCTGCTGGGCGTTGAGTGCACGCCCGACGACCCTCAGCGAGGCGTTCATGTCGAAGCCCGTGAGGTTCGCGCCGATCGCCTCGACGCGGTACTCGGGCGGCACGGCAGAGAGCGGTTGCGCGCAGACCGACGCGACGAACCCGGTCGCGATCGCTCGAAGGAGTGCGAACGTGGTGCGGAGTGCAGGGCGAGTGAGAACGCTTCGAAGCATCGGCTGGTCCCGGAAGTGTGTCGCGCGCGGATCTCGATGCAAGCGCGCCGGACGTGAGAGTCCGTGACCGGGCGTCGGATACATCGCGCAACGCGATTTTCCCGACGCGATGGCGCGGCGCAAGGCCGGGAAATCACCGTCGACTCGTCCGGGATGGCCGGTACCGCCTGTCGCGCGGTTTCGTCCGAGGGAGCTCAGGCCTTCGCCGCGAGGTGCTGCGCGAGCGCCTCGCGCGCCGGCGCCTGCCAGGCCTCGATGCCCACCGAAGCGATGATCGCGATCATCGTGTGGAGGCTGTCGTTCGAGACGCCGTCGAGACCCTTCGCGAGCACACCTGCGAACTGCGCCTGGGTCGGCGGCGCGTCGACGGCCGACGCGTTGTCGACCTCGAGGTCGGTGTGCTTCACGCCGAGCGCGGTGTAGAGCGCGGCAAGCTCGGTCTTGCGAACGGCCATGTAGGTGACCGCGAAGAACGGCGCGCCGAACCGAGGATCACGCGCGAGCGCGCGCATCGTGCCGAAGGTGTCGGCCATGCGCCACTGCGACTTCACCGACTGGGGGCGCGCGTTGATCGCCCCAGCGATGATGCGCGCGAACGCCTCGTAGTCGTCCGGCATCCCCTTGAGGTGGCGGACGCACTGGAGGATCAGTTCATTGCGGAAGGCGGTGGGGAGGGCGGGCCAGACGACGTCGAGCATGGCGTTGGACTCGGGAGAAGGTGCCGGGAAATCCGGGTCGCGGAGGATACCCGCCGAGCCCATCCCGTGGAGCGTTCGATCGGCGCGATCGCCACCGCGGGTGTCCGGTCGTGGGCGTGCGGGATCTTCTCGGCGATCCGCGCGGGCTTTCGTACGATGCGCCTTCGCGTGTCCTCGACGAGCGGTGCGGAGTCCCGCGCCAGCCGAGGGCTGAAACGGAGCAGCATCCCCATGCATCGACCCTTCGCACCTTCAGAGCCTGGATCGAACGCGCGCACGTCGATGCGTTCGAGTTCCTCGCGGGACCGTCGCCCTGTCTCTCGCGCGTTCCTGCATGCGTCGGCGGGACTCGCCCTCTCCTTCGCCGCCGTCGCCTTTGCCGCCGTCGCCGCAGACGCGACGGATGTGCCGAAGTTCGTCGATGGCCAGGCGCAGGTCGTCGAGGGCTTCGCCGACGCGCGGGAGTGGGTGCGCGACGCGCTGTGGGTGGAGACCGAGTTCGACTCGGATGGCGATGGCAGGCGCGATCGCGTGTTCGTGAACGTCACGCGGCCCGCGCAGACCGAGCAGGGCCTGAAGGTGCCCGTCGTCTACGAGACGAGTCCGTACTACGCGGCCACCGGAAGCAACTCGCCGGACTTCATGTGGAACCCGCGGCACGAACTCGACGTCGAGCCCAAGCCGCACGACGCGCCGCCGGCGATTCCGTTCAATCCGAACAAGATGCGGATCAGCAGCAGCCTGATGGGCGAGTGGGTTCCGCGCGGCTTCGCCGTGGTGCACTCGGAGTCGCCCGGCACCGGGCTGTCGCAGGGCGTGCCGACGGTCGGAGGGATCAACGAATCGCTCGCGCCGAAGGCCGTGATCGATTGGCTCAACGGTCGCGCGAAGGGCTACACCGCGGCGGATGGCGGCGACGAGGTGAAGGCGCACTGGTCGACCGGAAAGGTCGGCATGACGGGCACCTCCTACAACGGCACGCTGTGCCTTGCCGCGGCCACCACCGGCGTCGAGGGCCTCGCCGCGATCATTCCGGTCGCGCCCAACACGTCGTACTACCGCTACTACCGCGCCAACGGACTCGTCCGGCATCCCGGCGGCTACATGGGCGAGGACATGGATGTGCTCTACCAGTTCATCCAGAGCGGCGACCCCGCGAAGCGCGCGTGGAGCGACGAGAAGATCCTGAAGGGCGAACTGCTCGCAGGCATGGACCGTCGCACGGGCGATTGGAACGACTTCTGGGAGGCGCGCGACTACTGGCTGCAGCTCGACAAGGTGAAGGCGCCGACGTTCCTCGCGCACGGACTGAACGACTGGAACGTCATGCCCTCGCACAGCACGCACGTCTACCGCGAACTGAAGGCGCGGGGCGTGCCGACGCAGCTCTACCTCCACCAGGGCGGGCACGGCGGTGATCCGCCGTTCGAGGCGATGAACCGCTGGTTCACGCGCTGGTTGTGCGGCATCGAGAACGGTGTCGAGGGCGACCCGACGTCCACCGTCGTGCGCGAGGGCGCGTCGCGCTCGTCGCCGACGCCGTACGCCGAGTGGCCGAACCCCGAGGCGAAGGCCGTTTTGCTGCGGCCGCGTGCGGGCGGGCGAGACGTCGGCGTGCTCGGCGTGGGCGACGATGCTCCGGGCGAGGCTTCGTCGGCGAAGGAGACGATCGTCGATGATGCGTCGAAGACGGGCGCGACGCTCGCGAAGGCGGCGAGTTCGGATCATCGACTGCTCTACGCGTTGCCGACGCTGAGCGCACCGCTGCACGTGTCGGGTACGCCGCGGATCAAGATTCGCGTTGCCGCCGACAAGCCTGCGGCGAACCTCTCGGTCTGGCTCGTGTCGCTGCCGTGGAAGGGCGGTCGCAACATCAATGCCGACATCGTCACGCGCGGTTGGGCCGATCCGCGCAACCACGCCTCGCTCGAGGACGAGACGCCGCTCGAGCCGGGCAAGTTCTACGACCTCGCGTTCGACCTCGAGCCCGACGACCAGATCGTTCCCGCGGGCGAGCAGCTCGCGCTCATGATCTTCAGCAGCGACCGCGACTTCACGCTGTGGCCCGAGGCCGGTACCACGCTGACGGTCGACCTCGCGGGTACATCGCTCGAACTCCCCGTCGTCGGCGGCGCCGACGCCCTGAAGGCCGCGATCGTGCCGAAGGCGGGTGCTTCGGCCGAGGATGGTGCGACGGGAGATTCGGCGGTCGAGCGACCCCGCCGTCCGCGGCGCGACACGCCGTGAGTCGGCGGGGCCTCTCGGTCCGGCTCGAGGCGTTCCATGCATGAACTTGATGCCATCTTCCTCGACCTCGACGGCTGCCTCGTCGATTCGGTGCGCGCGATCACGAACTCGTTCGATCACGCGTTGCGCGCGGAGGGCATCGCGCCGCGGTCGCCCGAGGTGACGCGCTCGTTCATCGGGCCGCCGCTTGGCGCGTCGTTCAACCGGATCGTCGCGGAGGAGGGTCGCGACCCGGCGCTCGCGGCGGTGCTCGTCGAGCGCTATCGCGAGCGGTACCGCGCGATGTCGGCGGTGGAGACCACGATCTTCGCCGGCATCCCGGAGGCGCTTGCCGCGCTGCGCGGCGAGGCGCCGATCGCGATCGTGACCTCGAAACTCGGGCGCGTCGCCGAGCGCCTCGTCGACGACATCGGCCTTCGCGCGCATGTCGAGGTGATCTACGCGCCGCAGGACGAGCACACGCTCGAGCCGAAGGAGGTGACGCTGCGCCGTGCGCTCGCCGCGACGGGAGCGCGACCGCACGCTTCCGTCATGATCGGCGATCGCGAGCACGACGTGCTGGCCGGCCATGCGTGCGGGACGGGCACGGTCGGTGTTCTCTGGGGCGCTGGCGACCGCGCCGAACTCGAGGCCGCGCGCGCGCATGCGATCGTGGCCGAGGTGCACGCGCTCCACGGAGCAGTGCGCGCGGTGGCTGCGCGGGCGAGCACCTGATCCGGCGCGCGTGGTCCGCTACCATCCGCGCCCATGCACGGCTACCAGCGCCAGTTCATCGACTTCATGCTCGAGGTGGGCGTCCTCACCTTCGGCGACTTCACCACGAAGAGCGGACGGAAGACGCCGTACTTCGTGAACACCGGCAAGTACCGCTCGGGCGCGCAGCTCGCGAAGCTCGGGCGCGCCTACGCCGATGCCATCGAGCGCTCGTTTCCCGAGGGCTTCGATTGCCTCTTCGGACCGGCCTACAAGGGCATCCCGCTCGTCGTCGCCGTCGCGATGGCGTTCGCCGAGCGAGGACGCGAGGTCGAGTTCTGCTTCAACCGGAAGGAGGCGAAGGACCACGGCGAGGGCGGTCTCCTCGTCGGCCGCAGGCTGCAGAACGGTGATCGCGTGCTGATCGTCGAGGACGTGACGACCGCGGGCACCTCGATCCGCGAGACGGTGCCGATCCTGCGCGCCGCCGCCGACATCAGGCTTGCGGGGCTGGTCGTTTCGGTCGATCGACAGGAGCGTGCGAGTGAGACTTCAACCCGCACCGCGCTGGCCGAGGTCGGCGCCGAGTTTTCCATGCCAACCGCGGCGATTGTGACGATTGACGAAGTGATCGAGCATCTCGGCGGGCGGCTCACCGACGCCGACCGCGCCCGTATCGCCGCGTATCGCGCACAGTACGGCGCGGTGCCGGTCTGACGCGGCGGACGCGACAGCGCGGTCGAAGGCGCGCGCGCAAAACTCCTCGGCCATGTCGTCGCAATCGAAGCGCAAGCCCTGCTAATCTCCTTGCCCCGGACGGCCGGGCAACCAGGAGATCGACATGTCGAGCGCGAGCAAGTGCCCCTTCGCGGGCGGATTCTTGAAGAACGTTGCCCAGGGCACCTATCCCCGCGATTGGTGGCCGAACCAGGTTGATCTTTCGCCGCTCGAGCGGAACTCGCCCAAGGCCGATCCGATGGGCCCCGCGTTCGACTACGCGAAGGAGTTCAAGAGCCTCGATCTCAACGCGGTCGTCGCCGATCTCCGTGCGCTCATGACTTCGTCGCAGGCGTGGTGGCCCGCCGACTACGGGCACTATGGGCCGTTCTTCATCCGCATGGCGTGGCACAGCGCCGGTACCTACCGCGTGACCGACGGTCGCGGTGGCGGTGGAGCAGGCATGCTGCGCTTCGCGCCGCTCGGCAGCTGGCCCGACAACGCGAACCTCGACAAGGCGCGACGTCTCCTGTGGCCGATCAAGCAGAAGTACGGAAAGAAGATCTCGTGGGCGGATCTCATGATCCTCACGGGCAACGTCGCGCTCGAGTCGATGGGCTTCAGGACCTTCGGCTTCGCGGGTGGCCGCGCCGATGCGTGGGAGGCCGACGCGACCTACTGGGGTTCGGAGAAGGTCTGGCTCGGCGACGAGCGCTACACCGGTGACCGCAACCTCGAGAGCCCTCTCGCCGCGGTGCAGATGGGCCTCATCTACGTGAACCCCGAGGGCCCGAACGGCAAGCCCGATCCGATCGCGTCGGCGCGCGACATCCGCGAGACCTTCGCGCGCATGGCCATGAACGACGAGGAGACCGTCGCGCTGATCGCGGGCGGTCACACGTTCGGCAAGGCGCACGGCGCCGCCGATCCGTCGAAGTACGTCGGGCCCGAGCCCGAGGGCGCGCCGCTTCACCAGATGGGCCTCGGCTGGAAGAACTCGTTTGGCACCGGCAACGGCGCGTCGACGATCACGAGCGGCCTCGAGGGCGCGTGGACGCCGAATCCGACGCAGTGGGACAACGGCTACTTCGACACGCTGTTCGGGCACGAGTGGGAACTGACGAAGAGCCCCGCGGGCGCGCACCAGTGGGTGCCGAAGGGAAGCACCGCGACCGCTCCCGCCGCGCACGACGCGTCGAAGCGCGAGACGGTGATCATGCTGACGACGGACCTGGCGCTTCGCATGGATCCGGCCTACGAGAAGGTCTCGCGCCGATTCCACCAGGATCCGGCCGCGTTCGCCGATGCGTTCGCGCGCGCGTGGTTCAAGCTCACACACCGCGACATGGGCCCGCGCTCACGTTACCTCGGCGCGCTGGTGCCGACGGAAGAACTCGTGTGGCAGGACCCGGTGCCCGCCGTCGCGCACGAGCTGGTGAACGCGCAGGATGTCGCCGCGCTCAAGGCGAAGGTGCTTGCTTCCGGCCTCACGGTGTCGCAACTTGCCGTGACCGCGTGGGCGTCGGCCTCGACCTTCCGCGGCACCGACAAGCGCGGCGGTGCGAACGGTGCGCGCATCCGGCTCGCGCCGCAGAAGGACTGGGCGGTCAACAATCCGGCCGCTCTTTCGATCGTGCTGGGTGCGCTCGAGAAGATCCGCGCGGAGTTCAACGCGTCGTCGGGTAGGAAGCAGGTCTCGCTTGCCGACATGATCGTGCTTGCGGGTTGCGCCGCGGTCGAGAAGGCCGCTGCCGACGCGGGTGTCGCGGTCACGGTGCCGTTCGCCCCGGGCCGCACCGACGCGATGGCGTCGCAGACCGACGCCGACAGCTTCAAGTATCTCCAGCCCGCGGCCGACGGCTTCCGCAACTACCTCGCGCACAGCCTGCCGCGCCGCGCCGAGCATCTCCTGGTCGACAAGGCCGATCTTCTCACGCTGACCGCGCCCGAGATGACCGCGCTCGTCGGAGGCATGCGCGTGCTTGGCGCGAACTTCGATGGTTCGTCGCTCGGAGTGCTGACGAAGCGGCCGGGCGTCCTCTCGACCGACTTCTTCACCAACATCCTCGACATTGGCACCGAGTGGACGCCCGCTTCGGCCGACGAGGAACTGTTCAACGGCCGCTGCCGCACGACTGGCCAGGCGAAGTGGACGGCGAGCCGCGTGGATCTTGCTTTCGGATCGAACTCGCGTTTGCGCGCGCTGAGCGAGGTTTACGCGTCGTCCGACGGCAAGGAGAAGTTCGTGACTGACTTCGTGGCGGCATGGACGAAGGTGATGAACCTCGACCGATTCGATCTCGCGTGAGCGGAAGTGAGTTCACGCCAGGGGGCACGCGGCGTGTTCACCTGCGCGGCGCGTCGGGATCGAAGCCCATCTCGGCGTGGCGCTGCGCGGTGCCACCGCGCGGGATCGAGATCGTCTGCCATCGCGACGGCCCGCGAAGGATGCGCGCGATGAGGACGATCTGCCCCTGGTGGTAGGCGATGTGGGCAAGCGACCGTGCAAGTGCGCGCGCCACTGTGTGCTCGGCGCCGCGGATCCGGACGATACGGCCGAGGTCGGCGTCGGTCAGCGTGGCAAGGGCCGATTCGAGGGTGGCCCAGCCGTCCGACCACGCGGCCATCGCGGCTGCGCGCCCGGCCTCGCCCGGCGGAAAGTCATCGACGAACTCGCCCTCGCGATCGCGCGACGGCTTCTCGCCGTCGGTCGTGAGAAAGTCGGCGAATCGCGAGCGCAGGTTGCCGCCGACGTGCTTCATGTTGATTGCAACCGAGTTCACGTCGCCATCGAGCGAGCGGCGGAGTTGGTCAGCGTCGAGTTGCGCGATCGCCTGCTCGGATTCGCGGCGGATCTCGGCGAACTTGGAGGCGAAGTCGTCGATGATCGAGCGACCGGTGCTTGGGTTGGCCATGGCGGAAGGGTAGGGGATCGCAAGCCTCGCTTCGCGACGCGTGTGGGCAGTTTCGCCGCGCGCGGCCGCGATCATCGTTGCGTCACGCGGTGCGTTAGGATGGGTATGAGGACCACTCCATGAGCGCAAATCTCCCCATCGTTGGTGCGATCGAGGCAGGCGGCACGAAGTTCGTGTGCGCCGTGGGGCGCGGATCGAAGTCCGACCTGCTTGAAACTGACGAGTTTCCGACCGGGAGCGACCCGCAGGCGGTGATTGGAAAGGTGGTCGATTGGCTGAAGTCGCGTGAAGCGCGCTTCGGAACGCTCCCAGCGATCGGCATCGCGTCGTTCGGGCCTGTGGATCTCGACCCGAAGTCGCCGACCTACGGATACATCACCACGACTCCGAAGGAAGGTTGGAAGAACACCGATATCGTCGGCGCCGTGCGTCGCGCCTTCCCCGGGCGGGCGATCGGTTTCGACACCGATGTAAACGGCGCCGCCCTCGGCGAGTTGCGGTGGGGCTACGCGCGTGGACTCGAGGACTTCATCTATGTCACGGTTGGAACCGGGATCGGCGGCGGAGGCTTCGCGCGCGGGCGCCCGCTGCATGGTCTGGTGCATCCGGAGATGGGTCACATCCCGCTCCCGCCGGTCGGCGACGATCCGTTCCCGGGGAACTGCAGGATTCACGGGCGCTGCTGGGAAGGGTTCTGCGCGGGCCCAGCGATCGAGCGGCGCGCGGGGATGCCCGGGAAGATGATCCCCGCGGACCACCCTGTTTGGGAGCTGACCACGCGGTCGATGGCGCAGGCGCTGCTGACGCTGACGTACGTGCTTTCGCCGAGGCGGATCATCATCGGCGGGAGCGTGCGCAAGGCGGGACGACTTGGCGAGGACGCGTTCTTCGCCATGATCCGCAGGCACTTCCACGAACTGAACAACGGGTACATCTCGTCGCCGGCGCTGTCGCCGGAGGGCTTGGAGCGGTACATCGTGCCGCCCGAACTGGGTGACGCGGCGGGGATCTGCGGCGCGGTGGCGCTCGGGCAGGATGCGCTGCGGGCGGGTGGATAGCAACGCGGACGGCCTGGCGGGGGGCGTGGCGCGCGTCGCGTGTGGCCACTCCCGAACCCGTGCCGGGTACTTGCCCGCTTGCACCCGCTCGTATCCGGCACCCGCGCGCAACCAAACAGGCACACCACCCGGCTGACGTGGTTCCGTCGGGAAGTGCGATGTTGGACGAAGGAACGCGCGATTTGGAGCGCTTCGGACCACGCGCAGGAACGGTGCCAGGCACCCACCGGGTGCAGACCCGCTCGTACCTGCTTGTACCCGCGAGCTGCGCGGCACGGCTCGGAGGCACAGTTCGGAGGCACGGTTGGGCCCACGACCGGGCGGCGAGTCTCATGGAATTGCCTTCGTTCCATTCTGACCCTTCGGTAGGCTCTTGGTCGATAT
>JAJTGL010000137.1 GCA_021297795.1 Planctomycetaceae bacterium
GATCGTGGCGGCGTCGCGCCATGAGCGACCCATCGCGCTTCCGATCCACGCGTTGAGGCTGTCGATCGTCACCGCATCGACCTCCGCCGAAAGCTCGCCGAGCGATCGGCACCGACCGAGGCGGTACCAGTCGCTCGAAAGCGAAGCCGCGCGCGCGGCGGTGCTCTCGCCCTGCATGACGAGACGGCTCTTCATGCCGACCACCGCGCGGCGGAACTCGTCGGCGTCGACGCCCTTCTCGAACCGCTCGAGCTCGTGGCGGATCGTGTCGAGGGTCTCCTGCGCGCGCTCGGGAGTGCTGCCGGCGTACACCGCGACCATGCCGCGCTCGCGACCGCCCGCGTAGCCCGCGTTCACCGAGTAGCAGAGGCTGCGGCGCTCGCGTACCTCGGTGAAGAGGCGGCTCGACGACTCGCCACCGAGGATGTTGGTGGCGAGGCGGCAGAGAAGGCTCGACGGCTCGCGCTCGTTCGGCGCAGCCAGTCCCAGCGCGATGTGCGTCTGATTCGACTCGTCGTGCTCGTGCAGCACGCCGCCCTTGGCAGGGCCGGTCGCCGCGACGTCGGGCGCCTCGCCCTCCCATCCGACCAGCAGTTCATCGAGCTGACGCGCGAGATCGTCGGCGCGTACGGCGCCCGCGATCGCGAGGATCGAGCCCACCGGACGCACGCGGCGGCGCCAGCTCTCGCGCAGGGCGCCGATCTCGGCCCGCTCGAACGCAACCCTGTTGCCGTGGCCGTTCCGATCGAACGGCGGCGGAAGATGCAGTTCGCGCAGCCGGAGCGACACGCGGTGCTGCGGATCGTCCTGCAGGCTCTCGAGCGATTGGAGCGCGAGGCTGCGCACGGCGTCGAGCGCGTCGCCGGGGAGATGCGGGCGCACGACGATGTCGGCAAGCAGCGGCAGCGCCTCCGCGAGCCGCGTGCCGATCGTCGTCGCGCCGACCACGATGTGGACGGCGGCGGGCGACACCTGGCGCTGGGCGCCCGTCCGATCGAGGGCGTCGCAGTGCTGCTTGCTGTCGCGCGAGCCGGCGCCGCGCTGCGCGAGCTCGGCGAGGAGGCTCGACCAACCATCGCCAGCCTCGCCCCGCGGGTCGGAAGCGTTGCCCGCCGGCAGCAGCCAGCTCACGGCCGCGGTGCGGACCCCTGCCATCTCCTCGACGAGGAGCGGCATGCCACACCGGAGCTTGCGGACGATGATCGGATTCGGTCGGTGCTGTATGGACATCGGGTTCGGGCCGCCGGGCGGCGCGACATCATCCACGAAGACGGCGTCGCGTGCGACATGCACGGCCGAAATCGCCGACCTCCCCCGGTTTCCGGTCGCTGCTCGCGATGCGGGGGCTCGGATGAGCATCGGATGCGCTCGGTTCCACCGCATAGAACCGCCAGACGGCACGACCTGAACCGAGGTCGCCCGTTCATTCCGCGCCCGCCGAAGTCGAACCTCCGAAAGGTCGATGTCCACCGGAGCGAAGTCCCGGGGGCGAGGAAGAAGAACGTGATGCGAGCCATCCGGATCTCGATCGACCTGCTTGTCGTCGGCGCCGCCGCAGGAGCCCTCGTCTGGGCTCTCTGGGCGCACGAGCAGGGCCTCGCCGAGCAATCGGCGATTCAGTCGACGCGGGCATCGATCGCGCAGATCGAGGCCGAACTCGGCATCCGCGCCGCCCTCGGCAAGGCCGAACTCAACGAGTTCGGCCATCCGGAAGCCGTCGACCGGTCGTGGTTCGAGGACAACACGCCTTGCAACGCGCTCGCCTGCGACAACGCGCCCTGGATCGAGTGCGCGCTGCCGTTCGAACTCGGTCGCGAGCACCCGCGCGACCCGACCTTCCGCGGCGGGCGCGGCGCGATGTTCTGGTACAACCCGTGCAAGGGCATCGTGCGGGCCCGCGTGCCGGAATCGGCGAGCGACGAGGCGGCGCGGACGATCTACGCCGAGGTCAATGGAGCGGCGTGGGAGTGAGCGCGGCGGGATGGACTCCCACCCGCGACCCGCGTCGGCGACGAGACCACCTACCACGAACGACCGTCGGGCGGTTTCCGCAACCAACATGGGCGCGCGTGAGGGCGCGCGCGGTTCACGCGCGGCATCGCCGGCGGGCGAAGCGCGGCAGGGTCGACATCACTTCTTGAAGTAGTCGATGTTGATCTGGATGTACTTGCGCCACTCGGCGGGCACATCGTCCTGCGGGAAGATTGCCTGCACCGGGCACTCATCGACGCAGAGTCCGCAGTCGATGCACGTGTCGGGATCGATGTACAGCTGCTGCTGCGCGCCGTACTCGCCTTCCTTCTTCGTCGGATGGATGCAGTCGACGGGGCACACCTCGACGCAGGCGGTGTCCTTGGTTCCGATGCAGGGTTCGGTGATCACATGTGCCATGGCTCGGTCCTCAACATCTCGAATGGCGCGCGTCGACGCGCGGAGCTTGCTCGTCGGATCCGCGCGGCACGGTTCGCCGCCGGAGTGCGGGCGATGATAGCGAGAGCACCGCGCGGGGGCGTTTGCGCGGAAAGCCCGGAAAATCGGGCGGTTTGCACACGGTGCACGGCGGGGAAGGATGCGCGTGGTCCGCTGGGAACCCGAGGCGACAATCCATCGCATGCGGCGCGGGGCATGGTCGAACTGGCACCGACGACTCGCTGCGACCCGGGTTCGCATCGTCGACGGCCGCGGGGCGACGCTCGGGCGCGCGAGTCCGATGGCAGTTCAACGGCACTCCAACACGAGGCGACGGAACGATCTCCGCGCGAGAGAGAAGTGCCGGTGGAAAAATGCTGGAGGCCGCCTTGCGGCGGCCTCCATGCATCTTGCGTGTGATCGGCTTGGCCGACCACATGATCTCGTGATCGGCGAAGCCGATCACCGCGATCGGGCTGGCTTACTTCTTCTTGCCGGCCTTCTTCGCGGTCTTCTTCTTCGCAGCCTTCTTGGTGGCCTTCTTCGCGGCCTTCTTCTTAGCAGCCATGGTTGGCTCCCTTGCGTTGGTTACGCTCTTGGGGTCGGAGTGAGGCATCAGCCGGCGTAACTGAGCTGCTGCCACGTGGAGTTATACACACATCGGCCACAGGTGAAAAGTGGCTTGACAGAAAAGTCGTGAGAGAGATATGTCCGACCCCCTCGGGGTCGTGGGCCGCCGAGCCCGAGCCATGCCAGACCACACCGCGCCTCGCGACGAGGCCGCAACGAGAGGGTGCAACCGGATGAAGGTCGAGATCGCAATCATCGGAGCCGGCGGACGCATGGGATCCCGCATCGATGCCCTCGCGTCGGTCGACGCGAGCGTCGAGCTCGTCGCGCGGCTGCATCGCGAGAACGCGATGCAGGCAGGACTTGCCCATCGCGCGAAGGTGCTCATCGACTTCTCGACGGAAGCCGGGACCAGGGCAGCCATCGCGGTCGCGCGGGATTCCGGCGCGGCCCTGCTCGTGGGCACGACAGGCCTTCCTGACGCTCTCAGGGCGGATCTCAAGGCACTTTCCGCCTCGAACGCGGTGCTGCTCGCACCGAACACCTCGCTCGGCGTGGCGATCACGCGGCGCCTCGCGAGGATGGCCGCGCAGATGCTCGGGCCAGCCGAATGGAGCGTCGACATCGTCGAGAGCCACCACGACCGAAAGAAGGACGCACCCTCGGGAACCGCCCTCGCGCTGGCCTCGTCGCTCGGCGAGGGCGGCATGCAGGTTCCGCCCGACCGGATCCATGCGATCCGCGCCGGAGACACGATCGGCGAGCATGAAATCCGCTTCGCCGGCCCCTCGGAGCGCATCCACATCATGCATCAGGCGGTCTCGCGCGATCTCTTCGCCGCGGGCGCGCTGCGGGCGGCGAAATGGCTCGCCGGACGCGCGCCAGGCTGGTACTCGATGGATGACGTGCTCGGCATGGCGTGATGACAGCCGCGGGCTGCTCCCGCGCATCACCGGACTGGTCCGGTCGCGCCATCGGATGCATCCCGCCGCGTGTGAAGGCGTCGGGCGATCGCGTTGCCGGATGGACCGCTCAGGCCGCCCGTCGGTCGGCCAGATCCTCGGCGTGCGTCGTCTTCGCGGGCGCATCGGGGCGCTCGCGCCAGTCCTCCGCGCGTCCACCGAGGTTCAGCTCGCTCGGCATCGTCTTCCGGTAGCCGAGCTTGCGGATGATCTCGAGCACATCGGTCCACGCCGGGAAGGTCTTGCCGTTCACGCGCTTGAAGGCGTCGATCGCCATCAGGAACATGAACTGCTCCTTGTTCATCTCACCTTCCTCGGCATCGCGCACGAAGTCGCTCAGGCGACGTCCAGGACCGCGACGGCGCTCGAGGTTGGTGGGGTCCTGCGCCTCGCCGCGACGGCGATCGAGGCCCGAACGACGGTCGACGACGCTGCCGGAGCGCGGGTCGATCGCGTGCAGCATGTCGGCGCTGGGCGCCGTGTCCGCATGCGGGGTCGGAAAGGAGTCGTCGCCGTGGCTGGTGGACCGGTTGGGCATGGGGTGCTCCGCGCTCTCGTTGCTTGCGTGGGAAGGCTTGCCGAAGGGGCGAACCGTCCACAGGCATACCTGCGGGCGTGCCTTGGCACGACCGCTACACTGCGGCCATCGACCCCCAGGGGGCTCGACTTGAGACAATCCCGACGAACCCCCCACCGGACCCCGGCATCACGCCCCCAGCACCGCGACGAACGACATCGTCGCGCCCAAGGGGCCCCGGGAATGCGAGCGACGGCAGCGCGCACCGGAGCAGACGAGGAGGGGCCCGAGGCACCAGAACCGCCGAAGGCACCCGAGCGCAGGATCATCCGTGGCCAACACGACTTCCCAAACCTCCTTCCAGCCCGTCGCCGCGATCGCCGGATGGATCTTCCCTGGCCTTGGTCACATCGTCAGCGGCAACGCCCGCCGCGGCGTGGCCGCGATGCTCGGCATCCTGCTCCTCTTCCTCTCCGGGCTCCTCGTGGGCGGATTCGACTGCGTCGACCGGAAGGAAGACAAGCTCTGGTTCATCGGACAGGCCGGCTGCGGGCCGATCACCTTCGCCGCCGACTGGGCGAACGGCGCGTTCCTGAAGTCGGGCTCCGCGGCGCCGATGCTGCCCGTGCCCGCATCGCAGATGAATCCGAACGCACCGACGCAGGTCAGCGCGTTCAAGGGCCTGGCGCACGCGAACGAGTTCGGAACCTTCCTCATCTTCCTCGCCGGCCTCATGAACGTCTGCGTCCTCCTCGACGCGCTCGTGCGGGAGCCGCGCAGCGATGCGCCGACCTCCGGCCGACGCTCGGGTGACGCCGCCGCTGCGACGGGAGGTGCACGATGACGTCGCTCGCGACCTCGATGCTCGCGTGGACACCGTTCATGCAGCCGGCGCCCGGCGTCGACCGCTGGTGGTGGCTCCTGATCATCCCGCTCGCGCTCGGGATGTCGGTTGCCTACAAGGCGATCCGCGTGCACGATCTCCGCGAACTCCCGCGGGCGTCGA
>JAJTGL010000040.1 GCA_021297795.1 Planctomycetaceae bacterium
GGGATGATCTTCGACTCGCCCTTCTTGTTGACGTGCTCCATCATCACGACCACGCGCTTGACGCCCGCGACGAGATCCATCGCGCCGCCCATGCCCTTGACGAGCTTGCCGGGGATCATCCAGTTGGCGATGTCGCCTTCCTGCGAGACCTCCATCGCGCCGAGGATCGCGAGGTCGATGTGGCCGCCGCGGATCATGGCGAAGCTGTCGGCGCTCGAGAAGAACGAGTGCCCGGGAACGCCCGTCACCGTCTGCTTGCCCGCGTTGATCAGGTCGGGGTCGACCTCCGCGTCGGTCGGGAAGGGGCCCATGCCGAGGAGGCCGTTCTCCGACTGGAGCCACACCTGCATGCCGGCCGGGACGTAGTTCGCGACGAGGGTCGGCATGCCGATGCCGAGGTTCACGTAGAAGCCGTCGCGGAGTTCGAGGGCGGCGCGCTTGGCGATCTGGTTGCGGTCGAGGGGCATAGGGCGGAGATGATAGGGGAGAGGCCGCGCGGGGAGGTGAAACGAGGAGTCGGTTCGCTATCCTGCCTGCCCAATGCCCTCTTCCACGTCCTCGCCCATGCACCCCGTCCTCACCCGCCTCGGACTTGCGAACAGCCCGCGCCTCTGCGCGCCGGGAACTCCCAACTCGGTGACGAGCGACAACCCGGCGACCGGCGAGCCGCTCGCGGGCGTGCGGCTCGAGTCGCGCGCCGACTACGAGAGCGCCGTCGCGCGCGCCGTGAAGGCGCAGGCCTCCTGGCGTCAGCTTCCCGCGCCGAAGCGCGGCGAGATCGTGCGCCGGATGGGCAACGCGTTCCGCGACATGAAGGAGCCGCTCGGCGAACTCGTGACGCTCGAGATGGGCAAGATCAAGGCCGAAGGCCTCGGCGAGGTGCAGGAATCGGTCGACATCGCCGACTTCGCGGTCGGCCTCTCGCGCCAGCTCTACGGCCTCACGATGCACTCCGAGCGCCCGGGCCACCGCATGTACGAGCAGTGGCAGCCGCTTGGCGTGGTCGGCTGCATCACGGCGTTCAACTTCCCGAACGCCGTGTGGGCGTGGAACGCGATGCTCGCGGCCGTCTGCGGCGACGCGGTGATCTGGAAGCCTTCGCTGGTGACGCCGCTCACAGCGATCGCGACCAGCGAGATCTGCTGGAAGGTGCTGCGCGAGCAGGATCTCTGGCGACCCGAGGGGATCGACCCGGCGGATCTCTTCCCGCTCATCATCGGCACCGATGCCGAGGTGGGCGAAACGATGGTCGCTGACCGACGGTTGCCGCTGATCTCGGCGACGGGCTCGTGCCGCATGGGCCGGCGTGTCGGTGAAGTCGTCGCGAAGCGCCTCGGACGCTGCCTCCTCGAACTTGGCGGCAACAACGCGATCATCGTGATGGACGACGCCGACATGGAGATGGTGGTGCGAGCCGTGCTCTTCGGCTCGGTGGGCACCGCTGGCCAGCGCTGCACGACGACGCGGCGCCTCCTCGTCCACGAGAAGGTGGTCGACGACCTCTGCGCGCGCCTCGCGAAGGCGTACAAGAACGTGCCGATCGGCGACCCGCTCGCGGCGGGCACGTTGATGGGGCCGCTTGTGAACGCACAGGCGGTCGCAGGCATGCGGCATGCGTGCAGCGAGGCCGACCGCGAGGGCTGCCACCTGCTCGCAGGTGGTGTGGCGGGCATCGACCGGTTCGCGGGCAAGCCCGGCAATTTCGTCGAGCCCACGCTCTACCGCGTGCCGAAGGGCGGCCGCCCGCGCATCTGCTGCGAGGAGACCTTTGCGCCGATTCTCTACGTGTACTCCGTGTCGAGCATCGACGAGGCGATCGAGATCCAGAACTCGGTCGACCAGGGGCTGTCGAGCGCGATCTTCACGCTGAACATGCGCAGCGCCGAGCGCTTCCTCTCGACCGAGGGCTCGGACTGCGGCATCGCGAACGTGAACATCGGCACATCGGGCGCCGAGATCGGTGGAGCGTTCGGCGGCGAGAAGGACACTGGCGGCGGGCGCGAGTCGGGCTCGGACAGCTGGAAGCAGTACATGCGTCGCCAGACCTGCACGATCAACTGGTCGAAGGACCTGCCGCTCGCGCAGGGGATCAAGTTCGACATCTGAGCGCCTGTGGCGTGCGTCGCGCGCGTCCACCGTCGATGGATCGACTCCGACGTCCGGTGTTCCCGGGATCGCATCCCGGAGTGCGTGGTCGTTGCGGGTGCGTGCCCATCGCATGGCTGAAGCCGACCAACGTCGTCACCGCCAGAGCGAGTCGCCGCAGCGGCGAGCGCTTCGATCCAGTCCCCGGAACGGATGACGCGATCCGTTGACAGGCCATGCGAAACGAAACACCCGGCTGGCATGCGCCAGCCGGGTGTCGGTGGATCGATCGAGTGCGTCGCGCGGCAACGCCCGCGCGGTGACTCAAGCCTTCGGTGCCGCCGGGGTCGTCGGGGTGGCCGGAGCCGCCGGAGCCGCCGGAGCCGCCGGAGCCGCCGGTGCCGCCGGAGCCGCCGGTGCCGCGGGTGTCGCCGGGGCCGCCGGGGCCGCAGGCTTCGCCTTCGCCTCCTTCAACTTCATCGCGTCGTCCTTGCTCAGGACCTCCGCCTTCGTCAGCGTCACGTTCTGGGCGGGCCAGTCGCGCATGCCGTTCTTGATCGTGGTCGGCGACTCCGCGATCGCATCGACCACATCCATGCCGCTGATCACGCGACCGAACACCGCGTAGCCCGCGCCGTCGTTGGGGCGATCGAGCGAGGGATTGTCCTTGTGGTTGATGAAGAACTGGCTCGTGCCGCTGTCGGCCTGACCGCCGAGCCGCGCCATCGCGATCGTGCCGCGAGCGTTCTTGAGGCCGTTCTGCCACTCGTTCTTGATGCCGGCCTTGGTCTTCTTCTGCTGACCTTGCTCGGTGAAGCCGCCACCCTGGATCATGAACCCCTTGATGACGCGGTGGAACACGGTGGCGTCGTAGTGGCCCGACTTCGTGTAGTCGAGGAAGTTCGCCACCGAGATCGGGGCCTTCGCGGTGTCGAGCTCGAGCAGGATGTCGCCCTTCGAGGTGCGCAGGACGACATAGGTCATCTCGGCAGCGGCGGGCGCCACGGTCGTCGGCGGTGGCGGCGGGCTCGCGGGCTTCGCATCCTGTGCGGACGCGGTAGCGCCGAGAACGAAGGCAGAGGCGAGGAGGGCCGTGGACGCAAGCATTCGGAAGTTGGTCATGGTCGATTCTCGGGGTTTCTCGAACGGGACGTCGATGATACCGGGGCCGCGGCGTTCCGCGGATGCGAGGAGGGTGCCCGTAATCCGCAACGCGCGGGGGCCTTGTCGCGTAGCATCGCACCCCCCGGCACGACGCATGGCCGAGCCGTTCGATTCCATGCGTCACCGGGCCAGGTGCAGCCACCGCTTCACTTGCTCGCCCGTGTCCGACCAGCGCGCCGCGCGCGCAACCTCCGAAGACCATCGACGCATGACGCCTCCGAACGAATCGACCGCGGGCAGCGCTCCCAACACCAGCACGCAGAAGCGGGGCGGTGCGGCCGCGCACGGCGCCGCCGCGGCGGGATCCGCCGAGGTCGCGCCCTGGTGGCGCAGCGGCGTGATCGGGTGGACGCTCGACCTCTTCTCGAGCGTGAAGTTCGGCATCTGGCTCCTCGTGCTCCTCTTCATCTACTCGTCGGTCGGCAGCGCGGGCATCGTCTACCTCGACTTCGACGCAGGCACCTGGAACATCTTCAACCCGGAGAACTGGGCGCACGACCAGATCCGGCAGTGGCGCGGACTCGAGATGACCGAGTTCGAGTGGTTCCACTGGTGGCCGTTCGACCTCATGATGATCCTCATCGCGATCAACATCGCGGTGACCACGGTGCGGCGCATCCCGTTCAAGCCGGTCAACTACGGCGTCTGGATGATCCACACCGGGATCCTCATCCTGATCGTCGGATCGTTCATCTACTTCGGCACCAAGGTCGAGGGCGACACGCCCGTCGCGCGCCGACGCGTGGTGGCCTCGTACGAGGAAGTCGCCGCCGATGGAACGAAGACGATGCGCGAGGTCGATTTCCTCGCGTCGCCGGGCGTGCGAGCGGTCTCGGGCGAGGGCGACGATGCGGTCGCCTTCGAGGTGACCACGATCGACCCCGACTGGGAACTCCTCACGGGCGACGACAAGGGCAAGCGCGCCTACAGCGTGACCGTGGCCGTGACGCGCGGCGAGAAGCGCTACATGCGGCAGCTGCTCGTGGGCTATCCCCAGCTGACGGAAGACCTCATCTTCACGGACGACCCGCAGCAGCCGATGAAGCGCTCGGTCAAGGAGACCGGGAAGCCCATCTTCGACGAGACGATGGCGATGCGGCTCGACTACGAGCCCCAGGGCCACTTCTACCTGCGCAACGAACTGGTGAAGTCCTGGGCGCTCTACGTTCGGAAGCCCGGCGAGGGAGCATGGGTCGAGCGTCCCATCGAGGGCCTTCCGCTCTACAACGACTACATCGGCGACCGAGAGCTCGTCTTCCAGCAGCCGGGAGACACGCTGCTCCCGCTCGACCCGCTCGACGTCGCCGTCCCTGCCACCGATCCGGCCGATCCGTTCCCCGACGTCGAGTTCCGCGTGAACGGGTACCTGCGCTATGCCGAGGAGCGCAGCATGTTCATGGAGGGGCCGCCAACCGGTCCACTCAATCCGTACGCGCTCCTCTCGGTGGCGAGCGATCGCGGCCAGCGCGAGGACTACGACCTGCTCGCGCGCGATCCCGACCGATCGGTCGCCGACGGCGGCGTGCTGCGCTTCGCCACCATCTCGGACGAGGCGCAGTTCGCGCAGTTCATGCGGCAGCCGTCCGTCGTGATCCGCATCCCCGCGAAGGGAATCGAGATCCGCGAGGAGATCCGTGACGTCGCCGCCGCCAATCCCGACGCACCGTTCGTCGAGATCAAGGGCACCGAGGAGGATGGCAAGGCCGCCTACGCGTATCGCGTGATGAACGTGCGCGACAACGTGCCGATCGGCAGCGCGTCCGTCTCCGTCGCGATCCTCGAGGTGCGCACTCCGAAGGGCCTGTTCCGTCGCTGGGTGTTCAGCGATCCGTCGCTCACGCGCGACGTCGTGCAGCCCGATGCATCGGATGCGCATGGCGCGCCGAAGATGCAGGACGACTCGATCGAGACGCTCTACGAGCCGGGCAACGGCCTGGCCCTCGTGATGCTCGTGCACGGCCCCGGCGAGGAGCGCCTTCGCCTCATCAGTGCGATCGGTCCCGAGACGAGCGTGTTCGAGGTCAAGGAGCGCGAGGCCATATCGCTCCCCGCGGGCATCACCGTCGGGGTGAAGGAGTTCATCCCCCGTGCCGTCCTCGAGACGCGGCCGATCGTGGTGCCGCGGGAGCAGCGCGAGCGCGACCTGATGGAGATGCTCTCGAAGGCCCTCGTGTCCGCGCCCGGGTCGGACGCCCGTTGGATTCCGTTCACGCGCTGGGTCTTCGAGGGGCCCGAGTACGTGCTGCGCCGCTCGCCCTATTCGCCGCGCCTCCTGCGGCTCGCGGATGGACGCGAGGTCGAGGTGCTCTTCTCGCGTCAGAGGCTTCCGCTGCGCACCGACGTGGCGCTCGACGAGTTCGTGCTGACCTCGCACCAGGGTGGCTTCACCGGTGCGATGGGCACGATCCGCGACTACACGAGCCGCGTGCGATTCCGCGACGGAGGCGCGTCGGGCGCGTGGACCGAGCCTGTCGAGGTCAGCGTCAACGCGCCGATCGAGCACGATGGGCTGTGGTACTTCCAGGCGCAGTGGGATCCGCCCGAGGCCGCGGCGAACGAGCGCACGCGCCCGAGCGCCGGTCTCAACTACACCGTGCTCGGCGTCGGCAACCGGAACGGCGTGTACACGCAGCTCCTCGGATGCGTGATCGCGGTGGCGGGCATGATCTACGCGTTCTACGTGAAGCCGGTGATCAAGCGGCGTCGGCAGGAGGAGGTCCTCGCGGGCCTACCGCGCGGCGATCGCCGCGGTTCGAAGGAGGTGACGGCATGAATCCGTTCCGTTTCCAGCGTTCACGCTCGGCGATCATCGCGAAGGCGATCGCGCTCGCGTTTGCCGCATTGATTCCCGCGTCCGGGGGCGTGTTCGCCCAGGACGCATCCTCGCCCGCGGCGGCATCGGCGCCCGCGGCGGCCGCGTCGTCCGAGCCTCGCTTCGTCGATCGCGTCGACCTCACGCCGCTTGCGACCGTCGCGGTCCAGAACGACGGCCGCGTCAAGAGCCTTTCGAGCCTCGCGCAGGAGATGATGTCGTTCGTCTCGGGTCCGCGCGACATCAACGGCCAGGATCCGCTCTTCACCTACCTCGACATGCTCTTCCGTCCCGACGTCTACCGTCAGGCGGATGTGATCTACGTGAAGGGCGCCGGTCCGCGCAAGCGGATCTCCGATGCGCTGCTCTCGACCGTGAGCGCCGAAAAGCAGGCCGATCTCGAGGCCTCGCTCAAGGGGATGAAGGATCCCCCCGCGGAGCTCGAGGCCTCGCTGAAGGCTTTTGTGCAAAAGCGCGCCGATCTCGAGGCCTCGATGAAGGTCTTCGTGAAGACGGGCCTCATCTCGGAGGCGAACATCCTCAATGCGGAAGTGGTCAAGGTATTGCGCGAAATGCGAAGCGACTTGATCCGCACCGAGAAGGTCGTGCGTGCGATCGATTCGGCGCTCACGGTGAAGGACCCGCGGTTCCTTCTCTCGAAACTGAAGATCGTTCCGCGCGGCGACGGCAACGCGAACGCCGAGTGGCACGGCATCGCCGAGGTGATGTTCTCCGACGGCAAGGAGCCCGTGCCGGGGTCGATGCTGCTTCTCGCGGAGAACAAGGGGCAGCCCACGGACATCGGCACCGAGCAGGCTGCCGTGATCGGCGACGCGTGGCGGAGCCTCGTGTCGGGCTGGCTGCGCGGTGACGCCGCGGCGGTGAATGCGGCCGCGGTGACGCTCGGAGACGAGCTCCCGAAGGTCGATCCGGCGAACTACCCCGACCGTGCGCGTCTCGCGTGGGAGCACTGGTACTTCGAGAACGACCACATGACCCGCGTGTGGCTCGTCTACATGGCGGCGTCCGTCTTCCTGCTCCTCGGCTTCGTCTGGAAGTGGCCGAAGGCCAGGACGATCGGCTTCGCGGTCTTCGCGGTCGCGCTCGGACTGCACACGATGGCGGTGATGCTGCGCTGGTACATCGCCGACCGTTGGCCCAACTCGAACATGTTCGAGGCGGTCACCACGGCGGCATGGATGGGTGCAGCGGGCGCCGTCCTGATCGAGTGGTGGGTGCGCCGCACGGCCATGTTCAGCCTGTTCGCGCTCGGCGCGGCGGTGTCGGCGATGGTCGCCCTCATGGCGGCGCACTTCCTGCCCGTCCAGCTCAACCCCGCCATCAACAACATGATGCCGGTGCTGCACGACGTGTGGCTCTACATCCACACGAACGTCATCATCTTCAGCTACGTCCTCATCTTCATGGCCGCGGTGAGCGCGGCGATCTACATCGTCCACCGCTGGTTCGGCGGCGCGGCCGAGTTCGCGCGCGTCGGCGGGGCCGCGAGCCTCATCGTCAGCGGCCCGCACGGCGAGCAGCGCATGTCGACCGCGCGCGCCGGTTTCGGCGAGATCCTCGACGGCACCACGATGGTGCTGATGGAGATCTCGTTCGTCCTCCTCTGGGCCGGCATCGTGATGGGCGCGATCTGGGCCGATCACTCGTGGGGCCGACCGTGGGGCTGGGACCCGAAGGAAGTGTTCGCGCTCAACACCTTCATCGTCTTCGCGGTGCTCGTCCACGTGCGGCTCAAGGCGAAGGACAAGGGCCTGTGGACGGCGTGGCTCGCCGTCATCGGCGCCGCGGTAATGCTCTTCAACTGGATCGTGATCAACTTCGTGATCACGGGTCTGCACTCGTACGCGTGAGCAGGCGCGCGGGCGCTCGGCGCTTTGTTGAAGCTCCGGACGGATCGTGTAGACTTTCGACCCTCCGTCGATCTCCGACCCTTCAAGGAGTCCGCATGTCCTTCGCCATCGAATCCGTTCACGCCCGTCAGATCCTCGATTCCCGCGGTAACCCGACCCTCGAGGCCGAGGTGATCCTCGAAGGCGGTATCGGTGGCCGGGCGGCCGTGCCGTCGGGCGCCTCGACCGGCGAGCATGAGGCGGTCGAGCTGCGTGACGGCGACAAGTCGCGCTGGCTCGGGAAGGGCGTGACGAAGGCGGTCGACCACGTGAACGACGAGATCGCGCCCGCGGTCTTCGGGCTTGACGCGACGGGCCAGGAGGAGATCGACACGGTGCTCCTCGAGCTCGACGGCACCGAGAACAAGTCGCGTCTCGGCGCGAACGCCACGCTCGCCGTGTCGATGGCGGTTGCGCACGCGGCCGCTGCGGCCACGCGGCAGCCGCTCTACCGCTACCTCGGCGGAGTGGCCGCGAAGACGCTGCCCGTGCCGATGATGAACATCCTCAACGGCGGCAAGCACGCCGATTCGACCGTCGACATGCAGGAGTTCATGATCCAGCCGTGGGGATTCTTCGACTTCGAGGAGGCGCTGCGCGCGGGCGTCGAGTGCTACCACTCCCTCAAGAAGGTGCTGCACGACAAGCACCTCTCGACCGCCGTCGGAGACGAGGGTGGCTTCGCGCCGAACCTCCGGTCGAACGACGAGGCGCTTGAACTGATCGCGATCGCGGTCGAGAAGGCCGGATACAAGCTCGGCGAGCAGATCTTCATCGCACTCGACCCGGCCATGAGCGAACTGTCGAACGAGGCGAAGGCGAAGGGGAAGCAGGGCTACTGCTTCTTCAAGTCGAACCCGGACAGGATCGCGACGAGCGACGAGATCATCGACATGTGGGCGTCGTGGTGCGCGAAGTACCCGATCGTCTCGATCGAGGACGGACTCGCCGAGGACGACTGGGCGGGTTGGAAGAAGCTCACCGATCGACTCGGCGGCAAGGTGCAGCTCGTTGGCGACGACCTCTTCGTCACCAACTCGAAGTTCCTTCAGAAGGGGATCGACCAGGGCTGCGGCAACGCGATCCTCGTGAAGGTGAACCAGATCGGCACGCTCAGCGAGACGTTCGCGGCCGTGAACCTCGCGCATCGCAGCGGCTACCGTGCGATCCTCTCGCACCGCTCGGGCGAGACCGAGGACTCGACGATCGCCGACATCGCCGTCGCCACCAACTGCGGGCAGATCAAGACCGGCGCCCCGTGCCGCTCGGACCGCAACGCGAAGTACAACCAGCTGCTGCGCATCGCCGAGGAACTCGGCGCGAACGGCACGCTCGGCAAGCGGAAGTGATGGATTCGCGCCGGGCTCGCCGCGCAGGCGCCTGAGTCTGATCGCTCATCCCCGGAAGATCGCGCCGGCCTTCTTGCCGACGAGCGCCGCGGCGGTCGCAAGAGCGACGCCGAGAAATGCCATCGCCCAGACTCCGAGCGCGCTGGCGACGCCGGGGCCGTCGCCGAGGCGCTCGGCGAGGGTGAAGATCGCCTTCGTGATCGGATAGTCGGCCTCGCGCTGCGCGAGGATGAGGCTGTCCGACACCTCGAGCATCGCGAAGCAGAACGCGAGGATCGCGCCCGCCGCGAGGTTCGCGGCCAGCAGCGGGAGCACGATCTTGCGGGTCACACGCCAGCGGCTTGCGCCGACGTTGAACGCCGCCTCCTCGAGTGCGACCGACGTCTGTTCGAGTCCTGCCGCCGCCGAGCGGACGACGTAGGGGAGTCGCCGCACGGCGTAGGCGAGGATCAGGAACGGGATCGGGTTCGGATTGGCACCCAGGATGTTGCCGACCGATTCGAGCGGCCCGCCCGGCCCGAACGGCCAGCGGAGGCTCGCGGCGACAAGGCCGAACGCGAACACGAGACCGGGTACGGCGAGCGGCAGCATGACGAGCGCGTCGAGGACGCCGCGACCGCGCACCGTGCCACGCACGAGGAGCCGCGCGACGAAGAGCCCCACGACCACGTCGACGATCGTCGCGACGCCCGCGAAGATGATCGAGTTGCGCACGGCGCCCGCCGCCAGCGGATGCGAGATCGCCTGCACGAAGTGGTCGAGGGTCCAGCGCTCGGGGAGGATCGATCCGTACCACTGGCCGTTCGCGGCGAGCGCCGTTCCGATGACGCCGACGTGCGGCAGCATCGCGATGAGCGCGACCATGGCAAAGAGTCCGGCCGCGACGATGCCGGCGTTGCCGGTCAGCGGCTTGAGGCCTGCGCCTGCGCTCGCCTTCGCGAGCATCGCGTGGCCCTTCCCGCCGAGGATGAGCCGTCCGACGGTGTAGGAGAGGATCGTCGCACCGAGCATCACCGCCGTCAGCGCGTACGGCTGCCGCGACGCCTCCATCTCCTTGATCCCGTTGAAGATCTGGACGGGCGTCGTCTTTGTGAACTCGAGCATGAGCGGCGTGCCGAGCTCGGTGAAGCTCCACACGAACACGATCGTGCCGCCTGCGAAGAGGCCGGGGCGGATCAGCGGCAGCGTCACGCGGAAGAAGCGCTTCACCTTGCCGGCACCGAGATTCGTCGCGGCCTCCTCCATCGAGGGGTCGAGGTTCGCGATCGCGGCCACGAGATTGAGGTACAGGATCGGGAAGAGCGCCACGGCCTCGAGGAGGACGATGAGGAGGAACCCGCCCGTATGTAGGAAGTCGATCGGCTCCGAGATCGCGTGCAGATCGAGAAGCAACGCGTTGACCGCACCTTCCCGTCCGAGCAGCTGCTTCATGCCGATCGCGCCCACGAAGGGCGGCAGGACCAGCGGAGCCAGGATGAGCGTGGAAAGCAGCGGCTTCCCCGGGAACGTGGCGCGCGCCGACAGCATGGCGAGCGGTAGTGCGATCGCGACGGCAACCACGGTGGTGCAGCAGGCGATGAGGAACGCGTTGCGGAGACCCTCGCGCAGCACCGGGTCGCGGAAGACGTTGAGGACGTGGAAGAGGGTCAGCGACCCGTCGTCGGCGACGAATGCACTCGCCACCCCGAGCCAGATCGGGTAGACGAGCGGCACTCCGACGACAAGGAGGAGCACCGCGAGCCAGATGCGCTGCGTCATGGGCCGCATGGGCCGCGGATGGTAGTGGAAACGGCCGGCATCGGCCGCCTTCGGCGACCCTCCGACGCAGGCTCAGGCCCGCGTGGCGACCGGTTCGGCGCGGCCGGGGATCAACCCGGGATCAACCCCACACCGCGAGCAGTGCCGAGAGATCCTCCGCGCCTACCGAGCCGTTCCCGGAGATGTCGGCCGAGCCCGCCGTGCCCCACTGCGCGAGGAGGAGCGCCAGGTCGGCCGCGCCGACGGAGCCATCGCCGTCGAGATCGGCGGGGTTCGAGGGCGTCGTGGGCGGGATGTACCACGCCACGCAGACGGGCATCGCCGTCTGGGTGCCGGTCTTCCGCTTCAGTTCGAGCACGTAGTCGCCGGCGGCGAGGTTTCGGATGAAGAGGTGCTCGACGTTGTCGATAGTCGAGTTCGACTCGACGTTGCCCGAGGCGTAGATGCCCGCGCCCGCGGAGCCCGAGATCGAGGTGGGGGTCCCGTCGACGAGCTTCCAGAAACGCAGATCGAAGTCCTGCAGGCTGTAGCCGGTGAAGGACGTGGTCACGAGTCGATGCCAGGTGGCCACCACGCTGACCTCGTCGACCGGTTCATGGATGCGGAACGACCAGTAGACGCTGGTGTTCGACACGACCGTCGGAATGTAGTCCCAGCCGGCGTTCCGCTCGAAGGTGCTTGCCTGCGGCGCCGCAAACCCGGTGCCTTCACCGCCCGTGTAGATCAGATGCGAACGGTTGATGTCAAGGAGGTCGGTCCCGTAGAGCGGGTCGAGCGGCGTGGTGGTGATGCCCTTGGAGGTTCCGCTGTCGGGCGCGCCGTTGGACCAGCCTGCGCGGTGCTGGGCACCCGCGAGGAGCGCGGACTTTACGGTGATCGCCCGCGCGGCGTTGACGTTGCCGGTCGTGTTCGGATGGCTGTCGGCCGTGTCCCAGAGCAGCGCGGCGGCGGCACCCACCACCGGGGTCGCGAAGCTGGTGAACTGGCCGGGAGCCACGATTTCGGGTTTGCGACGGCCGGGTCCGTCGATGCCCGTCGGGGTCGTCGAGTTGGAGTGCGCGCCGTTCGGAAGACCGACGGCGATGGCGTTGAACGCATACGCCATCATCGGTTGGCCCGCGCTGCCCGCGCCGTTGTTCACGCCGGTGACCACGGTGAGTTGGTCGCGGTTGATCGAGAAGTCGAGACGTCGCAGCGCGTCGTTGTCGTTCGCCGTGCTGCCGAACGAGCCGATCCACGAGTGGTTGAACACGCGCAGGCCGATGGGGGGTACGACGGGCGCGATCGAGCTGCCGGAGCCGACCTTCAGATAGGCGGACGTGACGAACGGACTGGCGCTCCAGCACCAGACGTTGGTGATGCCGGGCGCGATCGAGAGGCTGTTGCCGTAAAGGTTCTTGCCAACCTCGGTCGCGTGCCAGCTGGCGCCGCTCGTGCCAGAGACGACGAAGGTCGTACCGGCGAAGTCAGAGGCGGCCTGGTCGGGGGCGAAGTTGGTGCCTTCATTCGCCTCGACCTGTCCGACGCCGATGCCGGCGCCCGTGGGCGCGGCGGCGCCAAGGCGCGCGAGGAGATCGGTGTAGCGCACGTCGCTCGCGGTGTCGGCGAACGCGGGCGAGACGCAGGCGAGCACGGCGACCGCGAGCATGAAGCCGCGTGGCGTGCGGAAGGAGGCCGACTGGTGTGCAGCCGAGGTGGAATGCGTCGTGACGGGCGTGGTGTGCAGGTCGCGCATCGGTGATCGTGCCTCTTCGGATGGTGCCGGACTGAATCGCATCTGATGAAGTTTCTTCGCCTAAGAGAGGCTGGAGTGCCGCTCGGCTTCCGCGACCCGTCCCTACGCAGGTTGCGCACGAAGGGTCCGCGGAATCTCCCTCACGACTGAACCTACCACCGGGGTCGGCGGATTCAAGGTTGCGTCTGCGAAAAGCCGGGGTGTCGGTTGCGCGACCGCTCACTCTGTGCGGTTTGCGCCGCCCTCGGCGGTCGCGACCGGGCGTACCGGACCGCGGGGAGCGGCGATCTCGTCCAGCACCCGGATCTCGACGCGCGAGTTGCGGGCATCGGCCTCGGCGCTCATCGGCGCCGACTCGACGCGCTCACCGCTTCCGGCGGCCTCCACGCGCAGGCGCCACCACTCGATGCCGCCGCCGGCGAGCCGCTTGGCGGCCGCGAGCGCGCGGTCGATCGAGAGCACCATCGCCGCCTCGGGGCGGTCGTAGTTCTCGGCGACACCGACGTGTCCACGCACCTCGATCACGGTCGACTGGCCCTTGTAGCGACGCGCAAGGTCGTCGAGCGCCTGCATCGCTTCCTCCGACAGCGTCGAGGACTTCGCGGCGAACACGAGTAGTGATCCGCGGGGCGGACGCTCTGCACGTTGCGGTCGGCGCCCTTGGTGCCTTCGTCCTTGCTGTCCCCGGCGCCCTTGTAGCGCTCGGAGAGGATGCGCTGGATGAGCAGCTGGTCCTTCGGATCGGTCGACGAGAGATCGACGTCGTTGTGGAACGCGCGGCGCACCGCGATCGCGAAGTCGATGATGTCGGGCTCGTTGGCGACGCCTTCCGACTGCTCGCCGCCGCCACCCGCGTTGCCGCCCTTCGGCTGCACGTTCATCGCGAACATGATGACGAAGAAGCCCATCATGAGCATGACCATGTCGGCGAACGAGATGAGCCACTCGGGCGCGCCCTCGTGCTCCTCGCCGCCGTGGCCGCCGCCGCCGTGGCCACCGCCGCCGTGACCGCCGTGCTTCTTCTTGTGGCCTTCGTCGCCGTGTCCGTGACCGGCGTCCTTCTTGCCGTGGGAATCGTGCTTGGCGTCGCTCATGGTCGGTTGCTCCGCAGGTCGGTTTCAGCGGGAAATCAGGCCGCGAGCTTGAGATTGCGACGCACGGTGTTCGGGATGAAGGCGAGCATCTTCTCCTGGGTGGCGCGCGGGTTGTCGCCGGCCTGGATCGACAGGATGCCCTGGAGCATCATCTCCTTCGAGAGGATCTCCTCGCCCGAGCGGAGCGCGAGCTTGTCGCCCATGGGGCCAGCGATCGCGTTCGCGAGCACGGTGCCGTACATCGTGGCGACGACGGCGATCGCGAGCATCGATCCGAGGGTCTGGATGTCGCCGCCGAGGTTGCCGAACATACCGACCTGACCGATCAGCGTCGCGACGAGACCGTAGCCGGGCGCGTACAGCTTGATGAGGTCGAAGAACTTCTTGCCGGCCTTGTGGCGCTCCTGCATCGCCATCACCTCGAGGCGGAGCGTGGTCTCGATGATCTCCTCGTCGGTGCCGTCGACCGCCATGCGGAGGCCCTTCGAGAGGAACGGGTCCTGGATCTTCTCGATCTCGTTCTCGAGGGCGAGGATGCCGTCGCGGCGCGCCTTGTCCGAGAGCTGGCTCATGAGCTTCACGGTCTCGATCGCGGACAGGCCCTTGTTGAAGAGGAAGCGCTTGATGTATCCCGGGATGCACTTCAGCGTCTCCATGGGCATCGCCATGAGGAGCACCGAGATCGTGCCGCCGAACACCATGATGACGCCCTTCGGCGAATAGAACATCGCGAAGTTGCCGTGCGAGGCCATCCACATGACGAGGACGCACGCGGCGAAACCAATGATGCTTCCGATGATGCTGGCCTTGTCCATGACTTCTCGCCTCCGGTCCGGGTGAAAACGCCCGGGTGTCGCCGCAAGGGACTGCGGCCCGTCGGGGATCGGCACGAATCGCCTGTGGCATCCCTGCGGCCTGCGCGGAATCGGCCCGACGGGGCGGTCTGTGCGGCCTCGGAGGGTCAGTTCGGCAGGAACGGGGGCGGCCTGTCCATTCTCGGACGGCGGGCCGGGGCGCTTCCGCCTATCCTCGCGGCCCCGGTCGGACGACCGGCACCGCACAGTTCGCACCCCGATGACCGAGCCGACCTCCTCAACACCACCCGCTGCACGACCGCTCGTGGTGGTGACCGAGCACCTTGCCGAGGAGGCTGCCGAGTGGCTCGCCGCGCGATGCGAGGTGCTGCACGCTCCCGTCAGCGATGTTCGCTTCGCCGAAGCAGCGCACGAGATCGAGGGGCTCGTGGTGCGCACCTACACCCGCGTCGATGCGGCGCTGCTCCAGGTGCTCCCGCGACTGCGTGTGATTGGACGCGCGGGGGTCGGGGTCGACAACATCGACCTCGCGGCCTGCCGCGCGCGTGGTGTGCAGGTGGTGTCGACGCCCGACGCGAACACGCAGGCGGTGGTCGAGTATGTCCTGTGCCTGCTTTGCGATGCCCTCCGGCCTCGGCTCTTCCTCGACGAGCCCGTCGGCAAGGACGAATGGGATCAGATCCGTCAGGACATCGTGGGCCTGTGGCAGATGGACGAACTCGTGCTCGGGGTGCTTGGGCTCGGACGGATCGGCCGTCGCGTGGCGGAGGTCGCGCGCGCGATCGGCTTCCACGTGATCTACCACGATCTCGCCGAGATCCCGGTCGAGGCACGGCGGGGGGCCGAGAGCGTGACGCTCACGCGTCTTCTCGCCGAAAGCGACATCCTGACGGTGCACATCGACGGCCGGCCTTCGAACCGACACTTCCTCGGTCGCGAGCAGCTCGCGCAGCTGCGGCCAGACGCGATCCTCATCAACACCTCGCGCGGCTGCGTCTTCGACAGCGTGGCGCTTGCGGAGTGGCTGCGCATGAACCCGGCGGGGGCGGCGTTGCTCGACGTGCATGACCCGGAACCGTTCGGCGCGGACAGCCCGCTGCTCGGACTACCGAATGCGCACCTCGCGCCACACCTTGCGAGTCGGACAATGACGGCGATGGACAACATGTCGTGGGTGGTGCGCGACGTGGCGGCGGTGCTCGATGGCCGTCCGCCGCGCTACCCGTGCTTCTAGTGCCAGACGGTGCACGGCACGTGCCAGGCGGTGCCTGGCACCGGGCGGCACGTGCCGTGCACTGCCTGGCACCGCGCGCATCTCAAGTTGCGGGTTGTCCTTCGGAGACTTGTCGGAGGTGCCTGGCACGTGCCAGTGGGTGTCTGGCACCGGGCGGCACGTGCCGTGCACTGCCTGGCACCGATCGGCGGTCAGGCGCCGCGCGCCAGTTCCGCCGCGATCCACGCATCTACATTGCGCTCCAGCACATCGAGCGGCAGCGGTCCCTGCAGCAAGACCGTGTCGTGGAAGCGCCGGATGTCGAACCGCTTGCCGAGCGCCGACTCCGCTTTCGCCCGCAGACGCCGGATCACGAGCTCGCCGATCTTGTATCCGCACGCTTGGCCGGGCCATCCGATGTAGCGGTCAACCTCGTTCACGATGTTCAGCTCGCTCAGCGCCGTATTCCGCTTCATGAACTCGATCGCGCGCTCGCGCTCCCATCCGAACGCATGCATCCCCGTGTCGACGACGAGCCGGCATGATCGCCACATCTCGTAGAGCAGGCGGCCGAAGTCGTCGTACGGATCCTCGAAGAAACCCATCTCGATCCCGAGCCTTTCCGCGTAGAGCGCCCAGCCCTCCGTGAACGCCGTCGAGTCGAGGTCTTTGCGGAACTCGCGCACGCCGGCCAGTTCCTGCGCGAGCGCGATCTGGAAGTGGTGCCCCGGCACCGCCTCATGCAGCGAAAGCGGGATGAACTCGTACTTCGGCCGCTGGTCGAGTGCGTAGGTGTTCGCGTAGAACCAGCCCGGTTCGCCGCGCTGCGGGCTGCCCGGCTGGTAGTACGCCGTGGTCTGCGTCGGCGCCATGAAGCGCGGGATCTCGCGCACGCCGTAGGTGAGGCGGGGGAGCGTGCCGAACAGCGCCGGCAGCTTCGGATCGATCCGCTTGCACACCTCGCGATAGCGGGTGAGCAGTTCCTCCGCGGTCGTGCAGTAGAAGCGCGGATCGCTGCGGAGGTAGGCGATGAAGGCGGCGAAACGCTCGTCCTCGGGCATCGCGGCGCGCGCCGGATCGGCGGCGAACCAGTCGGTGCGCGCGATCACCTGCATCATCTCGGCGCGGATCCGGGCCACCTCGGCCAGCCCCGTGTCGTGGATCTCCCGCGCCGACATGTCGGTCGTCGTATGGACGCGCAGCTGGTGCGCGTACCACGCGGCACCATCCTTCATCGCGCTCGCCCCGATCGACGCGCGGCACTTCGGCAGGTACTCGTTTGCGAAGAAGGCCTCGAACTCCGTCATCGCGGTGTCGATCGGATCGATCCAACGCTCGACCTCGGCACGCACGCGCGCGCGATCGTCGTCGGAGATCGTGCGCGGCATCTTCGCGAACGGCTTCCGCAACGCGTCGCCAACTCCCTGCCGCGCGGCGCGGATCTGCGCCGGCACGTCGACGATCGTCACGCTCGGCGGAACCACGCCTTCCTCGAGCCCGCGCCGCATCACCTCGATCGTCTGCCCGATCATCCCAGGCACGCCGGAGAGGCGCTTCGCGTAGGCCTCGTAGTCGTCGAGATCGGCGAAGGTCGCGAGATCTCCCATCTGCGGGATGTCGGTGTGCGGGCCGAAACGGCCGCCGACCGGCATCATCCAGCCGTTGAAGCGATGTCCATCGACCGAGAGCGCGAGCTCGCGCACGAGGAGATCGTGGTCAAGCCGGTCTCCGGCGCCAAGCTGCGTTGCGTCGATCGCCCGAAGGTCGTCGAGGAAGATCACGAGCTGCGCGTGTCGCTTCGCGATGCCCGCGATGGATGCGTCGGTCAGCTCGCCTGCGCGCGTCTCGTCGCCGCGTCGGAGCGCCATCTCGGGATACACCGTCAGGCGCCAGGCTTCGTACTCGCGAGCGATCGCGTCGAAGCGGGCGGTGGCTTCGCTCGATGGAGTCTCCTGCGGGGCCGAAGGGGGTGCGGCGACGAAACCCGATGCCGCCCCGTTTTGCGGCGAAAGCGCGGTGGATGCCGCGCCGGAAGCCAGCGCCCCGGCGAGATACCCCGAGACAGTTGCCGCAAGCGGCGCTGCCGCGCGGGCTTGCGCCGCGATCAGGAGGAGGGGGAGAAGCGAGAACACGGCGACCGGCGCGCGGAGATCGGAGCGGATCATGGACGCAGCCTACTCCGACCTCGCGCGGATTTCGTCCGCGCCGCTTCGCAACCGCAGAAACCCGGGGTACCTTGTTCCCGGTCCCAGGCACTGGGATCGGGGGTCCGTCTCCGCACACAACACCAAGGAGAGCAGCATGGCACGCGTTCGCAGCAGGATCGGTACGCACGCATCGGGCCCGGTGTCCGTCTCCGCCTCGCCTCTCGCCGCGGCCATCGCCGCCATCGCCTTCGCGACGCCGGCGCTCGCCGAGAGCACCGCGTCGCTCGCATCGCCGACGGGAACGACGGTGACGGTCACGATGACCGTGACCGTCACGACCTCGCTCGGAACGAGCACCGACAGCGACACCAAGGTGATCTCCACGGTCGCACTCTCCGATGCCCGCGTGCCCGAGCAGGCACCGCCGTGGAGCTCGATCACGCTCGACACGCTGCGCATCGATCCGGCCGACGCGTCCTTCCACTTCGATCTCTTCTGCTTCCCGTTCCTCGGCTGCCAGTCGCTCGACGTCGCGCTCACGAACCTGTTCCTCGAGACGACCGCTCCGGTCACATCCGCACTCTCGACAACCGGGCAGGCCGGGTTCGCGTCGGCGCCGTTCTTCCTGACCGGCAGCTACTCGACCACCGGTGTCGCGACCACGTCCGGCGTGCTCGCGAATCCCGTCAATCCGAACTTCGGCTGCCGCGTCTCGGCGCTCGCGGGCAACATCATGAAGTTCGACCAGTGCACGCTCTCTCCGGTCACCAGCGTGATCGATCCCGCGTCGCTTCCCGCCGGAGTCACGGCGCTGACGGTCACGCTCAACGCGAATCTCTCGACCTGCACGCTCGTCGGCCCGTGGGTGGCGGTGAACCCGTTCGACCTCGACGGTGACGGCAACGTCGGCGCCGCGGATCTCTCGATCCTGCTCTCCCAGTGGGGGGGCAAGGGTGAGGCCGACTACGACGGCAGCGGAACGGTCGACGCGTCGGATCTCTCGACCCTCCTCGCGAACTGGAGCTGAATCGAGGCCTCCCGGCCGCGGATGAGTCCTCGGTTTCGCAGGAACGACCTCGATCGAGGTCGCAAGCTCCGTCCGAAGCGGCGTGCTTCGGGTAGCATCCCCGCCCCATGGCCATGCTTCCATCCGACACCGAGATCGGCTACGCACCGCCGATGGTGCGGCATTTCAGCGTCTTCCTCGACAACCGCGTGGGCAAGCTCCTCGAGCTGCTCGCAAGTCTCGACGAGGAGGGTCACATCTCGGTCCGCGCGATCTCGATCCAGGACAGCTCCGACTACGCGGTCATCCGCATGCTGGTCGATCGCCCTGCGACCGCGCGCGAGATCCTCGAGAAGCACCAGTTCGCGCTCTGCGAGACCGACGTGCTCGTCGCGGAACTCTCCAAGGACCACGAGCTCCACCACCTCTGCAAGTTCCTGCTCGCCGCGGAGCTCAACATCCACTTCGCGTACCCGACCATGCCGAGGCCGGCGGGCGTCGCGACCGTGGTGCTTTCGACCGACGACAACACGCTCGCGGGCCAGATCCTGCGGCGGAAGGGGTTCCGCCTCTTCGGCGAGGCGGATCTCGAACACTGAAGCCGGCGGCGACGACTTGTGACCGACGGCGAATCCGTCGGCCTGTCTGCCGTCGAACCCGCCGAACGAACGCATCCAGCGGGAGTGGCCGGAGGCCATTGCGCCGCAGTGAGGAACACCCATGGCCAGAATCGTCAAGCTCGACGCAACGGGACCTGTGAAGGTCGAACCCTCCGACAAGCCGATCTTCGTCTGCGCGTGCGGGCTCTCGAAGAAGTTCCCGTTCTGCGATGGAAGTCACAAGCCGACGCGCGAGGAAGAACCGGGCTGCGTCTACCGCTACGACGCGCAGACGAACGCCGTCGTCGACAAGACGCGCGACCAGGCCTGACGCCCGTCGGCGCCGTGCCGCAACGTCGCGCTCGCGCTGCTCACTTCGGGGCAGCGGGCGGCCGCACGGGCGCCTGACCCGGTTTGATCGGCGTGATCGTGGCCGGCTGCGTGCTCGATGGCGGCATCGGCCTCGCGTCGGGCGTCCGGCCGAGGTTGACACCCGCCGGCGGCACGACGTTCGGTGGATTGACTTCATCGGGTGCCGGTGCGAGGCGATTTCCGCCTTCGGCGTTCGACCTCGGCATCCGGTAGTCGCCTTCGGTGCGGTCCGAAAGCCGAACACCCTTGTACTCGTGGTCTCGCTTGCGGGTGACCCGCGCCGCGACGATCGTGTCCTCGGGTGAGAGTTCGCGCACGAGTTCGAGACCGCTCGTCACGCGACCGAACACCGTGTATCGACCTTCGATCTCCTCCATCGGCGCCACGAGGATCACGAACTGGCAGCCGCCGGAGTTTGGCTCCGGAAGCTGGGGAAGACTGCTGGTCGGCACCTGCTTCGCCATCACGACATACCCGGCGAGGGTGGGGCGACGGTCACCGCGCTCGATCTCGTCGGGGATCGTCCAGCCGCCGGTCGACCTTCCGCCGGAGCCGCCGGATGCGGTCGCCGGATCGCCGCCCTGCACGCCAAGCCCGCGCAGCCGACGGTGGAACGTCGTGCCGTCGTAGGTGCCCGCCTCGACATGCTCGATGAAGTTGCCGACGGTGTTCGGGGTCTGGTCCTCGAAGAGCTCGAGTTCGATCGGTCCGCGCGAGGTCATGAGTTCGACGAGCGGGAGGTCGTTCTTCTGCTGGTCGCGGTCGATGGCGACCAACTCCCGCTCGAACAGCGTTCGCAGCGTCTGGGTGCGCATCGTGTTGTCGGCGATGGCCTTCTGCTGCGCGGGCGAGCGACCACCGGGTGCGGTGTTCAGTTCGGCCTGCGCCTCGTCGAATCGGTGCAGTCCGATGAGCGCCTCGCCGAGCGCGATCTTCGCGTCGATCGCCTTCGTCGTGAACTGGCGCGAGCGGAGAAGGTCCGCCGCGCGCTCGAACTGCGCGGCGTTGAGGAGTTCGCGTGCCCACGCGATCACGGTGGCTTCCGACCCCGGGTTCATCTCGCTCAGCCGCCGGAACGTCGTGTCGATCGCAGCATCGTCCTCAAGCCAGATCGCGCACTGGACGCGGGCGGCGAGCAGCCGCAACGCGATCTCGCGCGATGTCGTCGGGGCCGCGAGATCGGTGTCAAGCACCGGGGTCAGCGCGCGGATCTCCTCGCGCAGCGCATCGGTGAGGGCGCCCTGGAGCCGGATGCGCGTCGAAAGCTCGCGGAAGCGTTGCTCGGCCACCGAGAGCGGCGGCGGCAGCGGGGCGGGCGGAGGCGTGGTCGGTGCGGCGGTCGGCGGTTGGATCGGCGCGGGCCGTACCACCGGTGTCAGCGTCTGCGCCGAGGCGAGCTGCGGCGCGGCGAGCACCGCGCAGGTCAGGGCGAACGAACGGAGCGTCAATGGCGTGGCCGGCATGGTGATCTTCGTGAGGCGATGCATGGCTTCGTACTCGTTGGTCTCCGCAGGGCGCGGTCGCGTCGCCCTGCCTTCGGTCCGGTCGTGGGCGGGTTCATGCCGCCAGCCGACTTCAGCACGGATATCGGCAACTGGTCTTGTCGGTCTCCCAAACCTCCACGCGGTGAAGCCGGGCGCCGCAGGCATCGAAGGCTGCCGCGAGGAGGCCGTGGCACACCCTTGCGATGTTCTCGACGGAGGGGTTGGTCGATGCGAATTCCGGGCAGTCGAGGTTCAGATGGCGATGGTCGAAACGCGCCATGACCTCGGCATCGACCACCGCCTCGATCTCCGGGAATCCGAACGCGGTGCTCCGCCCATCGGCCGGGGGCGCGACTTCCACGCGGATCCGGTAGTTGTGCCCGTGGCCGTTCGGGTTGTTGCACTTTCCGAACAGCCGGCGATTCTCCTCGTCCGACCGGCCCGCGAGGTGCAGTCGGTGCGAGGCGGCGAACTCGAACGACTCGCAGAGAAGCGCGGTCGCGGCGGGGGCGAGGGGTGCATCGTGGTTCGGCATGCGTGTACTCGCGGCAGGGCTCGAGTCGGCGTCGCGCATCGACAGCAGACGCTCGATGCGGATCTCTCGGAACGGGTTGGGTCGGAAGGCAAGCGCGGTGAGCTCGACCGGGAGGGCTGCGGCCAGCGCTTCGGCCGCCTCGAGGACGAATGCGACAGGGTCGGTCGGGACCCCGGTCGTCGCCTCGCGTCTCAGGTGTGCGGCGATGCGGTCCGGAAGCGTTGCTCGGACGGCTCGATCGATCACGGTGATGTCGACGAGGTAGCCGCTTTCTCCGGGGTGCCCTCGGCAGGTCGCCGCAAACTCGCCGATCGCGCCAAGACCGGGCGCAGGAGCGCCGACGAGTCCGTTCGAGCCCGTTCCCGCCGCGATGGCGGACATCGGAAGTCGGACGAGACGCGTGAGTTCGAGCGGGACCGTCATGCGCTTGTCCCCGGGTGACGGTCGGCCGCCTGCGAAAGCGCGTGGTTGCGAGAGTGCTCAAGCGGATCGACGGGCGCAGCGAGGTGCCGGGCGGGGCGGTTCGCGCGGGAGCCCGCACGGCGCGGTTCGGGGAGAGCGACGCCCGACATTCCGGGACGCAGGCGCCCTCCGAGCGTCGAGACCGCGTTCGCGAGAGGCGGGAACAGAGCCTCGCCGAGCGCAGAATCAGGGAGAAGTTCGGGGGCAATTCGCAAGTCGGTGGCTTGACTGAACCGAAGACGGAGGTACCGTGTGCGGGGTAGGAAAACACCTACCCCCCAACTTGCCCCCGGAAGGGCTCGGCCTGAGGCTTTGTCTCGGCCGGGCCTTTTTATTTCCCTGTGGTCGATCTCGTCGGGTGCATGGGTCTGATCGGCTCGCCGCGCAAGACCCTCCGCACTGCCGGCACGCGAGTGTCGTGAGGTCTCGAACTTCTGGAGAACCGATCGGCGTCGAGACGTCCGTCGTCGCGATGGCTGTACGCCTGCGCTCGATGCCGGTCGAGCGAGGCGAAGCGTCAAGCGCGTGCCTGGCTTCGGCATCCGCTCGGTGAACGCTTCCCAGACTGGCGGAGCCACCGAGACCTGATCGGGAACCACGTCGACGGCGGCGATCGTCTCGTCGCCGAACGTCACCAGTCCGATGATCGAACCCGATCCATCGGCGAGGTAGCGCTCGACGCCCGTGCGTCGGTCGGGGCGGAAGCGCGAACCTGCGAAGACGAAGTCGTTCGGCGGGAGCGCGTCGGTGTTGGGCGTGAGTGGCGACGCCCGCACGAAGTGGGTGAGAGGGTGCTCGGTGCCATCGGGCAGGACCACGGTGATGCGGATCGCGTCACCGGTCGGTGGTACGGCCGCGAACTGCTGGTTGCCGTCGTTCGGCTGTCCCTCCGGCGGCGGCACCTCGCGCCAGCTGCCGGGAGCCCCCGGATTGAACCCCGCAAGAAGCAGCGCCGCGTGGAGTTCCCTCGCCTTTCCCTCGAAGACGAAGAGCGACTCGTGCTCGCGCGTCGAGGGGCTGCACACGTACTGCTCGAGGAAGCCGACCTCGAGGACGGACACCGCTGCAAGTTCAAGCATCCCCCGCGCGCGGTCGACGCGGATCTGCGGGGTGAACTGGACGAACGCGGGTTCGGTCGCGACCGCGGAGCGCGCCGGAGCCTCGAGCGCGGCAGGCTCGTCGCGCGGGGCGGAAGGCTCCGCGGTGGCAGGGCTGGAGTCCGTGGCGACCCTTGGCGTTGGCGTCGGCGTTGGCATCGGCGTCGTTGTGGTCGGCTGCGGATCGCCTGCGTGCCTCGCCGGAGACCCGCTCGGACGCGCCGCACAGCCTGCCGGAAGGGTGGTGGCGGCGATCGCGACGCCGCACGAAAGCAGGAGCCCGATGCCGGCGGCCGTGCGCCTCCATGCCCGGCGAACGTTCATGCCACACCTCGCAGGCGGCGGCCGCCGCAGAGGGCGATGCCGATCGCATCGGCCACGTCCGGCGGCTCGGGTATCTCGGCGAGACCGCACTGCGACATCACCGCCCGCTGCATCTGCGCTTTCGACGCGTTGCCCTTGCCGGTGAGCGCGCGCTTCACTTCCGCCGGCGGGAGTTCGGCCACCGGAATCCCGCGGAGTTCCGCCGCGAGCAGCACCACGCCGCGGCCGTGCGCCATCTGGATCGCGGTGCGCGCATGGTCGACGTGCGAGAAGACCGCCTCGAGCGCCATGTGCGTGGGCGAATGCTCGGAAAGCAGCGCCGTGACATCCTCATAGAGTTGCCGCAGTCGTGCGGAAAGCGTGGCATCGGCGTCGAGTCGGAAGATGCCTGCGTCGACAATCGTGGCCGAACCGCGGCTGTCGAAGTCGACCACCGCGTAGCCCGCGATGCGCGTGCCGGGATCGATCCCGACCACGCGCGCATGGTTCTCCACCCGGGTCCATCCGCGACCGGGCTGCGTGGACCTCACCGAACGGCCTCCGTGACGCGCCGCCGCCCGCCGCCGTCGCGATCGCTCTCGAGTTCGCCGTCCTTGAGCCGCACCACGCGCTGGCAACGGCCGGCGATGCGGTCGTCGTGGGTGACCATGATGAGCGTGAGTCCTCGCGAGTGGAGTTCCTCGAAGGTCTCGAGGATCGCCTGCCCGGTGTGCGAGTCGAGGTTGCCCGTCGGTTCGTCGGCCATCAGGATGGCCGGACTCCCGACAAGCGCGCGCGCGATCGCGGCGCGCTGCTGCTGGCCGCCCGAAAGCTCGCGTGGCCGGTGGTGCACGCGGTTCTCGAGGCCGACGAGCTTGAGCGCGTCGTGTGCCCGCGCGCGGCGGTCGGCGGCCGAGATCCCCTGGTAGAGCAGCGGAACCTCGACGTTCTCCGCGATCGAGAGCTCCGAGATGAGGTTGAACGCCTGGAACACGAAGCCGATCTTCTGTCCGCGCACGCGGGAGAGTTCGTCGTCGCCGAGGCTCTCGACCGCGGCCCCGTCGAGCTCGTAGACGCCCGAGGTCGGGCGGTCGAGGCAGCCGAGGATGTTCATCAGCGTCGACTTGCCCGAGCCCGAGGCGCCCATGATCGCGATGTATTCACCGCGTGGAATCACGAGTTCGAGCCCCTTCAGCGCCTCGACGAGCACCGAACCGTCGGGCTTGAAGTAGGTCTTCTTGATGCCGTGGAGCCGCGCCGCGGGGGCGCTTGCGCGCGAGGAGGACGATGGGGTCGTCGAGCCGGGGGAATGGGACGGAGTGGCCGTCATCGGGCGGCGATGGTAGACGCTTCGGGCGTCCGGCGCGTGGTCGAGCGTCGCCCGCGCGGCGACCCGGGGCGATCCGCTACCTTCCCGGCGTGTCCGAACACCAAGAGCACCCATCGTCGGCAGGATCGCCGCGTGGCGACCGCGTTCGTCACCTCAGGGCGTCGTTCGACGCCCAGCGAGCGGAGTCGCCGCTCGTCATCCTGTCGCGGCGCCTCATGAGCGACCAGCTCTCGCCGGTGCTCGCGTACCGGAGGCTCGTCCTGCCGGACGAGCGCACCGCGCCGAGCTTCCTGTTCGAGTCGGTCGAGAACGGGGCGACCGTCGGGCGACATTCGATCCTTGGTGCGCGACCGGTGCTCGAACTCTCGTCGCGCGCTTTCACGACCACGATCACCGACCATCGGCGCCGGACGCGCCGCACGCTCGAGTCGCGCGATCCGCTCGCGGTGCTCCGCGAGCTCGCTGCGCCGCTGCGTCCCGCGTCGGCGAAGGCGCTCGCATCGCTCGGACTGCCGGCGGCGTTCACCGGCGGGTTCGTCGGCTTCGCGAGTTTCGACAGCGTGCGCTACCTCGAGCCGGAGAAGCTGTCCTTCGAGCGGGCCCCGCGCGATGATCGCGGCATTCCCGACCTTCACTTCGGGCTCTACCAGGACATCGTCGTGTTCGATCACGTGTCGAAGACGATGCACGCGGTGGTCTCGGGCCGCGTCGACGACCATCCGACGTCTGAGCGCGCGTTCGACGCGCTCGTCGATCGCCTCGATGCGCTCGAGGCGCAGCTGGCTGCCGATGGACCGCGCCTCGCCCACGGCACGATCGAGATCGACCTCGCGCGGCGGCCCGAGCTCCCGCCCTCGAACATCTCGCGCGAGGATTTCGAATCGATGGTGCGCCGTGCGCAGGAGTACATCCGCGCGGGCGACGCGTTCCAGATCGTGCTCTCGCAGCGGCTCGAGCGACGGACCGCGATCGATCCCTTCGATCTCTACCGCGCGCTGCGCGTGGTGAACCCGAGCCCGTACCAGATCTACCTGCAGGGCGAGGGCGCGATCCTCGTCGCGTCGAGCCCCGAGATTCTGTGCCGCGTGCACGGCGGCGTGGTGACGAATCGGCCGCTTGCGGGCACGCGTCCGCGCGGACGGACTCCCGAGGACGACGTGCGTCTCGAGCGCGAGCTGCTCGCCGACGAGAAGGAGCGCGCCGAGCACGTGATGCTGGTCGACCTCGGGCGCAACGATATCGGTCGTGTGTGCGAGACGGGGTCGATCGCGATCGAGCGCTGCATGGAGGTCGAGCGCTACAGCCACGTGATGCACATCTCGTCGACGGTGACGGGGCGCCTCCGCGACGGGTGCGATGCGTTCGACGCGCTGCGCGCGACGCTTCCGGTGGGAACCGTGTCGGGTGCCCCGAAGGTGCGCGCGATCGAGATCATCGACGAGCTGGAGCCGACGCGTCGCGGACCGTATTCGGGCGGCATCGGTGCGATCGGCTACTCGGGCGACATGGATATCGCGCTCGCCTTGCGCACGATGGTGATCCCGGTTCCCGACGGCGCGCGCGCCCCGTGGACGGTGCATCTCCAGGCGGGCGCGGGCGTCGTCCTCGACAGCGATCCCGCCGCCGAATGGCAGGAGACGGTGAACAAGGCCTCGGCGCTCGGTCGCGCGATCGATCTCGCGGAATCCGCGTTCGGCGGTGGGTGAACGGCGGTTCGTGATCTGCGGGCGGCGCGAGGGTTCCTTCGCGTCACGAAAGCGGGATCGGCGTGTCGTCGTCGGGAGGTTTCGGCGGGGAAGGAGGCGGCTTCCACTCGGGCGGGAGCCCGAGGTCGGACTCGGCGCGCTCGACGGGGACCTCGGTCGAGACCACGCGCTTCGCGAGCGCGTCGCTTTCGTAGAGGCCCTCGCCCACGAGTTCGGCGTGGCTCCGGATCCGGAGCGCGGCGAAGATGAAGACGACCGACGCGACGCCGAGCGCCAGAAGCCCGGCAACCTCGATGATGTGGGCGAGGTCTCCCCTCGGCAGCGTCCATCCGAGGGCCGTGGCGATCGCACCGCCGACCGCGACGAGGAAGGCAACGCGCACGCGCCAACGCGCCGATCGCGAAAGGTCGGCGGCATCCGAGGGATCGGTCCCCGCCTTCGCGAGCAGCGCATCGCCGTACTGGAGTTGCGCCACGAGACCGGCGCAGGCCACGCACCACCACGCGAGGATCAGCGCGCGGTAGAGCAGCGCAAACTTCGCCGGGATGACCGCGAAGGTGCCGAGCGCGGCGTAGAGGCAGATGAGAATCGCGAAGACGCCCTCGACGTACTGGGTCTGGCGGAAGCGCGCCGTCTGCGGACGGACGCCGTCGCGCAGTTCGCGCGGGAGCATGTCGAGGTTGCGGATCGAGGCGAGGCGGAACCCTGGCGCCATCGCGAAGGCAACCGACGCCACGATGCCCCACCACGGGATGCAGGGGATCGGCGAGAGCAGCGGGATGGGTGCAAGCGCGAGAAACCCAAGCGAGCCCCAGATGCGGAGGACCTCCGCGCGCAGCTGGTTCTGGTCGCCTCGGGTCATCGGGACGCGTCGGCGCTTCGGGAGCACCGTGCCGCACTCGGGGCAGGTCGGTCGCGCAAGCGAGCCACGGAGGTCGTAGCCGCAGGTCGCGCAGAGGACGGCGTCTTCCCGAGGTGCCTCGGTGGATGACTGTGCGGCCGTGGCCGCCGCCGCGGCGGCGGGAGTGCGCGGAGGCTGGGGCGACGTCGAGACCTCTTCGGCTCGGGGCCTCGCACTGAACGGGTCCGCGGGCGGGGGCGGCACCGCGGAACCGGGGCGCACGCGGCCGCCCGCGCCGTGATTCGGTCGCGGGATCGGTGGTGGCGACGGCGGCCCGGATTCGCTCGGCTCGATGCGGATCACGATCGGATCGGGGTCCGACGAACCTTCTCCCTTCGGAAGCGGTCGCACCGGGCGCGGGGGAGGGTTCTGGTCTGGGTCCACGCGTCCCTCGCGGGTTCGTCTGTCACGATTCGTACGTTGGTTCGTCCGGTTCTGCACCGACGACCGATAGAAACGGTACACGACAGCTCCGGCTTCGCCAAGTTTCTGAGACACTTCTGAACACGGATGCCCGGATGTCCGAAGTGCCAAGGTTGGGGTGCTCGTCGGAGGCCGGGGCGCCGGACCGCCGAGCAGAGAAACCCCGTCGAGAGGACCGCCAGTCGCGTGTGATCGTTGCCTTCGAGGCGAGCACGGGCTTTCATGACTGGCGACGATCGAGTGTTCGCGCGGCGGAACCGTCCGTGACGCCCCGCAGGAGTTCCCATGCAGCCCACCCTGAACACCTTCATCCGCACTCTCCGCCGTCCCACCGCGATTGCGCTTGGGACGGCGTTGTCCATCCTCGGCGTGGCCCTCGCCGGATCCGCGCACGCAGTTGCGGCGACCGGTACCCGGGAGACCGAAACGACCGTTGCCGAGACATCGCGCGCCACCGCCGAGGACGTCGCGCGCTGGTCCGACAGCGTCTGGGAGGCCGCGAAGTCCGGTGACCTCGACACGGTCGAGCGCGCGTTGCAGAACGTGCCCGACTCGGTCGCCGAGCTCGAGACGAAGCGTCTGCGCGACTTCATCGCGGCGCGCAACGCGCACGTCGACGAGGACGACAAGGTGCGCGAGACCGATCGCGCCAAGGCGCTGTCGGAGATGAAGGAGGCCGCGGCCAAGCACGAGGTGACGAAGGCGCTCACCGCTGCGGTGCGGCTTCAGACGCTGTCCGACAACTGGGCGGCGGCGCTCGATCTCCCGGAGATCCGCGAGCTTGTCGCGCAGGCCGAGGCGGCCGAGGCCAAGGCGCAGAAGGACGGCGACTGGCTGGTTGCGCAGGAGGTTCTCTTCCGTCTGCGCACGCTCTTCGAGGAATCGGGCGATGCGATGACGTTCCGCCGCTACGACGCGCGCCTCGACGAGGTGAACAAGCGCATCATGCTTCTCGCGCAGTATGCCCCGCGCGAGCTGTGGCGCCTGCGTGCCGACTACTCGAAGCGGTTCGACCCGGAGAAGCCGCTTCCCGAGTTCAACGAGGCGTTCGCCGAGGACTGGAAGGAAGCGCTCGACGGCATCACGCGCGGCACGTTGACCGCGGCGCTCGAGATCGCCGCCGACGCGCATATCTCGGCCGGCGGCTGGGAGCCGCTCATCTCGGGCGGCGTCGATGCGGTGCGCGTGCTTGCCACGACTCCGACGTTGCGGGAGAACTTCCCCGGTCTCGCCGACCCCGACAAGGCGAACGTGCTCGCGGGCGCCGTGACGCGCGCGAAGGAGTCGCTCGCCGCGTTGGACCGGACGACGATCGCCGAACCGACCTATCGCGAGGTGTTGCGCGAGATCCTTGCGGCGAATGCGGCGGGTCCGGCGCTTCCGGACGAGGTGATCATCCGCGAGTTCGGCGACGGAGCCCTGGAGGAACTGTCGAAGCGCTTCGAGGACGAGTACACGCAGGTGATCTGGCCCGACCAGCTCCGGCGCTTCCAGCAGACGATCCGCGGCAACTTCGTCGGCGTCGGCATCCTGATCCGTCACGACGACCGTCGCGACATCCAGGTGGTGAATCCGCTCGAGGGCAGCCCCGCGGCGCGTTCCGGCGTGAAGAGCGACGACCGCATCGTGGCCGTCGACGGCAAGTCGACCGTGGGTTGGACGCTCAACAAGGCGGTCGATTCGATCACGGGTCCGGCGGGTGAGACCGTCACGCTCTCGGTCAAGCGCGAGGGAAGCGAGGAGCCGGTCGACCTCAAGCTCGTGCGCGAGCAGATCAAGATTCGCTCCGTCAACGGCTGGTGGAAGAAGGCGCTCGACCAGAAGGGGCAGCCCGTCTGGGACTGGTTCGTCTCGCCCGAGTCGGGCATCGGCTACGTCCGGCTCACCGGCTTCCAGGAGGACAGCTTCCGCGACTTCCTCGAGGCGGTGCGCGAGATGCGCCGCGAGCGCCAGCTCAACGGCCTGATCCTCGACCTCCGGCACAATCCCGGCGGCCTTCTCACGAGCGCCGAGCAGTTCTCGAACGCGTTCATCGAACGCGGCATGATCGTGAGCTGCAAGGACCGCAACGGACGCGTCCGCTACCAGAAGGGTGCCGAGCCCGCCCGCGCGATCCTCAAGGATCTGCCGCTCGTGGTGCTCGTGAACCAGGGTTCGGCGAGCGCGAGCGAGATCGTCTCGGGAGCGCTGAAGGCGCATGACCGCGCGGTGGTGCTCGGCGAACGCAGCTTCGGCAAGGGCTCGGTGCAGACCGTGCACGATTGCGGCGGCCCCGGCGACGGCGAGATGGCGAGCCTCAAGCTCACGACGCAGTACTACTACCTCGCGCCGGGACCGGGCGAGGTCGAGCAGCGTCTGGTCCACAAGAAGCCCGGCGCGACCGACTGGGGTGTCAATCCCGACCTCGTCGTGAAGATGACCCCGGAGCAGATCGAGAAGTCGCTGACGCTCCGGCAGAATGCGGACGTCATCGAGGAGTGGAAGGCTCCGGAGGATCAGAAGCCGCGCCCCGACGTGCAGGACCTCCTCACCAAGGGCATCGACCCGCAGCTCGAGATGGCGCTCCTGATCCTCGAGGCGAAGAGCCTCAAGCAGTCGGATGCCGCCGCGCAGGCCGCGGCCACCGACGGCGCCGCCACGAAGGGCGTCGCCGAGGGGGCTTCTGGCGACAAGACCAAGGGCGGCTAAGCCCTGGACAAGGATTCAAGCGCGTCGGCGCCGCAACATGCGGCGCCGACGTGCTTTATGGCGCTTGCACCGCGGGGGCGTGCGCGCGCTTTCCCTTGCGGAATCACCTCTGTTTCGGGTATAAATCCACGCTTCGCCACCGTTCGCGGTGGCGGTGTGCTTGAAGCCTGCGGTCGTCCCGCGGCGCCAAAACGTTCGGCGTCCGTCCGAAAGCCTTCGAAGGCGACCCAGAGCGGGGTACCTCTCACCATGTCCATCTCTCAAACTCCGACCCCCGTGGTCAACGGCCAGCCGCGAAAGCTCCCGAGTCTTCCGGCTCCGACGCTCGTCAAGTGGCTGCGCGACATGCACCTCATCCGCGAGTTCGAGGTGCGGTGCATGCAGAGCTACCAGGAGAAGAAGATCGGCGGCTTCTGCCACGTGTACATCGGGCAGGAGGCGGTCGCGGTCGGCTGCGTCGCCGCCATGAAGCACGAGGACCCGATCGTCACGGCGTACCGCGACCACGGTCACGCGCTCGCGCGCGGCATGACCTCGCGCGCCTGCATGGCCGAGATGTACGGCAAGGTCGGTGGCTGCGCGAAGGGCAAGGGCGGCTCGATGCACATGTTCGACCGTCCGAACAACCTCTACGGCGGTCACGGCATCGTCGGCGCGCAGACGCCGCTTGGCGCCGGTCTCGCGTTCGGCACCAAGTACGAGGACGAGGTCGTCAACGGCGGAAAGAACCGCCGCGTGACGCTCGCCTTCCTCGGCGACGGCGCCGTGAACCAGGGCGCGTTCTACGAGGCGATGAACCTCGCCGGCCTCTTCGACCTGCCCGTCATCTTCATCGTCGAGAACAACGGCTACTCGATGGGCACCGCGATCCACCGCGGCACGACCATGAGCCACGACCTCTGCATCAAGGGTCGCGCGCATGGCCTGAAGGAAGCCACGATCGACGGCATGGATGTGCTCGCGGTCTACCAGGACATGCACGCGCTCGCCGAGTGGTGCCGCGAGAACTCGCGTCCCGCGATCGTCGACATGAAGTGCTACCGCTACAAGGGTCACTCGATGTCCGACCCGCGCAAGTACCGCACGCGCGAGGAGGAGGAGCGCCACGAGTCGAACGACCCGATCGGCAAGTACGAGCGCGCGCTGCTCGACCACGGCGTCGTGACCGACGAGTCGATCAAGGAGATCATGAAGGCGTGCCGCGAGGAGGTTCGCGACGCGATCCAGTTCTCGAACGAGTCGCCCGAGCCGCCGATGTCGGACCTCTACACCGATGTGTTCGTCGAGCCGTGGGGCCGCTTCACCGGCTCCTCGCAGCCCGAGTTCACGGGAGGTGCCTCGAACGTCTGCACCTTCCGCGCGACGGATGGAAAGGAGGGCCTCGTATGAGCGCCACCATGTCGAGTCCCGTGATGTCGAATCCAATCTTCCGCGAGCCCGAGACCCTCGGCGGAGCGGTCCGTGAGATCGAGTTCCGCGACGCGATCCGCGAGGCGATGAGCGAGGAGATGCGCCGCGACAAGCGCGTGTTCCTGCTCGGCGAGGAAGTCGCGCAGTACGACGGCGCCTACAAGGTGTCGAAGGGCATGCTTGCCGAGTTCGGCGAGCGCCGCATCATCGACACGCCGATCTCGGAGTCGGGCTTCGCCGGCATGGCGATCGGCGCCGCGATGATGGGCCTTCGCCCGATCTGCGAGTTCATGTCGTGGTCGTTCTCGCTCGTCGCTGCCGACCCGATCCTGAACAACGCGCCGAAGATGCTCTACATGTCGGGTGGCCAGTGGGGTTGCCCGATCGTCTTCCGCGGCAACGACGGCGCGGGCGGACAGCTCGGTTCGACGCACTCCTGGTGCGTCGAGGGGCTCTTCTCGAACGTGCCCGGCGTGAAGATCGTGATCCCGTCGTGCCCCGCCGATGCGAAGGGCCTGATGAAGACCGCGATCCGCGACGACGATCCGGTGTTCTTCCTCGAGAGCGAGCGCATGCTCGGCAACAAGGGCCATGTGCCCGAGGGCGAGTACCTCATCCCGTTCGGTCATGCCGCCGTGCGCCGCAAGGGAACCGACTGCACGCTCTGCTCCTGGGGCCGTCCGGTCAACTTCTGCCTCGAGGCCGCGGAGATCCTTGCGAAGGAGGGCATCTCGTGCGAGGTGATCGACCTCCGCACGATCCGTCCGCTCGACCTGCCGACGGTGGTCGCGAGCGTGCGCAAGACGAACTGCGCGGTCGTGGTCGACCAGTCGTGGAGCTTCTCGTCGCCGGGCGGCGAGCTCGCGGCGCTGATCCACAAGCACTGCTTCGACGATCTCGACAACTTCGTGCACCGCGTCCACTCGGACGACGTGCCCACGCCGTACTCGTCGAAGCTCGAGCAGGAGTACCTGCCGAACGTCCGCAAGATCTGCGAGGCGGTGCGCGCCGCGACGTACCGCGCGTAGTTGCCCGGACCTGGAGTAGGACTCTCCGGATCCTGTTCGGATCAAGAATCTCAGACGACTGCGATCAAGCCATGCCCATTGAACTCACCATGCCCCGTCTCTCCGACACGATGGAAGCGGGCACCGTCATCAAGTGGAACGTGAAGGAAGGCGACTCCGTGCGCTCCGGCTCGGTCCTCGCCGACATCGAGACCGACAAGGCCACGATGGAGATGCAGTGCTTCGACGACGGCAAGCTCGCGGCGATCCTCGTCGAGCCGGGCAAGCAGGTGAAGGTCGGCACCGCGATCGCGCTGATCGCCCTCGAGGGCGAGGATGTGGCGTCGGTGAAGGCCGGTGCGCGAAGGGTGGCGGTGGGGCTGCTGCTCCGGCTCCGAAGGCCGCGCCCGCCCCCGCCGCGAAGCCTGCGCCTGCGCCCGCGGCGCCG
>JAJTGL010000138.1 GCA_021297795.1 Planctomycetaceae bacterium
CGTCGCGAATGCGATGTCGACAAGGGCGATCTGATAGCTCGCAAGCGCCGCGACCTCGCGGCTCTGCGCATCGGCGAGGCTTGCGCTCGCATCGAGCACGTCGGTGCTCGTGCGTAGTCCGACGTCGAACTGCCTTTCCTCGGCCGCAAGCGTGCGCGCCGCCAGGATCGTCTCGAGTCGCGCGGCGAGGATGCGCTGCCAGCTCTGCGCGAGGCTGTCGAGCGCGTCGTACACCTCGGTCTGAATCGACTGTCGACGCGCCTCGCGCGTCCCAAGCCGTTGCACACGCTGCAGGATCGCCGCGTTCACGCGCGACTCCGCGGCTTCGTTCCCAAGCGGGATCTCGGCGCGAACACCCACGTCGAAGCTGTCGTCGTTCCCGAGGTTTCCGTACGCCTCGTGCGCCTCGGGCCCGGTGCCCTGCAGGTTGTAGCCGTAGTCGAGCACGAAGAGCGGGAGCGCCGCGTTCCGGCGGAAGCCGATCTCGCTCTGGTCGATCGCAAGCTGCAGCTCGAGCTCCAGCATCTCCATCCGGTTCGTGACGGCCTTGTCGGCCAGCGCGCGTCCATCGAGCTTCAATCCAACCGGATTCGGATCGCTCGCAGGCTTCAACGCGGTCTCGGTCGACACCGGCAGATCGTCGCGATTCATGAGACGCTTCAGCGCGCGCTGGCGGATGCGCAGATTCGAATCGGCGACGATGATCTGCTCGAGCGTGCGGCCGATGCCGCTCTCGGCGCGCACCACCTCGATCTCGGGCGCATCGCCGGCCTGCACACGCCGCTTCGCGCGCTCGAGCTGCTTCACCGCCACGTCGTATTGCGCGCGGCGCACGCCAAGCTCGCGATAGGCGGAGTAGAGATCCCAGTACGCCTTGTCCGAGTTCGCGACGATGCGGATCGCCTCGAGCTTGGTGCGCGCGTCGGCGATCTGCCCCTGCCACTCGGCCACGCGGATCGAGTGCGTGTTCGCATCGACGCCTGCGCCACGGAGAAGCGGCTGGCTCATCGAGAAGCTCACCGCGGCCAGCCAGTCGTCGTCCGATCCACCGAACGTGAGCCCGCTCGCACCGCGGGTGAGCGGCGACGACAGCGAGATCTCGCCACCGGTCGCGAGCGGCAGGCTGAAGCCCGCGTTGAACGAGTCGGCGTCGGGATTCTCACCCGTCGCGAGATCGGCGAAGACGCTGTTGTTGCTGCGGTCGTACTCGGCGAAGAACACGCCCTCGAACTTCGCCTCCTCGGCCGAGAGATTCGCGCGCGCGATCGCGGGATCCACGAGGATCGTGCGCAGGTCGAGGTTGTTCGCAAGCACCGCCGCGCGAACATCCGCAAGCGACAGCGCCACGCCACCCTCCGGCGCGGCAGGAACCTCGATCGACGCGAGCGCTTCCTTCGCGGCGTCCTCGAGCGTCACGGGCGGAGCGAGCGACGCGGCCGCGGGATCCGTCGCCTCGATGCGTCGCAACTGCGACTCGGGCACGCGCCAGCGTGGATCCTCGTTGTCGAAGATGCCGCTGCGGCAGCCCGTGGCCGCCATCGCGACCGTGAGCGCGACCGCAGCACCCGTGCGCGCGGAGGAGAGATGGACGCAGGTGCTCGACATCGTCATTCGTGCCTCAGCGCCTCGATCGGGTCGAGCCGCGCCGCCTTGATCGCCGGGAACATACCGAACACGATGCCCGTCGCGGCGCTGAACGCGAAGCTGAGCACCACCGCCCAGAACGGGATGTCGGCCTGCTCGAGTTGCGCGCCCGGGATCTTCGTCAGGCCGAACGCGGCGATCCGTCCGATCGCGATCCCGATGAAACCGCCGACGAGGCACAGCGTCACCGCCTCGAGCAGGAACTGAAGCAGGATCGCCGTCGGCGTCGCACCGACGGCCTTGCGCAACCCGATCTCGCGGGTCCGTTCGCTCACCGAGACGAGCATGATGTTCATGATGCCGATGCCGCCGACAAGGAGCGAGATGCCGACGATGCCGCCCGCGATCGCGGTGATGCCGGTCGCGAGCGTCTTGAACTGCTCGATGAACTTGTCGATCGCGGCTACCTGGAACGTCTGCGGTTCGCTCGGGGCAAGCCCGCGCATCCGCCGCAGGACGAAGCGCACCTCGTCCTCGCCCTCCTCGGCAAGCTCGGGGTTCGCGAACATGCCCTCGATCCGCATGAAGAAGTTGCGCTCCTGCATCTTCTCCGCGACCGAGAATGGGATGAAGATCTCGGCACTCGACGTGTTCATGCCGAAGAACCGCGCCTGCGTGGTCTCGACGATGCCGACGACGAGGAATCGCCGACCTCCGATCAGGATCGCCTCGCCGACGGGGTTCGCCGGAAGGTCCAGCTCCGTGATCGCATCGACGTTGATGAGGCAAACCTGCCGTTCGCTGTCCACGTCGATCGTCGTGAAGGGCCTGCCCTCCTCGACGAACCGGTTCTGCACCTCGTGCCAGTCGGGCCAGATGCCCGCGACGGTGATGCCCTCGATGCGCTTGTCGCCCGACTGGACGTCGAGACCGACCTCGGTGATGGGGGTCACCGCCTTCACCAGCGTGCACTCGTCGCGGATCGCGCGCGCTTCCTCTGGCTTCAGCAGGATCTTCTCCCAGGGATACATGTTGCGCGGCGCGTTGTCGGGCCGATCCGGGAAGACGAAGAACTTGCTCGCGCCGACCGACTCGAACTCGGCGAGCACCTTGCCCTTGAGGCCCGTGAGCGCCGCGATCACCGCCGTGGTGCTCGCGACTCCGACGATGATGCCGAGCGCCGTGAGGAACGCGCGCGACTTGTTGGCCCAGATCTGCGAGAACGCGAGGGTGATCGCCTGCAGCCAGAAGAGCGGGTTCAGCACGCGGCACCTCCGCCGGCGATCGCCTCGGCGACCGCGGAAGCACTGGCCACGGTCGCACGAACCGACTCGAGATGGCGCCCCGCGACATCCTGCGCGATCGGGAGATCGCTGAGGACGCGGCCATCGCGCAGCCGCACCACGCGCTGGCAGTGCGCGGCGACCTCGTCCTCGTGGGTCACGATGACGATCGTCTGACCCTCGGCGTGCAACTGGCGGAAGAGCGCGAGGATCTCCGCGGTGGTCTGGCTGTCGAGATTTCCAGTCGGCTCGTCCGCAAGCAGGATCGACGGCTTGTTCAGGATCGCGCGCGCGATCGCCACACGCTGGCGCTGGCCGCCTGAAAGCTGGTTCGGACGGTGGTCGACGCGGTTGCCGAGGCCGACGCGATCGAGCGCCGCAAGCGCGCGCTGGCGCCGTCCGCGCCAACCTCCCTTGGCGTAGACGAGCGGAAGCTCGACGTTCTCCAGCGCCGACTGCCGGGGGAGGAGCTCGAAGCTCTGGAAGACGAAGCCGATCTCCTCGTTGCGCACCTGTGCAAGCTCACTTGCGCCCATGCGGCTCACGTCGCGGCCGTTGAGGAAGTAGGCGCCCGACGTCGGACGATCGAGACAGCCGAGCATGTTCATCAGCGTGCTCTTGCCCGAGCCCGACGAACCCATGATCGCGACCATCTCGTTGCGCCGGATGGCGAGGTCAAGCCCACGCAGCGCGTGGATCGTCTCGACGCCGACCCGGTAGATCTTCGTGAGCGCGCGGACCTCGATGAGCGCAGCAGCGCCGGGATCAGGCATCCGGCTTCCCCGCTTCACGCGCATCCTTCGGCGCCTCCTCGCGGATGCGGTCTCCATCCTTGAGGCGCTCGAGCACACGGTACGGTCCCGTCACCACGACATCGCCATCGGAAAGCCCTTCGGCGATCATCGTCTCGGAGAGGTTCGAGGCACCCGTACGGACGAGCTTCATCACGGCCTTCCCGTCCACCATCGTGAAGACGAAGGTGGCCTTCTTGCGCGCCGCATCGACGAGAGGGCTGTCCGCGACCTCGGCGGGGAGTTCGTCGAGCTTCTTCTCCATGAGCGCCTGGCTCGGGATCAGGAGTCCGTCGTTGCGCGCAACCACGATGTCGACGTTCGCCGCGAGGCCGGAAAGCAGCGTCTCGCCGTCGGCGAGATCGAGCTTGACCTCGCACTTGAACCAGCCGCCGGTACCGCTGCCGGCACCACCGGCGCTCGAGCCAAACGACTGCTCGGTGCCGCGCGCAAGCGCCACACGCTCGACGCTGCCCTTGAACTCTCGTCCGCGGTAGGCGTTCACGCGCACGGTCGCCTCCTGCCCCGCCGTCACGCGCGCGACGTCGCTTTCGGCGACCTTGGCCTTGAGGCGCACCGACGCAAGGTCGGCGATCGTCATGATCCTCGTGCCGGCATTGTTCATCGTGCCGACCACGACAAGTTCGCCAGGCTCGGCATTCAGCTCGGTCACCTGACCGTCGATCGGGGCCACGATCGTCGTCTTCTTGAGGAGTTCGCGCGCGCGCTCGATGTCCGCCTCGGCGGCGGCGAGCGAACTCTCGATCACCGACAGCCCCTCGCGTGCCGAGGCGATCTGCGCCTCGAGGTCGCGCACCCGAGCGATCGCGTCGTCGAGCGATGCGCGGCTCACGTCGCCGGTCTTGAAGAGCGCCTGCTGACGCTCGAGCGTGGCGCGCGCATTCGTGAGTTGCGACGACGGCCCGGCGAGGCGCTCCTGCTCGCTTCGAAGGCGGAATCGTTCGCCGTCACGCCGCGCCATCTGCGCTTGCAGCGACGCCTGGAGGTCGCGGTCGTCGAGCTTGACGACAAGTTCACCCTTGCGGACGGTCGCACCCTCGCGAAACGGGATCTCGAGGACGCGCGCACTGACCTCGGCAGACACATCGACCTTGATCTCCGGGTCGAGCTCGCCGGGGGCTGAGACGGTCTCGAGCAACTGCCTGCGCTCGGCCTTCGCGACGCGCACCTCGAGTGCTTCGTCGCCGGCACCGAACGAAGGCATCATGGCGAGCGCCGATGGGCCCGCCACGACAAGCCCGACGACGGCGGCGCCGAGCAGAATGGCCATCACGACAAGGAAGGTGCGCAAGCGAACGGTCTCCGGAGACGGCCAAGCAGGTCGGGAGACCCGGGCCGGGGTGGCGAGGGTATTCCGAAAGCCCGGTCTCGCGGATGCATCAAACGATGAAACCCGGTGCATCCCGCGTCTCACGGCGGGCCGAGACCCTGCGGAGGGGCGACCGCAAACGAGCGAAAAAGACACACCCCCGGCCGAAGCCGGGGGTGTGCGGTGTTCTGATCGAGCGCCGGGTTCAGGCCGAAGCCTTCGCCCGAGCGGTCATCGAATCACGGGCAGGCGCCCCACGCGCCCAGGAGGGCCGAGAGGTCGGCAGCGGTGGTGGTGCCATCGCCGTCGATGTCGCCGCCCGGACCGCCCCACGAACCCAGGAGGGTCGAGAGGTCAGCGCTCTCGGCAGAGACGAACTGACCAGCGGCGTCAGCGCAGCTCAGGCGGATGAAGACCTGAGACGACTGACCGGTCACGGTGAGACCCGCAGCGCGCATGCCGTAGCCCTGCGCCGCCGGGATGTTGCCCTGCGCGACGAGGAAGCTCGGGATGTCGAGCACGACGACGATGTTGTCCGTCACGCCATCGAGGCAGAGCGGCGGATCGAAGTTGATCGCGCCGGTGTCAGCCATACCGGGGACGAGGACCGAGCGGGTCGAGAGGACCTCGAGGTCGTTGCCGTCGCCAGCCGTCGCGATGATGTTGCGCGGATTCGCGCCATCGGTGTCGCGGCAGATGTAGACGGTCGCCGGGAGCGGGAGGTCAGAGAGGTAGTTCGCGCAGGCCGTATTCGCGGCGTTCGGAGCGCGAACGACCGAGAAGAAGCCGACCTCGAAGCAGTTGATCTCGCCACCGAGCAGGCCGGCGTTGAAGACGCGGGCGTACTTGTTGGCACCCGTACCAGCGCCAGCGCTGCAGTTCGGGAAGGCCGGGTTCGCCGCGCAGGCGACCACGCCACCGAGGTTGTTGGTGCCGGCCGGCGGAACCTGGTTGTTGCTCCAGGCGCTATCCGGTCCGGGCGCCGCGCAGGTCGCGCCGACGAGGGTCGGGCAGCTGGCGGGGGTCGAGGTCACCTCGACGACGTAGTCATTGAGACCAGTCGTCGAGCCGCAGGGGGTGGCACCAGCATCGAAGTCCATTCCGACGACGACGTAGTAGGTGCCCGGCGTGAGGCAGGCCGAGACAGCGCTCGGGCAAGCACCAGCGCCGCCACCGATGAACGAGACACCGGCGCAGGCCGCAACGGTGATGTCGCCGCTGAAGATGCCCGAGGTGACGAAGCTCTTCGAGTAGACATTGACGGTAACCGTCGAGTCGGCGGTCACGTTGAGCTGGTACCAGTCGAGGTCGCGGGTGAGGCCACCGGCGCCGTCGTCGGTGATCCAGAACGAACCCTTGATCTTGTTGCCAACCGCGATCGACTCGGTCGGGCCGCCGGCGTTGCAGCCGCCGTTGGTGTCGTCGCCGCAAGCCTCGGCCTCGGTGCCGGTCTGCGTCGGAAGGGCGCACGGCTCGGGGAAGTCGAAGGTGACGCGGGCGGTGCCCGGGGTGTCGTACGTCGCGACGCGGATCAGGTACCAGTTGCCGTTGGCAACGTTGACCGACAGGAGCGACGGGAAGGCGCCGCCGCCAGCGGCGCAGGCAGCGTCGCCGTCATCGTTGCAGCCGACGAGCGCATCGGGCAGCGTGTTGTAGTCGAACGTCGAGAAGTCGGCGCCCATGTCGTACACCGCGAGCTTGGTGTCGAAGGTGGTCGCGGGACCGCCGTTGACGACGCAGGTCTGCACGGTCATCGAACCGTTGGCCTGCGCCTGGACGCGGTACCAGAGGTCGTTGAAGAAGTTGTCGTTGCCCGACGCGCAGTCCGCACCCGGGTGGGTCGGACCATCGGTGTTGGCGCCGTTGTTG
>JAJTGL010000041.1 GCA_021297795.1 Planctomycetaceae bacterium
ATGAACGCGGTCGCCGCTGCGGCGGCTCCCTCTGGCGCGATCCACGCCAAAGCGAGCGAGAGCGGGCACCCGAAGCGGAGCTTCGGCAGCCCGCCAGTCGCGAGCGCTCAACCAAACGCCGCAAGCGCGCTCTTCGCCGCCGCCACGTCCGCGTCGATCTCCGCGAGCTTCTTCCGAGTCTCCTCGACGAGCGCCGGCGGCGCCTTCGCCACGTAGGCCTCGTTCCCGAGCTTCGCGCGCATGCCCGCCGCCTGCTTCTCGCGCTCCGCGATCAGCTTCGTGAGCCGCGCCTTCTCGGCACCGGCATCGACCGCGTCGACGAGGCCGTCGAGAAGCACCTCGCTCCCCTCGAAGGGAATGGCGACCGCGGTCGCCGGCCGGGCCGCCGGGCTCGCGCCCACCGACTCGAGGCCCGCGAGCGTCTCGACCACGCCGCCCGACGACGCGATCAGCGCGCGCACCGAGTCGGACGCGAGCAGCGCGATCCGCCGCTTCGGCGACACCTGACGCTCGCCGCGCACCTTGCGGATCGCATCGACGAGCGCCTGCACGCGCGCGAACTCGGCGAGCGCCTTCTCATCGCGCAGATGCGCCGCGAACGCGGGCCACGCCGCCGTCGCGCAGAGCGCACTCGGCGGAAGCACCACACCATCGACCTTGCCCTTCGCAAGCGACTGGACGCTCGGCCAGAGCGTCTCGGTCACGAAGGGGCAGATCGGATGCAGCATGCGCAGGATCGCATCGAGCGCGGCCGCGAGGATCGCCTGCTGCGTCGCATTCGTGCGGATCGTGGGCTTGACGCCCTCGAGGTACCAGTCGCAGAAGTCGCGCCACACGAGGTCGTACACGACCTCCGCCACACGGTGGAACTCGTACTCGGCGACCGCCGCGTCGAACGCGCGCACCGAGCGCTCGAGGCGCGCGAGCATCCACCGGTCGAGCAGCGTGAGCGGCTCGGCCTTCGAATCGGGCGACGCCTGCGCCAGGTTCGACAGCGCGAACCGCGTGGCGTTCCACAGCTTGTTCGCGAAGTTGCGCCCGAGATCGAAGCGCGCGCTCGTGTTGCGGGCAAGCGGAATCTCCGCAGTCGGCGTCGCCACGCCCGTCGCGGCGCCGAAGCCCGAGACCATCTTCCGCGCCGCATCCTTCGGCGACGACTGCACCGCGTCGGCCACCGTGTAACCCGCGCTCGTCGTGATCCACTTCGGCGTGAAGGTCTCGCCCGTGTGCGGGCACACCATGTCGACGGGCAGGCGCACGTCCTGCGTGTTCGTCGCCATCGACACGAGCGTGAAGCGCATCGCATCGGAGCCGTGCGAGTGGATGATGTCGCGCGGATCGACGCCGTTTCCGAGCGACTTCGACATCTTCTGCCCGTGGCCGTCCTGAATCATCGCGTGGATGAACACATGCTTGAACGGCAGCCGCCCGAGGAAGTAGCGGTTGAACATCACCATGCGCGACACCCACAGCGTGATGATCTCGCGCGCGGTGCAGAGCACCGAGCTCGGGTTGTAGCGGTCGAGAAGCCCCGCCATCTCGGGCCACTTCGACGGGTCGGGCCAGCCGAGGGTCGAGAGCGGCCAGAGCGCCGACGAGAACCACGTGTCGAGCACGTCGGGATCGCGCCGGAGGCCCATCGCCTCGAGCGACGCGCCATCGGCATCGTCGAGCAGACACACGTGGAGATCGTGCTCGCCCTGCGCCGCCGGCAGCGCCGAAAGCGCGATCTCCGCGCCATCGACCACGCGCGCCGCGCGCACGACCGCACGCGACGCATCGAGCGAGGCGAGCGCACCGAGATGGGACGCGAGCGCCGACGCCTCGCCACGCTTCGTCCACACCGGGATGCGGTGACCCCACCACAGCTGGCGCGAGATGCACCAGTCGCGGATGTTCTCGTGCCACATCTGGAAGTTCTTCGCGTAGCGCGCCGGGAAGAAGCGCAGTTCGCCGTCGCCCGCCATCGCGGGGCCGGCCGCGACGGCCGCGGGCAGCGCGCCGTCCACCTGATCCTTCGCCATCGCGCGCAGCGCGGTGCCGCGCAGGCGGTCGTCGGTGACGCGCACGTACCACTGGTCGGAGAGATACGGCTCCACCGGCACATGCGAGCGGTAGGAGTGACCGACCGAGTGCCGGTAGGGCTTCACGTCCTCGAGCAGGCCGTTCTGCTTGAACCACGCGACGATCCGCTTGCGCGCCTCCTCGCGCGAAAGCCCGACGAACTGCTTCGCCTCGACCGACACGTCCATCCATCCGTGGCGGTCGCTGATCGAGCCGTCGGGCGCCATCACGTTGATCGCGGCGACGCCGTGGCGCTGCCCGATATCCCAGTCGTTCGGGTCGTGCGCGGGCGTCACCTTCAGGAATCCCGTCGCAAACTGCGCCTTCGGATCGGCCGGGTCGCCGCCAAGCGACGCGGGCATGACCACGTAGTCGTCCTCGACCACGGGGATCTCGCGGCCGACGATCGGCAGGCGGAGCTTCCTGCCGCGCAGCGCCGCCGCGCGCGGATCCTTCGGATTCACGGCAACCGCGGTGTCGCCGAGCATCGTCTCCGGGCGCGTGGTCGCGACCGTCACGTGGCCCGAGCCGTCGGCGAGCGGGTACTTCAGGTACCAGAAGCTGCCGTCGACCTCCTCCATCTCGACCTCGTCGTCGGCGAGCGCGGTCTGCGTCACCGGGTCCCAGTTCACGAGCCGCTTGCCGCGGTAGACAAGTCCATCCTTGAAGAGCGTGAAGAACGCGTGGCGCACGGCCGTCGCGCACGTCTCGTCCATCGTGAAGCGCGTACGGTCGAAATCACACGAGCAACCCATCCCCTTCAGCTGCCCGAGGATCGTCGCCTCGTACTCGTCCTTCCACTCCTGCACCTTCTCGACGAATGCCTCGCGCGTGAAGTCGGTGCGCTTCTTCCCCTGGAGGAGCAGGCGCTTCTCGACCACCGTCTGCGTGGCGATGCCCGCGTGATCGGTGCCCGGCATCCACAGCGTGTTCAAGCCCCGCATGCGGTTGTAGCGCGTGAGGAGATCCTGCAGCGAGTTGTTGAACGCGTGTCCGAGGTGGAGCGCGGCCGTCACGTTCGGCGGCGGAATGAAGATCGCGTACGTATCGCCGGGTACCGCAGGATCGGCGTGAAAGCACCGGGCCGCATCCCACTTCGCATGCACCGCACCCTCGGCCTCCGATGGCACGTAGGCCTTGGGAAGTTCACCTGAAGCAGATGTGGTGGCGGAAGAAGCGGAAGAGCTCGACATATGGGTACCAGAAGACATGTGGGTCACGATTCTACCTGTGCCCCGCGTACTCGGGCCGCGACGAAACCGCAGGATTCGGCTCTGCGGGGCGGGTAGAGTGAGCCAATGCGCCGCGCAACGCCGCACAGCTTCCCGACCTCGCAACCGTGCGCTTTGAAATGTGGCGCATGTGCGCAGCTCTTGTTGCGCGCGTTTCTCTGCGCACCTCTCCTCTCTTCGGGCTGCAGCGAAGATCGCACGACAGCTGGCGCCGCCACCGAAACGGTCACCACCGCCCCCGCGCTCGACCGCACGGCGTTCGACGATGCCGTGCGCGCGATCGAAACCTACATCGGCGCGAACCGGACACGCGAAGCCGAGATCGTCGCGCGCAAGCTGGTCACATCGGTCGCCGACGATCCATCGATTGCCCCCACCGCCCACGAGTACGCGGCACGCGCCTACTTCGCGCGCGCCGAACTGGCCGACGATCTCGCGCCCGACGCGCGCACGGCGCTGCTTCGCGAGGCGGCCACCGAGGCGAAGCGCGCGGTCGAGCCCGTCGCCCACGCGGCCGGAGCGGCAACCCAACCCTCGATCGACGCACGCCGATTCGCCGCGATGCTCGCCGATCGGATCGGCGACCGCGACGACGCGCAGCGCCTCTACGACGCGGCGCTCGCGGCGGCACCCGAGGATACGGCGACGATTCTCCCGGCGGCGCTCTCGGCGCTCGCGCGCGACCCGAAGGATCCACGCATCGACGATCTCGCCGCGCGACACGAGCGCATCGCGCCCGACGCGGCGTGGAGCAGCGCGCTGCGCGCCGAAATCGCTCTTGCGCGCGGCGACCACACCGCGGCCCTCGTCGCCGCCGAACGCGCGCTCGCGCTCGATCGCGACCTGCTCGAGATGCGACTTGTCCTTGCGAAGGCGCTGCGCGCGAACGGCCGCGCGCGCGACGCGGCGCGACTTCTCTCGGCGCTCGCCCCCGACGAGCGCGCGAAGGCCGCGATCGCGCAGCAGTTCGCGCTCGCTCTCGCCGAATCGGGTGAACCGGCGCTGGCGGCGGCCGCATGGGATGCCGCGATCCGCGCGCAACCGAGCGACGCCTACGTGCGCGCGGAGGCGGCGCTCGCCTTCCTCCGCGCCGGTGACGAGGCCCGCGCCGCCAGCGAACTCGAGGCGCTCGGCGCACTCTTCGGTGGAGCGGCGCAACGCGCGCGCATCGATCCGGCCCTGCGCGAACTGCGCGCGGCACCTCCGTCGAACTGATTCGTACGTCGGCCCCGCCTCGCTACCTCAGTACTCGGCTACCGCAGCGCTCGTCCGCCATCGAGCCGGATCGTCTCGCCGGTCATGAACGGCGCCTCGATCGCGAGGAACCGCACGAGCCGCGCGGCATCCTCGGGCGTACCCGCGCGCGCGAGGGGCGTGCGCGCGAGGATCGCCTCCTTCGATGCATCGGAGAATCCCTCGGGCCAGAGGATCACACCGGGCGCGATGCAGTGGACACGCACCGACGGCGCCATCTCGACCGCCAGCTGCTGCGCAAGCGTCGCCACCGCGGCCTTGGCGAGCATGTACGGCGTGAATCCGGGCCGCGCGCGGCCAAGCGCGTAGGTGTCGCTGAAGAAGACGACCGCGCCGCCGCCAGGAAGGCGCGAATGCGACAGCGCCTCGCGCAGCGCCTGCGTGATCAGAAGCGGCGAAACCACCTCGATGCGGTTCGCGGCCTCGATGCCATCGCGGGTGATCGTGCCGAACGCCGCCGCGACGTACTCCGACGCGTTGTGGACGATGAGATCGATCACCGTCGCGCCGCGACCGTCGCCGGCGGCCAACCGCCGCGCGAAGCCTTCCGCCGCGGAGGGATCCGCGAGGTCGAGCGCCTCGGTGCGCGCCGCGATCGTGTGCCCCGCGGCGCGTGCCGCCTCGAGCGCACGGCGCGCGGTCTCGGCGCATGCGTCGGCGCGCGTTCGATAGGTCAGCACCAGTCCGAAGCCCGCCCGCGCGAGTTCGATCGCGATGGCACGACCAACCCGGTGGGATGCACCCGTCACGACGGCGGTACCGGCGGGTCCTGTCGGGAAGTCCTCGGCGATCGGTTCAGTCATCAAAACACCATCAACTCCGGGGTCGCGACCAGATCGCTCACGATCGTTCTCCCGAACCATTCGATCGCGCCTCACCAACGTGCGGACAACCGCGTTTCGAAGCCGAGGACACGCCGCGCGGGAATGGAACCCCGGGCCGCCGCGTCCGAACCGATTCGGAGTCGGCATGATACGACCGGCCGCGCGAGCCGGGGCAACGCAACCTCATCCCACCGCGCGCTTCGATTCGGAACACATGCGCCCGATTTCGTAGAATCTCGACCTCTCGGATGCCAGACCCCCGCCCGTCAGTCCCCACTCCCGGAAGCACGCCCGGATCCCCGCGCGACGCGTCTTCCGGACAGTCCAAGCAGGGCAACCCTCGGCATGCGAGACGCGTCCGCCGATCGCTGCTGCGCGGACTCGTGGTACTGACGCTTCTGATCGCCGTCGGTGGCGTCTGGATCACGCGCCCCTCGACCCTCGCATGGCTCATCCTTCCGCGCGCGACGAAGGCGCTCGGTGGCCCCGTCACCGCCTCTCGGATCGCGCTCGAGGGCTTCGACACCCTTGTCCTCGAGGATCTCCGCGTGCGCGTCGACGGCTGGAAGGACGACGCCGGCCAACTGGCATACGCAGACCGCATCCGCGTGCGCTTCTCGCCGTGGGCACTCCTCATCGGCGCAATCGACGTGCGATCGGTCTCCGCGAATCGACTCGAACTCCGGCTCGTCGAACGCGCCGATGGCTCGGGCAACTTCTCGATCCTCGACCTCAAGCCCGAGAGGAAGCCCGACGAGCCGGAGAAGCCGGATGAGAGGAAGGACACGGTCACGCTGCCCGCGGTGACGATCGGAGAACTCGTCGTCGAGAACGGCGTCGACGCATCGACCGGCTATCGCGCGCTCGGCGAACTGCGCTTCCGCGGCGAGCTGCGGCAGAACAGCGACCGTCCCACCCACTACGACCTTCTGCTCACGGGACGTCCCGACGCGGAGGGCAACCTCGCGATCGGCGCCATCCGCGGTGGATTCTCGCCGTCGGCGCAGGAACTCTCGCTCGAGGTCGACGATCTCGTGGTGAAGGACCACGAGCTCGCGATCGCACCCACCGCGGTGCGCGACTGGACACGACGGCTCTCGCTCGATGGAAAGCTCCGTCGCGCGAAGTTCGACTATTCGCCCACCACCGAGCCCTCCGCCGAGCTCGACGTGGAGGGCGTCGCGATCGACCTGCCGCTCGATCTTCTCGGCGAGGAAGGTCTCTCGACCGCATGGAGCGGCTTCGCGGGCGGCAAGGCGGTTCCGATGCGCAGCACGCCGCGCATGACGGTGCGCGAGGGTTCGCTGCGGGTCTGGGCCGATCGCGCGGAACTGCGCAATCTCAAGGGCGAGCTCGGCGCGCGCGATCCCGCCGCCCGCGTGATTCCCGTGCCCTTCGAGTGCGCGTTCACGATCGACATCCCTCGCGAGTCGATGGAGCCGTTCGACTGGGAGAAGCGCGATGCATGGCTCGAGCAGGCGCTGCGCATCGCGCCGTTCACGCTCAGCGCGACGATCCCCTCGTTCTCATCACCGGTCATCGCACCGGGCGCGCCCGACACGCTGCAACTCCCCGCGCCCGCGGTCAAGATCATCTCCGACTTCAACATCGTGCAGTGGACGATCGACGTCGAGACGCGCTTCGAGCGCGGTACGCCGACGAAGGACCGCAAGCCCGCTCCGTTCCGCTCGACCGGGACGCTGAACCTCAAGGACTGCGCGGGTGCGTTCGAGGAGTTCCCGTATCCGCTCGAGGCGGTGACGGGCACGATCACGTTCGAGGGGGACGACATCGTCGTCGAGCGGATCGTCGGCCAGGGACGACGGCCGAAGCCGGCGGCGGATCCCGCGAAGGATTCGACGCCCGCGGGTCCGCCGATCGTGGAGGCTCCGCGAGAGGAGGCTCCGATCACGGTGGCGATCGAGGGCCGTCTCGACGGCGTGTCGACCGGCGCCGAGATCGATCTCAACATCATCTGTGAGGACGCGCCGATCGACGGCACGCTCTTCGCGAGCTTCGACGGCGGCACGCGCGAGGCGCTCGAGCTCCTCTTCGACGAGCGCGCGGCGGCGAATCTCTCGCGCGCCGGCCTCCTTCCCGACGCGAACGCACTCGTCGCCCAGCGCCAGCAACTCGCGCGGCTCGGCGACGGCGACGCCACGAAGGCCACGCGCGAGCGGCTCGGACGCTCGATCGCGGCGGGACCGTTCGCCCTCGGCGGACGCTGCGGCTTCCGCATGCGCGTCTACTCGCCCGCGGGATTCGGACAGCCGATCATCGTGACCGGCGACATCGAGGTGCGGAAGGCGGGCGTCCTCTTCGGCCGCTTCCCGTATCCGCTGCGCCTCGAGCGCGGCGCGGTCCAGCTGCTCGACGAGGCGATCGTATTCAGCGGCGGCGGACTTTCCGCCGTGACTCCGGCGGGCGGCCTCTTCACGGTGTCGGGCTCCGTGCGCATCCCGCGCGATGGCAAGGGTGGCCGCGATCTCCTTCCCCTGATGCAGATCAGCGACAAGGACGACGCGCTCAACCCCGCGCTCCTCGCCGCGATCCCGCACAGCGGCGAGGAAGTGCCGAGCGGCTGGCCCGGCCAGCAGTACGCACCCGGTGGCGAGCTGCTCCGCGCACTCGGCCTCTCGGGCTCGATGGAGATGAACGGCGTCGTGACGTCGAAGCCCGACGGCAGCGAGGACTACCGCTTCAAGATCGCGTTCTCGGAGGGGCTCGCGGCTCCCGACGCCGAGGGACGCACGTGGCTCGCCACGCAGGGTCTCGAGTGGCCCGCCGAGTTCACGCTCGAGGAGTGCTCCGCGCGCATCGACATCGTGCCCGAGCGCGTGAGCTTCGATCAGTGCGTCGGCCGCCACGGCACGGGATCGATCGTCGCGAGCGGCTTCGACGACCTCAACGGACCGAACAGCCTCGTCGAGGTCGAGCTGCACGACCTGCCCGTCGACCGCGCGTTCGAGGGATTCCTCGCAGGCGACTCGAAGACCGCGCAGGACCGCTTCGCGCGCTACGGACCGACGGGAGCGATCGACGGCTCGGTGCGCCGCTCGGTGGGCGCGAAGGGCTCGGAGACCCGCGGCACCTTCAGCCCCGACTGGCTCGAGGTCACCCTCGACGGTAGCCGGGTGCGCGCGGAACGGATCGCGGGCCGCATCGCGCTCGACGAGCGCGGCCTGCGCGCCGAGAGCCTCGAGTTCCGCCTGACCGACGGCAACCAGGACGACGGAATCCTGCGGCTTTCGGGGCCGTTGTCGACCTCGGCGACGAACGCATCGAGCGCGCTCGATGCGCGGCTCTCGAACTGCCGGTTCGAGTCGCCGCTCGTCCGCGAGCTGCTCGCGCCGCGCGCGGACGCCGTCGTCGACTGGATGCGCTCGAGCAACGCGACCGGCCGCTTCGACGCCCACTACGCGCGCGGCGCGAAGGAGTCGATCGAGGTGACCCCGAAGTCGCTCGCCGCCGGCGCGCGCGATGCACGCGTCGAGATCCTCTTCGATGAAACGTCCTCGATCGATGCCGGCGAGGACGGCGTGCGTTGGAAGGTGGCCGCGCGCTTCGCCCCGGGATCGGGCGCGACCGCGGAGCCGGCGCAGAGCCTCGAGGGCGGCACGGTGCGCGCCGAGGGCACGGTGGAAGTGCCGACGAACGAGGGTGTCTCGGCGACGGCATCGCTCGTCTCCTCGCTGCACATCGATGCGCCGCGCCTGACGCGGGCGCTGCGCGCGCAGCTTCCACCGCCGCTCGACACGTCGAGCGCCGCGATCGACCTTCTGTCGGAGGGCCCCTTCACGCTTGCCATCGACGAGATGAGCGCGCGCTGGCGATCGGGGCTCGACAGCACGTCCGTCGCAGGCGCGTCGGCGACGGGCGAACCCACCACGGCATCGAACGACGACGCCGTCGACGTCTATCGCCTCAAGGGCGAGGCGACGCTCTCGAAGGCGGGTTTCTCGAGCGGCGTCGCGTTCAGCGCGCTCGACGGCCGACTTCCCTTCTCGCTCGACTACGAACCGCGCGCGCCCAAGCCCGTGCGCTTCGAGTCGACGCTGCATGCCGATCGTGCGATCGTCTTCGAGCGTCCGATGGGCGCCGCGGAGGTGCGGATCGCAACCGACGCCACAGGCGACGCGCTGTCGATCGAGGGTGCGGGCGACTTCGGTCTCGGCCGCTTCGACCTCGTCGCCGCCACCGACTTCAAGGCGAACACCTACCGCGCGCGCGTTCGGCTCGCCGGCGCCGACTACGCGCTCGTCGCCGATCCGAAGCGCTCGCCGGAGCGCAACGTCTCGAACCGCGGCAGCGACGGGAGGCTCGAGGGATATCTCGAGATCTCCGGACCGATGGGCTCGAAGTCGGAGCATGTCTCCGGTCGCGCCGGCCTCGGCCGCATCGCGGTGCGCGATGCGCGGCTCGCGGACGCGCCGATCGCGCTGCGCGCGCTGCAGCTGACGCAGCTGATGCTCCCGCTCAGCGCCTCGCTGAACGCGCTCGACACGACCTTCCGCATCGAGGGCGACACCGTCGTCATCGACCCCTGCACGCTGACGACCGGAACCCTCACGCTCTCGGGCGCGGGCAAGCTCGACATCCCGACCTTCGCGCTCGCGATGCGCTTCTTCCCGAAGGGAACCGTGCCGATCCTGAGCGACGTGATCGGTGCGGTGACCAACCAGCTCTTCGCGATCGACATCGGCGGCACGCTCGGCGAGCCGGTGTCCAAGATCGTGCCGATCCCGTCGGCGTCGGCGATGCCGACGATGAACCCCGCGGCCACGACGCCAGCTCCCGCATCGCCCCAGCCCGCATCGCCCGAGCCCGCATCACCCGCGCCCCCAGCGAGCGAGGCACCTGCGACCGGAACCTCCCCGCCGGCGACGCCGGCCACTGCGCCTCCGGACCCGAACGCGCCTGAACCGCAGGAAACGCCCAAATCCCCTCCGGCTCCGCCCACCACTCCACCCGCGGAACGGCGACAATGAGCTCCCCGCTGCGCGCCATCGGCGTGCGGCGATCCGGTACCGACCGAGCAAGCGACACGATCTCATGAGCGAACCCCAGCGCCCCGCCCACCTCGACCTCTCGCACATCGAAGCCGCCGTCGATTCCTTCTTCACGACGACCGGCGTGAAGCCCTCGCACGAGGCGCGCGAACTGGTGGCCGAGATGATGCTCTCGAGCCTGAAGCTCGTGGCCGACGGCGCCGACATGGGCCAGCTCAAGCTGGTGCGCACCGCACTCAAGGAGATGCGCCATGCGTACCGGATCTTCAATCCGTACCGCGGCACGCGCAAGATCTCGATCTTCGGCAGCGCGCGCACGCCACCGACCGACCCCGACTACATCCAGGCCCGCGAGTTCAGCCAGCTGATCTCGGCGGCGGGCATGATGGTCATCACCGGCGCGGGCGACGGCATCATGAAGGCCGGCCACGAGGGCCCCGACGTCGAGAAGTGCTTCGGCCTGCGCATCCGGCTTCCGTTCGAGGCTGGCGCGAACTCGGTGATCGACGGCGATCCGAAGCTCGTCAACTTCCGCTACTTCTTCACGCGCAAGCTGATGTTCATGGCGCACTCCGACGCGGTCGCCGTCTTCCCGGGCGGATTCGGCACGCAGGACGAGCTCTTCGAGGCGCTCACGCTCATCCAGACCGGCAAGTCGAATCTCGTGCCGGTGGTGCTGCTCGAGCACAAGGGCGGCGACTACTGGAAGGGCTGGGAGGAAGGCTGCGTGCTCCCGCTGGCGCGCCGACGCCTCATCTCGCCCGAGGATCGCGGGCTCTACACGATCCACCACGACCCCGCGAAGGCCGTCGAGGAGGTCGCCACGTTCTACCGCCGCTTCCACTCGATGCGATTCGTCGGCAAGGACCTCGTGCTGCGCCTCCTCACGCCGCCGACCGACCACGAGCTCGCCGAAGCCGAGCGTCGTTTCCGCGCCGAACTGTGCGTCGACGGCTCGTTCCGGGCGGTCGCCGCCTTCGAGGAGGAAGAGGAGCACCGGGAACTCCCGCGCATTGCGTTCCGCTTCAACCGCAAGGCATGGAGCCGGCTCCGCGCGTTCATCGACTTCCTGAACGGCGCCGAGCCGCGCACCCACGCATGAAGACGCGCGCGGTCCGGGTGAACGCCGCGCTCGCGCTGCTGCTTGCTTCCGTCGCATGCGGGGCCGCAGGCTGCGCGCCGTCGAAGCGTCCATCCTCCGCAGGCGCGCGTCCGCCGGTCGACCCCGCGCGCGAGCGCACCGGTCGGGTGACCACGACGGTCGGACTCGAGCTCGTTCGCTGGCACGTGACCCTCGACCCGAAGGTGCGGCAGTCGGCGATCGCGCGGATCGAGGAGAGCGGCGCCGCCACGCGCATCGCCTCCGACCTCTCGCGCGACGGCATCGTGCTCCTCCGCGCGAAGACCGCTCGGCTCGGCGAGATCGCGGCGCTCTTCGAGGGGCCGCGCGCCGCGCGGCGCACCGCGCTCGGACAGACCGACGCGTTCGCCGACCTCGCCACGGTCGAACTCGGTCGCGACTTCGTCGTCTTCTCGGGCAGCAGACCCGAGCGGTCGTCGGAGGGCCTTCTGCGCCTCGCCATGCGCGGCTGGTGCTTCCCCACCGTCGACGCGGCGGCAGCGCGCATCGAACTGCGGCTCGGACTCACGCCCAACCGACTTGCGGGCGTCTCGCTCGATCCCTCCGCGGCACGCGAGCGGATGACCGATCTGCCGGGCGGAAGGCTGAAGCTCGAACTCGCGGCCGACGAGTCGCTGATCTTGCTCGAGGCGCCATTTGTGCCCCCGGAGGCCGAGAAGGGCGCGGAACCACCCGCCTTGCCGCCGCCCACGCGCGCGGCGCTCCTCTTCGACGGGCGCCCCTTTCCGGACCGCGCACTCGTACTCGTGATCGAGCCGAAGTTCGCCGATATCCTGCCGGGATCACCCGGGGTCGACCCGACCGCGCGGGATGACGTGAACGAGCAACCGGCACCCGAGCCTGTGGATGCATCTGTCGACGGAGCGACGTCGGAACCGCCCGATTCAGGCGGCGAGCGCCCGTGAGCGAACCGTGCGCGAACCGTGAACCGATCATGACCGCCACCGACCGACCCGATCTTCGCGACCGCGCCTCACGGCGCATGCGCCGTCGCCGCGCGGCCAGCGTGCTGCCCACGCTCCTCACCCTCGGAAACGCGATCTGCGGCTTTGCGGCCATCCACTATGCCGCGAAGCCGATCGCCGATACCGCCTTCGGCTGGTCGACGCTCTCGGTCGCGGGCGCGCTGATCTTCCTCGGGATGTTCTTCGACGCGATCGACGGCTCGGTCGCCCGGCTCACCCGCTCGACCTCGGACATCGGCGCACAGCTCGACAGCCTCGCCGACGTCATCACGTTCGGCGTCGCGCCCGCGTTCATGACGCTGCGCCTCGTGAGCCACTACTACGGGCCCGCCGAGGGCCTCGCGATCCTCGGACCCGCCGACAACGCCTACGCCAAGTTCCTCTGGGCGATCGCGGCGTTCTACATGTGCTGCACGGCTCTCCGGCTTGCACGATTCAATGCCGAGGTCCGCAGCGCGAAGGAGGAGGACCACCTCTACTTCCGCGGCCTGCCTTCGCCCGGCGCCGGCGGCACGGTCGCCAGCCTGATCGTGCTGCACCAGCACCTCCTCGCGAAGCACGAGGGCATCGAGGAAGGCCTCACCTTCGCACGCATCGCCGCACTCGGGATCCCGGTCGTCACCGCGATCGTTGCGTTCGCAATGATCTCGAACATCCGATACTCCCACTTCGCGAACAAGGTGTTGCGATCGCGTCGCGGCTTCCGCAGCCTGCTCCGCATCGTGGTGCCGGTGCTCATCGCGATTTGGTGGCCGACGGAGGCGCTCGCTGCGGGCTTCGTCGTCTACGCTCTCAGCGGTCCCGTGCTTGCGATCCTCCATCGCCAGCGTGCAGCGACCGCGTAGGACCCCCGACGATGACCACCGTTCCCTTCACGCAGGTTCCCGATGCGTCCGGACGCTTCGGCAAATTCGGCGGCCGCTACGTGCCCGAGACGCTGCTCGCGGCGCTCGAGGAGCTCGACGCGGCGTACCGCGAGGCGCGGGCGGATCCCGCGTTCCTCGGCGAGATCGACCGGCTGCTGCGCGAGTTTGTCGGACGGCCCACGCAACTCACGCCGGCGCCGCGCTTCTCCGCGCATGCGGGCGGCGCGCGCATCTGGCTCAAGCGCGAGGATCTCGCGCACACCGGCGCCCACAAGATCAACAACGCGCTCGGACAGGCGCTGCTCGCGAAGCGCATGGGGAAGACCCGCATCATCGCCGAGACCGGCGCCGGCCAGCACGGCGTCGCAACCGCGACCGCGTGCGCGCGCTTCGGCCTCGAGTGCTGCGTCTACATGGGCAGCGAGGACGTGCGTCGGCAGAAGCTCAACGTCTTCCGCATGCGGTTGATGGGCGCGAAGGTGATCGAGGTTGATTCGGGCTCGAAGACGCTGAAGGACGCGACCAACGAGGCGATGCGCGACTGGATGGGCTCGGTGGGACAGACCCACTACATCATCGGATCGGTCGTGGGGCCGCACCCCTTCCCGATGATGGTGCGCGACTTCCAGAGCGTGATCGGCCGCGAGTGCCGCGCGCAGTGCCTCGAGAAGCTCGGTCGCCTGCCGGATGCGGTGGTCGCGTGCGTCGGCGGCGGATCGAATGCCGCTGGCATTTTCTATCCGTTCGTCGAGGATGCGTCGGTGCGCCTGATCGGCGTCGAGGCCGGCGGTCGCGGCGCGCGGCCCGGCGATCACGCCGCACCGCTCACGTGGGGGACACCCGGCGTCCTGCACGGCTCGATGAGCTACGTGCTGCAGGACGAGTTCGGGCAGACGGCCGACGTCCACTCGTGCAGCGCGGGGCTCGACTACCCGGGCGTCGGGCCCGAGCACTCCTGGTGGAAGGACACCAAGCGCGTCGAGTACATCGCCGCGACCGATGCCGAGGCGCTCGAGGCCTTCCAGGTCTTCGCGCGCATGGAAGGCATCATTCCCGCGCTCGAGACGTCGCATGCGATCCACGGCGCCATCGTCGCTGCGCGCGCGATGAAGCCCGACCAGAATCTCGTCATCAACGTGTCGGGCCGCGGCGACAAGGACGTCACCGAGGTGATGCGCCTGCTTGGCCAGGGCTGACCGCGGTTGACCGCGGTTGACCGCGGCGAAGGGCCGTCCCACGCGTCGTCGACGCAGTTCGATTCAGATCGAACGCGATGCGTTCACCGCATGTGGCGGTGCGTCTCTTCCGCGGCGCCGATCACGCCGAGCGCCGCAAGCGCACCGAGCACGATCATCCCCGCGCCGATGAGGAAGTAGATCGCGCGCATGCCGCCTCGGCCGAGAAGCGCCACGTGGGACCGCACCTTGCGTCCCTCGAAGACGAAGTCCCAGTCGAAGAGCGCGGCCGCGGCACAGAACGCGCCGACGAGGATGAGCAGGAGTCCGAACGGTTGCATCGCGAATCCTCCGTGCATGGCACGCCGCGCGCCGACGCGGCGCGCATCGATCTCACTCGGGCATCACGCCGCCCGACTCGGAGCAGAGCCACTCGACCCACGTCGGAGTCTTCGGCGAACCGCCGTCCTTCCAACCGGGCTTCGCGGCGCCGTCGCCTGCGAACTTGTCCGCCTCGGCGGGCTGCGCCACGCTCGTCGCGCCGCTTGCGTTCTTCCAGTAGCCCGGCCACCACGTCGTGCGGGTGTCCTTGTTGCCCCACTTCGCGGCCTTGCTCTTCGGTTCGGGCATCACGTAGCGCCAGCCTGCGGCGACAAGCTTGGTGGCCGCCGCGACGTCGGCCGCCGGAGCCTGCTTGCCGCCATCGACCGCGCGCAGCGCGCCGGACTGCGCCTTCGTCGCGGGCTCGGTGCCCGACGAACCCGCGTTCGATCCGGACGTGGCTGCTGCGCTCTCCTTCGGCTGCGCGCGCTTGAACGCGCTCGCCGGCTTGTCCTTCGGAACGAGCTCGATCGACACGGGCATGTGGTCGCTCGCGTAGCCCTGCGGCTTCTCCGCGGTGCGCCAGTCGGCGTCCTTGTGAAGCTGCATGGTGCCGAGGACGAAGTACGAGCCGTCGACGCAGTCGGCCGCGAGGCCGGGCGACATCACGATGAAGTCGATCGAGCGCTCGCTCGCGTGCGTGGCGTAGGTCGACGACTTCGCCTTCGGGTCGAACCGCCAGTCGTAGGCGCTCACGAGCCCGTCGTCCGACATGCGCAGCGCCTTCACGTTCATGTCGTTCGGCGTGCCGTTGTAGTCGCCGAGCACCGCGATGTTCGCGTCGGGGTTCGACTTGAGCTCCTCCTCGACCCACGCCTCGACCTGCAGCGCCTCGAGCTCGCGCTGATGGTCGAAGTCGCGGCCCGCCTTGAAGTGGACGACGTACACCGTCAGCGGATAGCCGTCCTTCGTCTTGAGATCGACGCGCATCGGCGAGCGCTGGAATCGCTCGGGCATCGACCCCTTCGCAGGCGGCGCCCATGTGCCGCCAAGGCGCTTCGCGCTGTCGCCGTTGCGGCGCGACTCCATGTCGCTGATCACGAGATCCTCGCCCGTGTAGACCTGCGCCTTCACGATCGGCACGCGCGACAGCACCGACTGCTCGATGCCGCGGTTGTAGCCGTTATCCTCGCTCGCCGCGTGTTCGTAGCCCATCCCCTTCAGGTAGGTGTCGCGGAACCAGAGCAGGCACTCCTTCGACTCGACCTCCTCGAGGCAGAGGATGTCGGCGTCGAGCTCCCGGATCGTCTTCGCGAGCGCCTCGAGACGCTCGGGCTTCGTCATCTCGTCCTGATCGAACGGATTCGCCGGGTCGTCCTTCTGGTCGAAGAGATTCTCGACGTTGTAGCACGCAAGTCGCAGCGCGCCGCTCTTCTTCGGGCGTGCCTTCTCGATCCCATAGAACATCCCGGGCGGCGGGACTTCCTTCTTCGACGTGGCTGCGCCCGCAGCCGTCGGCGCGTTCTGCGCGAGGACCTCGGTGGCGGGAGCAATGGCGAGAAGTGCGGCGACGAAAAGCGTGCGGAGCATTCGCCCAGTTTACCCGCCCGGCGCCTTGCCGCCGACCGCCGCACGCAACGACTCGATCAGTTCGGGGTAGTACCACACGAACTCGCGGTCGACCTCGCGGTGGACATCGTCGCCCGAAGCCTTCGACCGGTCGATCGGAAAGAGCGGCAGGATGAAGACGTTGACACCCTCGGCCTCGAGCTTGGCGCGGACCTCGGGGCCGGGTTCGCCTTCCCACAGCATCCACGCGGTCGGCCGCGGATGCGCCGCGCGCGTGAGGCGGAACTTCGTCCACTCCTTGTCGCTCGGCATCTCGCCCGGCTCCCAGTGCATGCTGTCGATCGCGATGCCGCCCGCTTCCCCGAGGTACTGGTACACCGGATGCGAGGCGAGCAGCTTCGGCTGCAGTTTGCCGACCTCTCGCAGGTTCGCCGAGGCCTCGTCGAGCCGCTTGCAGACGTCCTGGTAGATCTCGCCGGTCGGATAGGTCGAACCAAGCACTTCGTACAGCCGCCCGACGATCGTGCCGAGTTGCTCCTTCGCAAGCGCGGGCGACAGCCACGTGGTCGACGCGAAGCCCGAGTGCGAGTGTTCGCCATCGGGGCCATGCGAGTGCGTCTCGCCTTCCTCGACGATGAGGCGGCTCGCGAGATCCGCCGTCGTGTCGACCGTCTTCGCGCGCGGCAGCGCGGCCTGCACGGCCCACGGCTCGTAGCCCGCGCCGTTGAGATAGATCAGGTCGCACGCCTGGATCGCGCGGATCTCGTCGGCGGTCGGCTTCCAGTAGGCGGGGTCGCCTTTCGGTTCGCCCGTCGCGTCATCCTGCCACGGGGTGTACAGCGTGTAGCGGTCGCCTTCGCCGGCAAGCGAGCGCACCATCGACGCGATGATCGGGTTCGCCACGAAGATCCGCGGGAGTTCGGCCTCTCGGAGTGCCTGATGCGCGGCGCGCTCCTCGGCGGTTGGGATACGCCCGGTACGAATGCTGCCGCCAGGGCCAACGAATCCAAGCGCCTGCAACAGCATCACGCCGATCCCGACCATCGTCCCGAGGACGAAGGTGACGATGAGGCCGATGCGGATCCAGCGCGGCACGCGACTGTCGACGAGCATGCGCGCAGGATATCGCGCTCGGGTACGCTTTCGCGCGTGACGCACCCGGCGCACACGCACCATGGTCAGGCTCACGGGACTCCGGCAGATCCGGCGGGCCCGGCCAACCTGCTCGTGACCACCGATCTCGTCTTCCGCCGCACGACTGGTGGTGCGGAGGGAGGTGGTGCGAAGGAAGGTGGTGCTGAAGGGGCAAGCGCTGCTGCAATCTTCGAGCTGCGCGTCCCCGCGGTGGCGCTCTCGGCCGGCGCGTCGCTTGCCGTGCGTGGGCCATCGGGCTCGGGGAAGAGCACGTTCCTCGCCCTCCTTTCCGGCGAACTGCTGCCCGCCGAGGGCTCGGTGCGGGTCGTTCTTGATGGCGGCGCAGAGACCGGACGGACGCAGAAGGGAAAGACGCACGAACTCGGCGCGCTGTCGGATGGTGCGCGTCGCGCCTATCGCGCGCGGCATGTCGGGCAGGTGTTCCAGACCTTCGAGCTGGTCGCAAGCCTCGATCTCCTCGAGAACGTGCTGCTGCCGTTCCGTCTCCACCCGGCGCTCGTACTGGATGGCGCCGCGCGTGCGCGAGCCGCGGAACTGGTCGCGCGCGTCGGACTTCGCGGCAAGGAGCGCCGCACGATCGATCGGTTATCGCATGGCGAACGGCAGCGCGTGGCGATCGCGCGCGCGCTCGTCGCGCGGCCGTCGATCGTGCTCGCCGATGAACCCACGGGTAACCTCGACCCCGCGCTCAAGAAAGAAATCGCGGCCCTGCTTCTTGAGGAAGTGCGCGCGGCGGGTGCTGCGCTGGTCGTTGCCACGCACGATGAATCGATTCTCGGCAGCTTCGACCGCGTGCTTGCGATCGGAGGTGCGTCGTGAGTGCGCTGCGCCACGCGGCGTTTTTGGCACTCGCTTCGCTGCGCCACGCATGGAAGCGCAGCGCGCTGCTCGTCGTGGTGCTCGGATTGTCGCTCGGGCTGCCGGTGGCGTTGTCGACGTTGCTGGAGACGGCGTCGCGCGACATGCGCGCGCGCGCGGCGGTTGCGCCGCTTGTCCTTGGTGCGAAGGGAAGCGAGTCGGACCTCGTGTTCGGCGCGTTGTTCTTCGCAACACGCGCGCCCGACAACCTGGCGATGCGGGATTTGGCGCGGGTGGAAACGCGCGACGCCGACCGCGACCCAACCGAAACGCGCACACGAGGCCCCCTGGCCTTCGCAGTCCCGATCGCACTCGGCGCAACCGCGCGCAAGACGCCCGTCGTCGGCACCACGCTCGACTACTTCGACCGCCGCGCACTCGCCCCCGCCGAAGGACAGTTCTTCGCCACGATTTCCGATTGCGTGGTCGGCGCTGGCGCCGCGCGCGCGCTTGGTTTGGCGCCCGGCGACAAGCTCTTCACCGATCCCGAATCCTTGTCGAACTTGGCCGGGGTCTTTCCGCTGGAGTTGCGCGTGACGGGCGTACTGCCTGCAACGGGTACACCCGACGACGGCGTGATCTTCGTCGACCTCCCCACGATGTGGACGATCCGCGGACTTGGTCATCGCCACGACGATCCGACGCAAGCAACAACGCCCGGCGCGTTGATGGCGAAGGACGGCGCAAACGCGATCGCGAGCGAAGCGCTCAAGATCGAGCGCAGCGCGACCGAAGCGCCAGCGCCCGACTTTCATTTCCACGGCAGTATCGACGCGTTTCCGATCGATGCGGCGCTGGTCTTCCCGCGCGACGCGAAGGCGCAGGCGATTTTGCTCGGCCGCTTCACGGGGAAAGACGAAGCGCTGCAACTCGTGCGGCCCGATCTCTTTGTCGAGCGCGTGTTGGATCGCATCTTTGGTGTCGGTCGCGTGCTTGGCGCGGTTGCGCTGGCGACGACCGCGCTTGTCGCGCTGGTGGTGGCGACTGCGTTCGCGCTGTCGATTCGGTTACGTGCCGATGAACTTGCGTTGATGAAGCGACTCGGCGCGAGCCGCGCGCGTGTGGCTGCGTTCCTCGCGGTCGAGGCCATGATGCTGCTTTCGGCGGCGGTTGCTGTGGCTGCCGTCGTCGCGGCAACCGCCCCGCTGTTCGCGGACGCGGTGCTGCGTGCTGCGTCGGGGGTGTGAGGGTGTCACTCCCCGCGCTCAGCCCTTCGCAGGCCGATTCTCGGGCGCGAGACAACGACGATTTCAAAATTGTTTGCCATTCCGCGAAGCAATCGGTGAACGTATCGGCGAGACTTTCGCGAGCGTCAATTCGGGGAAGGTTCGTCAGGGTTTGACGGGGTGTGATTCGGTTCGATCTGAGGAGTTGCACGATGACAAAGCGAAGTTCAATCGCGAAGCTTGGTTCGATGTGGTCGGCGTTCGTGGTGGCGGTGGTCGCGATCGCGGCGTGCTTCGGCGCGCGCGACGCGCGGGCACAAAGCGTCGCGGGCTGGGGCTATACCGGCTTCAGCAACGTCGACGACATTTCGAACAACATCGTGAAGGTCGCAGCGGGCGGCTACCACACCGTTGCCCTCAAGCAGGATGGATCGATCGCCTGCTGGGGATACAACAACTACGGCCAGTGCAACACGCCCTCGAACCTCGGGCCGGTCTCCGCGATCGCGGCGGGCGAAGCCCACACCGTCGCCCTCAAGCAAGACGGAACGGGCTACGAGCACACTGTCGCCCTCAAACAAGACGGAACCGTCGCCTGCTGGGGACGGAACGAATCCGGCCAGTGCAACACGCCTGCGAACCTCGGCACAGTCACCGCGATCGCGGCGGGCGGCTACCACACCGTCGCCCTCAAGCAAGACGGAACGGTCGCTTGCTGGGGATGGAACATCTTCAACCAGTGCAACACGCCATCGAACCTCGGGCCAGTCACCGCGATCGCGGCGGGCTACGAGCACACCGTCGCCCTCAAGCAGGATGGATCGATCGCCTGCTGGGGATACAACAACTTCGGCCAGTGCAACACGCCTGCGAACCTCGGGCCAGTCACCGCGATCGCGGCGGGCGGCTACCACACCGTCGCCCTCAAAGAGGACGGCTCCGTCGCCTGCTGGGGATACAACAA